>DATEKH010000040.1:0-26182 GCA_035277525.1 Allostellaceae bacterium
TTGAAGCGCCTGCGCCGAGGGGCTTTTGCGATGTGAGTAGGAGAAGGGCGAAGCGCGTAGCGGGACTACGGGCGAGCCCTTCGACGCACGCACGGCGCAAAAGCCCCCGGCCCTTCGGGTTGCGCGCGGGCGGACGCCCGCTTCGTCGCCGCGCTCGACCGTATGGCCCGATACGCTCTTCGCGCGGCTCCTGGCGGATCGCCTCGTCCGCGCGCAACGCAGACGGTTCCATCCCAGGAGATCATGCTCTAGCCTTGCGGCAAGCTTCATTGCATCGATGCGGCGAGGCGCAGCGGCCGCTGCGTCAGCCTTGCGTCGGCACCATCAACCGCGAGGGATCGGTGTCGGGCGGGACCATGCGCGTGACCAGCGCGGGCACGAATTCCGGGCCGAGCGCCAAAAGCGCGTTTCGGATGTTCTCGATGACGAGCCGCTGCACGGCGGCGGCGCCGCGCGGCGAGGCCCAGCAGACCAGATTCAAGATAAAATTCCCGCCTGTGAAATTGTCGATGAAGACGGCGGGTTCAGGCGATTTGAGAATGCGGGGATCCTTCGCGACCAGCTCGAGCAGAGTCCGACGGGCGCGTTCGATATCGGCAGCGGCCGGCACGGCGACGTTGACGCTCACGATCCGGCCCGAATTCCGCGTGTGGTTCTTGAGCGGCGCATTCCATAGCGCGGAATTGGGCACGAAGAGGAACAAGCCGTCGAAGGTTTCGAGCTGGCTCGTAAAGAGGCCGATATCCTTCACCGTGCCGGCCACACCGGCGACGGTCGAAACCTCGATGAAATCCCCGAGATGGAACGGGCGCAGCCACAGCAGCATCAATCCCGCGGCGATATTCGACAGCGTCCCCTGCAAGGCAAGGCCGATGGCGAGACCGGCCGCGCCAAGCACGGCAAGGAGAGAGGTCGTTTGCACCCCAAGCTGAGCGAGCGCCGCGATGATCACGAGGACGAGCACCGCATAGCGCATCATCGAGGCGAGGAACGGCTTCACCGTGGCATCGATATGCGCCGATCGCGCCAAAAAGCGCGAGAGGGCACGCTGCGCCCAGCCCGCGATCAGAATGCCAACGGCGAGGACGACGAACGCCGTCACCAGATGCGGAAAGAACGACGCGGCCCAGCCCCATACGAGATCCGCGCCGCGTGTCAGGGAATCGGAGTTCAACTTGGCCTCCATAGAGGCGTGGGCTTGCCCAGCGGTCGACGAAGCGTCCCTCTTCTAGCCCGACACGTCCCGGATGACCATGGTGGGCAGTCCTCGGCAGCATGGGCGCGAAGCCGCGCCGCGTTAAGCTTGCGGCAACCTTACCGACCCCGCACATGGAGCTTGTTGCGGCGGCGTTAACGCATTCGATTCCTTCGCCTGCCTAGACTGAGCGTTCCTTCGGCAGTGTGGGAGCGAAGGCGATGACAATCGACGTGGCGAATTCCGGCCCGGCGGGGGAACGCCGTGCCGGTGCGTGGCTGTTCGGCGCAATGCTCTGTGCGCTCTTGCCGATCGTGGCGCGGGCCCAGACCGAGCCCGTGCAGATCGTCGAGGCGCCCGAAGCCGCCGCGCCGGCACAGCCCGCGCCCGACACTTACACGCCCGAGCAGCGCGACTTCCTCGCCGCGCTCGACCGCGATCTCGCGGCGCAGGACTACAACACCTTGGCGCGGCAAATCCTTGATCCCAAGATCAGCGCGCATCTGAAGCCGGCGCTCGACTGGACCCGCACCGGCACCTTGAGCGGGCGCAGCATCATCGTGCCGCTGATCTATGCGAGCCTGCTCTGGGAATTGGGCGCCAACTATCCGCAATTTGCCGATTTCAAGATCAGCTCGGGCATTGTTGCGCTCTATGCGCTGCTGGTGGCGCATGCCGACGGCTTCAAATGCGCCGATCCGACCGCGCCGTCCCACCGCGTCGACGTGATCGGTGCGCAATATCGCGGGCAATTCGCGACGCTCGCCGGGGAGCCCGAGGCCAAGCGCCGCGACGCCATCAACGCGGCGATCAACATGGAGCGCACGACCTCGGAGCTGCGCAGCAACGACAAATATCTCTGCCGCTTCGGCATGCAGGAGACGCTCGACGATCTGCAAAAGCACCAGGGCGAGCCCGTGGCGGCGAAGCCGAAATCCGCTTTTGCCGGATTCGAGATCGAGCTGCCGCGCGACGCGACTTACGAGCCGTCCTTCCTGCCGCGCGACGAATGGGCAAAGAAGCAGGCGAAGGCGCGTGCGGGCTTCCCGGCCATGCTCACCGCCTTCCTGGCGAAATACAAAAGCAGCGCGCGGCATCCGCAAACCTCGGCGCTGCCGGAGGACGCGGCGCCGAGCCGATAAGGGCTCGCATCGCCCGGCGCTCTTGCGCGCGCGCGGCTTGACCGATACGGTCTGCCGCGTCCCGTATGCGGATGAGGAAGCACAAAGGGAGGGCAGCATGGCCAAAGGCTATTGGATTGCGTTTTATCGCTCGATCAAGAATCCCGACGCGCTCGCCGCTTATGCGAAGCTCGCCGCGCCCGCGATCCAGGCCAATGGCGGCCGCTTCTTGGCGCGCGGCAACCCGACCAAGACTTACGAAGCCGGGATTGCGCAGCGCACCGTGGTGATCGAGTTCGACAGCGTCGAGAAGGCGATCGCCGCCCATGACAGCCCCGCTTATCAAGAGGCGCTCAAGGCGATACACGGCGCCTGCGAGCGCGACATGCGAATCGTCGAAGGGGTGTAGCGCCGAAAGCGCCGCGGGTGGCGCGCGCCGCAATCGCGTGCGCGCCCGATCGCCGCAGAGGAACCCATGCGGCGCGCGCGGATGGATGAACCATCCATCCCGCCGCAACGAGCGCCGCGAGCCCGAGCGCGCCCAGCACTGCGCGCAGCACCGGCATGGGCGTCAGGCCTTCAACGGTTCGATCACCACCGCCGTGCCGCTTAGACACCGCCCGCTCGCCTTGCTCCCTCCGCCATAGGGGCTTATCGTCGCACGCGGGATAGAACGGCGGAGGCGGGAATGTTTTTGCGCAACGCTTGGTATACGGCGATTTGGTCGAAGGATCTGCGGGGCGATCCGATCGCACGCACCATCATCGGCGACGAGGTCGTGCTCTTCCGCGGCGCCAGCGGCAAGGCCGCGGCGCTCGAAGATCGCTGCTGCCATCGCGCCGCGCCCTTATCGCGCGGCAAGGTCAAGGGCGACGCGCTGCAATGCGGCTATCACGGCCTGACATTCGACAGCACCGGGCGCTGCATTGAAGTGCCGGTGCAGCCCTTGATCCCGCCAGGTGCACAGGTCAGGGCCTATCCCGTCGTCGAGAAATGGAGCACGGTCTGGATCTGGATGGGCGATCCCGCCAAGGCGGACGAAGCGAAGATCCCGCCGCTGCCCTGGTTGTCGAGCCCGGAATGGAAGCTCACGCCCGGCTATATGCGCCTCGAGGCCGCGGGTCAGTTGCTCGTCGATAACCTTCTCGATTTCAGCCATGTGAGCTACCTCCATCCCAAGACCCTGGCGGGCGATCCGCGCGAGGCGACGACGCCGGTGAAGACCGAGCGTTCGCCCGAAGGCATCCGCGTCGGCCGCTGGATGCTCGATTTCGAGCCGGCGCCGCTTTTTGCCGCCGCGGGCGGCTACAACGGCAGAATCGATCGCTGGCAATTCGCCAATTGGCGCCCGCCCTCGCTTGTCTTCATGGATGTGGGCGCGGCGCCCGCCGGCACCGGCGCGCCGGAAGGCGACCGCAGCAAGGGCGTCTCGATCTGGTCGACCCATATGATCACGCCCGAGACCGAGACCACCTGCCACTATCACTTCGGCTGGGCGCGCAATTTCAAGCTCGATGACGAGGCGATGTCGCAGCTCGTCTATGAGGGGACGGTCGCGACCTTTCTCGAGGACAAGGCCATGATCGAGGCGCAGCAGAAAAAGCTGCACGGCTCCTCGCTCGACGGCCTTATCGACATCAACGCCGACACCGCCCAGCTCCAGGCCCGCCGCATCCTGGCGGAGATGATCGCCCGTGAAAACGCGGCGAATTGATCGACGCGACTCGACAAGAGTTCTTGCTCTTTTCCGGCGCTAACGGCACTTTTACAGACAAGGGGATAGAATCGCATTTGGTAGAAACCAGCACCAGGGGTGGGGTGTCATGACCAAAGCAGGGTTAATCGCTTGCGCTCTGATGGGCGTAGCGGCGACGGCCAGCGCGGCGCCGCAATGCTATCGGACGGATCAGGCCGAGGCCGAACAGGCGATGCGCTATCAGGCGAAGCTGATGGTGCTGAGCGACACCTGCCACAGCAGCTCCTATAGCACTTTCGTCAACCGCAATCGCGCGCTGATCATTTCCTACCAGCACGCGCTGATCGACTGGTTCCGCAAGCTCGAAGGCCGCCACGCGGAAGATGCCTTCGACCGCTATCAAACGAAGCTCGCCAACCAATACGCGCTTGGCGCCGGCAACACGCCGGTCGCGACGCTGTGCGGTCAGTCGGCGGCTTTCCTCGATCAGGCGCGCGATTTCCGCGCCGAGGATTTTCGTCACTACATCACCCGTGCGGCGGTGGAAGAGCACAGCTCCTATCCTCGCTGCACTCAGGAAAGCGCGGAAGCCAGGCGCTCGAGCCGGTAACGCTCGATTAACTAAACCCGTCGACGCGGAAGCGCGCTTCCGCTTTGCAACGCTCGCGACCCTCGGAGCCCGGCTCCGAGGGTCGCTGCGATTGAACAGCTCGCTCGTCGGAGGGGATCGGCGAAGGCTCGGGTTCCGCATCCGAGCCGCTCTCGGCCAAGCCGCGACCGAGCAGCCAAGCCATCGCGCCTCATCCGAAAAGAGCTTCGATCAAGCGCTCGATCGGGACTGGTTTTTGCAGGCAGGGCACGTCGGTGTAACCGGATTTGACGGATCTCGCATCGTAGCCGGTTGTGAACAGGACCGGCACGCCCATGGAGCGCAACGCGTCGGCGACCGGATAGACCGTCTCACCGCGTAGGTTGATATCGAGCGCGGCACCGTCGATGCGCTCGGCTTTCGCGATGAGGGCCAAGGCATCCTTGACGGTCCCGACCGGGCCGACGACCTCGACGCCGGCGTTCCGAAGAATGAGCGCTGTGAGCTTGGCGATGTGGAAATTGTCCTCGACCAACAGGACGTGGCGGCCGGCGACGGATATTCCCTCCGGTGTCAACCGGCGATCTCGCCGGCGCCGGTCGTCGTGAGCGGAAGACTTATCACGCAACGCAGAGTGCTCCTCTCCAGCTCGAACTTCGCTTGCGCCGAGAGCGAATAAGGCAGCGCCTCCTCGATCAGCACGCGCCCATAACCGCGTCGGCTGGCATCGGCGCCGTCGGCCGCGATGCCACGCTCGACCCATTCGAAATCGAGCTCCCGCTTCGCGCCTTTGCCCGTGGTCCGCCAGACGACGGACAAATGGCCCGCATCGCTCGCGAGCGCACCATGTTTGAGCGCATTGGTCGCGAGCTCGTGGATGGCGAGCGCGAGTATCTCCACCGCACTCTTGCGTAGCGGCACCCTGGGGCCGCCAAAGCTGATTCGATCGGCGAAGGCCTCCGAGCCGATGGCCTCGAGTTCCATAACGACGAGTGCGCCGAGGGTGATCACGTCGTTGCTCGGATGCGACAAAAGGCCTTGCACGCGCGACAATGCGCGGAGCCGGCGATCGAAGCGCTCCTCGAAATCCTGAAGCGATGCCGCGGTGCTCAAGGTCTGATGCGCGATCGAATGCACGACCGCCATCAAATTGCGGGTGCGGTGCTGCAGCTCGGCGACCATCACCCGCTGCGTCTCGACTTGCTGCCGCGCCTCGGTGACGTCCTCGACGAGGCCGATCAAGCGAACCGGTTCGTCCTTATCGTAGAGGAACCGCCCGCGCGATCGCAGCCAATGCACGTCCCCGCCGGGGTGAATGATGCGGTATTCGTTCAGATAATCGCTCTGCTCGCGCATCGTGCGCTCAGCCATGGTCAACGCCACCTCGAGGTCATCCGGGTGGACGCGCGCCGCCCATGCGGCACGGCTCGGCACGATTTCGCCGACGCGATACCCGAACAAGCGGTAGGTTTCATCGTTCCAAACATAGGCGCCGGTTCTTCTATCCCAGTCAAATAGCGCTATTCGGTTGCCCGCGAGGGCGAGACGCAGCCGCTCCTCGCTCTCGCGCAGTGCTTCTTCAGACCGGAAGCGCTCGATGAAATCGGCGGTTCGACGCAAGTAGAGGCTCAGCAGCTCAAGGTCCATATCGCTCGGCCGGTGCGGCGAACCGAAATGGACCGAGAGCATTCCGAGCACTTTGCCGCGGGGATTGACCAGCGGCGCCGAAATGACGGCGCGATAACCGGCGGCACGCCGGATGGCGCGAAATTCCTCGAAGGACATATCCGATTCGACGTCCTCGATCACGACGGGCTTGCCGGTGCGCAACGCCCTGCCGCAGGCCGTGTCATCATCGGCGGAGACCTCACGGAAAAATTCGAGAAAATCCTGCTTGAACCCATGATGGGCGGCAAAACGAAGCACTTTGCCCGCGCGATCGAAGAGCTGGATATTCCCCATTTTCGCGCCGAGCAGATCGATCGTGGCCAAGAGCAGCTCGTCCAGCCCGTCCCGCAGGCTTCGCGCCTGTCGCAAACGCCAACCGGCATCGTGCAGCCGGGAGAGGGCCTCGGCCTTCTTGCGGAACTTTTCCTCGGCCTCCACTTTGGCGGTCACGTTCTCCAAACGGATGACAATGCCTCCAATCGTGCCGCGGCTGTCATGCCAAGGACGGACCTCCCACCGGGCCCACTCCGTCCGTCCATCGGGGCGCTCAAGACGATCTTGATCGGCCCGCAGCGTTTCCCCGGCGAGGCCGCGGCGATACAGGTCCCTCCAGAGCCGAGGCGTGTCGGGAGCGACCTCGTAAAGCGAGCGTCCGATCACATCGCCTTCGCCGCGGCGGATCGTCTCGAGCCAAAGCCGGTTCGCGGCGAGGTAACGCATTTCCCGGTCGAGCATCGCGATTGGAACCGGCGCGTCCTTGATGAAACCGCGGAAATCGGTCTTATTCGCGCGGCCCGCCTTGCGAGCGCGGTCGCGCGCCGGCCTGTCAGCGGATTGCACGCTCGCCGGCCGACTGACATCGAGCGATTTCATCGCATCCGAGGCCGATTGGGGAGAGACTCGGAGTTTCAAGGATCCCACCGCTTATGTCTCCCCGAGATGCACTTGATGTGACGCCACGCACACAACCAAGCTGCCAAATCGGCCGCACCGGCAACCGCCCCGAGACAGTCAATTCAATCTCGCGTGCTTGATGCCATGGAGCACGGTGGCCATGCCAATCAGGTATTTCCCTGGGCTTTGACAAATGAATTGCCCCGAATGAGGGTTGACGACGCACCGCTGACGAGCCCGCTCCGAACGTTTTATGGTAGAGGATCCGATAGGAGGGGCTTGTGGAAAAACCCACGACTCTGGACGCTCAACTGTCCTTCGAGCGTCTCATGGATGCCGCACCCGTGATGATTTGGGTGTCTGGGCCGGACAAGCGCTGTACCTGGTTCAATCGGCCCTGGCTCGACTTCACGGGAAGAACAATGGGCGAGGAGCTGGGAGACGGCTGGGCCAGCGGCGTTCACCGGGATGATTTGGAGCGATGCCTCGACATCTACACCGCGAATTTCGACCGACGCACCCCGTTCCGAATGGAGTACCGGCTGCGGGGCGCGGACGGCGAATTCAGATGGATACTCGATAACGGCGTGCCACGCTTCGATCCGGATGGCACCTTCCTTGGCTATATCGGCTCCTGTATCGACATCAACGCGATCAAGACGGCAGAGCTTGGTCTCAGGGATACCGTATCAAGCCGCGAGGCCGCTCTCGACGCGCTCGATCGGATCGCCAGCGGTGTTGCCCATGAGTTGCGCAATCTCGTCGGGTGTTTTCTTGGCTACTTAGGGCTCATCCGCAAGGAGGCTCATGATTCGGGCGCTGTCGCGCACCGAGTCGAGGAAGCAGAAGAGGCTGCACTCGAAGGACAGCAGATCATCGAGCAGCTGCTTGCCTCCATCCGCCATCGGCCGAGAGCGGAGATGATCCATCTCAATCGGCTCATTCGGGATACAGCCGAAATTCTCCGGGGAGCTGCTGGCGAGCGCGTCAGCGTAGAAATGGATCTGGCAGCGCAGCCCGACGACGCGGACGTCGCGGCGGCTCATCTCCAGGCAGCTTTGCTGAACCTCGTCACCAACGCGCGGGACGCGATGGCGGACGGCGGCAAAGTGGTGATCGAGACGAGGAACTTCGTCGTGCGGCCGGAGGCGATCGACGAGCCGGGCATGGAGCCAGGCCGCTATGTGATGTTGGCCGTTCGCGACACGGGCGCCGGGATGAGCGCTGACCTGTTGCGGCACGCATTCGAGCCGTTCTTCACGACCAAGCATGGCACTGGCGGAACGGGGTTGGGCCTTTCCCAGGTTCGTGCTTTCGCACGACATTCGGGGGGCACGGCGCGCATCGAGAGCGTGCCCGGTCAAGGCACGACAGTCCGACTCTATCTCCCGCAGGGCCCAAAGCCGGGCACCGAGGCCGAGGCGCCGGCGTAAAGGCGACCGGCCCGTCCTCGACGCAGGGGACCATCGGTGCTGCAGCGTCGATACAGGGATTAAGCCGAGCGTCTCGACGATCCGGGGTATGTTGCTCGCCCAAGCAGAACGAATAGGACTAGGTGCTCGTCCGTGTTCGCGTTGCGGGCGATCTTCGGATCGCCGCGTCCTGCCGTCTTTGATGCGGCGACGGAGCGGCAATCGCTGTCGTGGTGTCGAGGCGAAGATGAGGTTGTTCAAATTCGTCGGGAGCGCCTTGGTCGGCGGGCTGCTCGTCCTCGCTCCGGTGTATTTGGCGATCCTGCTGCTCCTCAAGGCCATGAGCTCGCTGAAAGCTCTTGTGCGCCCCATCGCAACGCTCCTGCCTGCATGGCTTCCAGGGGAAGAGATCGGTTCCTTGTTGGTGGTATTGATCGTCTGTTTCATCGTCGGCCTTTCAGCGCGAACCCGCCATGGTCGAACGGCTTTGGCGAGCATCGAGAACTCGACATTTCGCAGGCTTCCTGGCTATGCGAGCATACGCGGCCTCGCGCAGCAATTGGCGGGACACGGTCAGGACGAAGCATGGAAGCCGGCGCTCGCCGAGATCGAGGAGGCTCTCGTTCCGGCCTTCATCATCGAGGCGCTTCCCGACGGACGATCGACCGTCTTCGTTCCTTCCGTGCCCACGCCCTTTGCCGGCTCCATCTATATCCTTAGCCCCGAGCGGGTGCATCCCGTCGCGATTCCGCTCACGCAGGCCATCAAGGCGCTCTCCAGCTGGGGGGTTGGCGCGAAAGACCTTGTTGCGGCAATGGAGCAAGCGCCCCTCGGCCCTGCGCGAGCGAGTGCCCGGCGGCTTTAGCCGCGCGCGGCCGCATGCATGAGTCGGAGCGGCGAGCGGCGATGGAACTCTTGAAGAAAAACTGCCGCTTCCATAGGCTGTGGCCACGATGCATGGCTGGCCGCGCCGGATCCTCAGCGTTTTTATTGCCGTCGCGTTTCTCGGCGGGACGATCGGGGTTGCATTCGCTTTCAGCGGCGAAGCTTGCGACCATGCCGCCCAAACCGGTACGCCGGGGCAGCATCGCCATGCCGCGGACGCAGACGCGGCGGCCTGCCTTGCGTGCCCGTGCTGCGCCGTCGTGCCAACCTTGCCCGATGCGCCGGCCGCCCTGAGGGCGCCCCGGCAAATCGCCTATCTCATCCACGCCGAGCCATTGCCGCGCCTTACCGGCCGCTCGGTCGTACCCGACCCCTCTCCCCCCAGACCCATCGCCTGAAGCAAACCTCGCCCGTCAATCGGCGAGGAGGTTAAGCGCGTCCGAAGGCGCTTCAAATCGGCCCGCTGCCACGCAGCAGCAGCGCATTCAGGGATGGGAGTGATCGGGTATGAGAAATCGTTCGGTCTGGCGCGCATCGCGCCGCGCCGCCCTCGCCGCGGCCGTGGCGGTTGCGCCGCTCGCATCGCATGCCGATGAGCCGGCACCGCCGAGCGAGAAGGGCGGCTCCATGGATGACATGCCCGGCATGCCAGGTATGAACATGGGCGGCGATGACGAGATGGGCATGGGGCCGATGCAGGGAATGTACGGACCCTATCTCATGTCGCGTGAAGCCTCGGGAACGAGCTGGCAGCCGGAATCGACTCCCAACGAGGGCGCGCAGGTCATGGCCGGCGACTGGATGTGGATGTTCCATGGCATCGTCAATGGCATCTACGACCATCAAGGCGGTCCGCGCGGCGGCACCAAATGGTTCAGCAACAGCATGGGGATGGCCATGGGCCAGCGGCCGCTCGGCCCGGGCACGCTCGGATTGCGGGCGATGCTGTCGCTCGATCCGCTGATGGGCAAGCGCGGCTATCCGCTGCTGTTGCAAACCGGCGAAACCGCGGATGGGCACACGCCGCTGATCGATCGCCAGCATCCGCACGATCTCTTCATGGAGCTGGCCGCGACCTACAGCCAGCCGCTGTCGAAACGCGATTCGGTTTTCGTCTATTTCGGCATCCCCGGCGAGCCTGCGCTCGGACCGCCCGCTTTCATGCATCGCTTCTCGGGAGAGGACAATCCTCAAGCACCGATCACCCATCATTGGCTCGATTCGACGCATATCACCTATGGCGTCGCCACCGTCGGCATCGTCGTCGATCAATGGAAGATCGAAGGCTCTGTCTTCAACGGCCGCGAGCCCGATCAGAACCGCTGGAACATCGATTCGCCAAAATTTGACTCCGCCTCTGGCCGGATCAGCTTCAACCCGAGCGCGAATTGGTCGCTCCAGGCGAGCTATGGCTATCTCAAAAGCCCCGAGCAGCTCGCGCCGGCGACTCACGAGCGGCGCCTCACCCTATCCGCAATCTACAACCTGCCGTTCGGCGACAACAATTGGGCAACGACCTTCGCCTGGGGCCGCAAGATGGATGATCCCGGCCAGGACCTGAACGGCTTTCTCATCGAGAGCGCCGTCAACTTGCACGAAACCCATACGATCTTCGGGCGCATCGAACGCGCCGAGGAGGACGAGCTGTTCGAGACGCCCTCGCCTCTGGCCGGGCGGAGCTTCACGGTGAATGAACTCAGCCTCGGCTATATCTACGACATCCCCATCGTCGAGCATTTGAAGCTGGGCTTCGGCGGGGTCGGTACTCTCGATGTCCTGCCGAATGCTTTGCGCACCCCTTATGGCGGCGGCACGCCGGCGTCGTTCATGCTTTTCATGCGCTTGAAACTCCTTTGAGGGCCAACTCATGCTTCCGCTTCCGCTTCCTCGTCTTGCCCTTTGCACGGCTTCCCTTCTCGTCGTGTTCGCCGCCTCCGGCTTGGCGCATGAGGGCGCGACCGGCGTCGCCAAGGACCGGATGGACCTGATGGGCGACATGTCGCAGAGCATGAAGAGCATCTCGAAACGCCTTCGCGCCAACCGCGATTTGCCGGCGATCGCCGCCGATGCCGATCGGATCAGCAAGGATTCGCCGCGCATATCCGGTCTATTTCCGCCCGGGAGCGACAAAGGGATCACCGACGCGAAGCCGGCGATCTGGCAGAAATGGGACGAGTTCGTCGGTAACGCCAAGAAACTTGGCGAGGAAACCGCGAAGCTGTCCTCGGTCGCGACATCGGGCAATGCGAGCGCGATCAGCGATCAGTACCGCACCGTGACCAAAGTCTGCATCGGCTGCCACGACACCTTTCGGCGCGGAAGGGCGGACAAGCTTTAACTTGCATCGATCCTGGCGCAGTGACGTAGCGCCAGCAAGGGGAGCAGCCGATGCTCCTAAGCCGAGAGATCGAGCGGCCGGAAGAGGCCGCGCTCGGCCTCTTCGAGCGCGCGCTCGCGCCTTGCGACCTCGCGCGGATCGGCGAGGAGCTTCGCGCGCTCGGCGGCCGGCAGCGTCTCCGGGATCAGCACGCCGGTCGACATGCGCAAGACGGTCGCGAACAACTCGCCATTGATGCGAGCGACCAACGGCGAGCCCGCGGCTGCGGGCTTTACCTGCATCTCGATGAGCCAGGGCTCGCCATCGCGATCGATCAGCACGTCGAGGCCGAAGAGCTTCGGCGTGAAGGCGCGCGGCGGCGCGGCTTTGGCCTGGTGCTCGAACAGGCCCTCGGACGCCACCATGCGCACGAACCAGGCGATGAGGCGCTCGATCTTCTGGAACACGGCCTGGCCGTCGCCACCCGCCGCGCTCAGGCGCTTCAGATAGGCCGAGAGACTCCAGACATGGCCTTCATCCTCGCGGCGCGCATCCTGGCTCACGACCAGCGCCGGATTGCCGCGATGAAGCGCGGTGTTGGTCACATGCATCGCGTTGTTGGCGAGCGCCTCGGGCCGCGGATCGTAAGGCTCGGGCGCAAAGCGCACGATGCCCTCGCCATAGACATAGGCGCGCAGCGGCGCTGGTGCGGTGATGAGGCAGTAAATGCGCAGATGCGCCTTCCTCCCCTCGACGAGAAAGGGCCGGCTCAGATAGCGCTGCACCACGACATCGTCGCGCCCGGCGATGCGCCCGAGATCGGCGGTGACCACGATCCCCTGCCCGCCCGTGCCGTTCTTGGGCTTGGCGATCAAGAGTACGCCGGGCTCGGCAAGCGCGAAGCCCGTCAGCGCGGCGCGGTCCTCTGGCAGGACGAAGCTTTCGGGAAAGCGCGCATGAGCAGGACTGCGCGCGGCGAAGCGCCGCGTCGCGCGCGCCAAATGCGCCTTGTCCTCCCAGCGCCACCATTCGTGAAAATCGAGGGCGTTGTTGCGATCGATCAGCGGCAGGGCGAGCCCCACCGGATCGCGGCGGAAGCGCTCGAGCAAGTCATGGGCATAATGCTCGGCGGCGAGCGCCTTCCCGCCGTCGCGCAGCGCCGCGACCATGCCCTGCAAGACGGCAGGCACCGAAGGGCTTGCTGGCGGCGCGACCTTCAGAAATTTCTCGTACGTCGCGACCGCCTCGGCGACGCGCCCCATGCGATGCAGCACCAGCGCGCTCATGCCGAGCGCGTAGACCGTGCCGAGCTTTTGAAAGGCCTCGCGATAGGCGGCGAGCGCGCCCGGGTAATCGCCGGAGACGAGCCGGCAATAGGCGGCAGCGTGACGCGCCTCGGGCAATTTCGGGTCGCGCTCGATGACGCCCAAATAGAGCGGCAGCGCCTTTTCCACCTCCATGCGCCGGAGATAGGCCTGCGCCAGCAGGAAGCGCGCTTCGACCGAGTGCGGCGCCTCGGCGACGATGCCGTGCAGCAGACGACGCGCACAGGCATTGTCGTGCTCGATCAGGTCCTTGATGTCGTCGCTGAGCGGCATGGCGCGGCCCCGGCGGGAGGAGCCTGCCTTATAGGCCGGACGCGATTAAGGCCCGGTGAATGGGGGCGATAGGGTGGACCTGCGCATCTCGCTGGAAAGCGGCCGTGCGTCCCCTGAGCTTGACGAAGGGCGACTTCGCTCGGGATGAGGCGCTTTTCTTCGTGCCATCAACCATCTTTCCTCACCCTGAGCGCGCGCGAAGCGCGCAGTCGAAGGGCGCAGGTTGCTTCTGCAGCGCGCCTACCGCTGTTTGCGGTGATGCGGCGAGTGCTCGTAATGCAGCCGCAACAGGTCGCGGCCGTAATCATTGCCGTTGGGCGTGCGCACGATGGTGTGGACGTGGAACTTCGCCGGCTCGGCGTTGGTCAGGAACACGCCGATATGATGATCGAACTCGATCAGCACGACGGGACTCTGGATGCGGTAATAGAAGGTGCTGTCCTCGGCGCAGCCGCCGATCCAGCAGAAATGAGTTTGATCGAGATGGCGCTCGATCTCTTCCATGCGCTTGGCGAAAGGTCTTTCGGGCAGCGGCGCGACATAGCGGCCGATGAGCTCGACAAGCTTGCCGCGCTGCGCTCCCGAGAGTTCCTTCGCCGCGATGCCTTCATAGGGGATGATCCGGTTGTCGCGATAGGCGCCGCCGAGATGGAGATTGTCGGCGAAATGGCGCCGTCCGGGCGGCAGATCGCCGCCGACCATCGCATGCGCGACAATGGCGCTGCGCTGCTGTGCCGGCGAGAGCAGGCGCATCAGCTCGAGGCCCTCGCGCTCCTCGTCCTGAAACAGAACCGTGCCCTTGAACGGACCGGTATCGGCGTAAGACGGCTCGGCGCCCCAGAAGCCGGGGCTCAGCACCATTTGCCCGCCCAAGACGAAGCAATTGAGGCTCAAATGATGGCCGAACAATTGCCAGCCCCAGGGCTCGCGCAAAGACGGCTCGCCGAAGAGGCAAAAATTATAGCTCCACTCGCCGAGGATCTGCGGCGCGCCGACGAGATCGCCCAGGAAGCGGTTGAGCTTCATTACGTCATGCGAGCGCTTCAGGCCCTCGGCGCTGAGGCTGGCGCGCAAGACCTGCATCGCCGCCTCGCGCGTCGCATCGCCGGTCTCTTCGAGCCGCAGCCCGTAATCCTCGAGAAAGAGCTCGGTGTTCTGCCAGCGCCGCCAGGTCTCGGATTCGACCGGAAAGCAGCTCGCCTGGCGCTCGCTGGCGCTCATCAGACCCAAGAGCCGCCGCGCCGCATCGATCATCGCCGCGACCGGCGCGCCTTCGGGCGCAAGCGTGAAGAGCCCGGGCACGACTTGGCCGTCGGTGGTGATGCCCTTGAAGGGCTCGGCCAGAAGCTTCGCCCAGGAGGCGAAGAACTCCTTGCCGCGCGGCGATTGGCGGCGCGCCTCGGCATGGGCGCGCGCCGTCGGCCCGGCGATTTTCGACTGCGCGGGCGAAGGCAGGAAGGGGCGGTAATCGGGATAGTCGGTCACGGGGGGGCCATGCGCTCCGGGCGGGTTCGATTTCGCGATCATAACGCAATGCCCCTCCCTCGCCGCAGCTCCTCGCGGCGCTCTTCGCGCCATCCCCTATCCGCGAGAAACCGGCTTCGAGGCTTCCCGGCCGGCCGCAAAGCCGTTAGCCTTTGCACCGCAAAGGGCGCCGGGTGGTTCCGGCGTCGAGCCCTTGTTCGGGGGCGCAGCGCAGGGGAGGGAGAGAAATGAGCATGTGGGATCGCCGGCTCGCCGCGGCCGCACTCGTGAGCATCGGCCTCGCGGCAGGCTTTGCGGCGTCCGCCGCGCAAGCCGGCACGATCATCGACGATTGGTCGAAGGTGAAGGTCGAGCCGGCGCCGCAATTGAAGGAGGTGACGGTCGATCCCAAGACCACCGCGCTGCTGATGCTCGATTTCATTCCGCCGATCTGCAACGAGAAGGTCAGGCCGCGCTGCGTCGCCTCGCTGCCGGCGATGAAGCAAATGCTCGAGCGGGCGCGCACCGCGCATGCGACGGTGATCTTCAGCACGGCCGGCAAGGCGACGCCCAAGGATATCTGGGCCCAGATCGCGCCTTTGCCGAGCGAGCCCTGGGTGCATGCGCACGCCGACAAATTCATCGACACCGATCTCGACAAGATTCTGCACGAGAAAGGCATCAAGACGGTGATCGTGGTCGGCACCGCGGCCAATGGCGCCGTGCTCTATACCGGCAGTCATGCTGCCTTGCTCGGCTACAAGGTGATCGTACCGGTCGACGGCTCAACCGCGGAAAACGAATACGTCGAGCAATACGTCGTCTACAATTTCGCGCACGCGCCGGGGGTCGCCAGCAACACTACCCTGACGACGAGCGAGAGGGTGAAGTTCTAGCCTCGCGCCTGGGCTATAGTCGCCGGACCGGCCTCTCGGGCCGGACGAGGGTGGAGATGGGGCGTTTGAGCGATCGACCGGGCGGTTTCGACGCGGACTTGCCCCGCGCGCGTCATGTCCGCTAGCCCCGAAAACGCGCCCGCACACCGCGCCTGGCGCACGCGGTTGGGCATTTTCGCCCCCGCACTCATCGTCACCCTGGTGGCGCTCGCCATCAGCTACCACTTCGTCCAGCCCGCGCCGCCGCGGCACATCGTGATGGCGGCCGGCCCGGAGTCGAGCGTCTATTTCTGGTATGCGCGCGCCTATCGCGACCGCTTGGCCCAGGAAGGCATCGAGGTGAAGCTCGAGCTCACGCGCGGCGCGCCCGACAATGTCCGCATGATCGAGGACGGACGCGCCGATATCGGCTTCGTGCAAAGCGGCAGCAGCATCGATATCGACGCGCCGCATCTGCGCTCGCTCGCCAGTCTCTATTTCGAGCCGGTCTGGATCTTCGCGCGCACGACGCTCGGCTTGAAGCGCCTGCGCGATCTCAAAGGCAAACGCGTCGCCATCGACCAGGAAGGCAGCGGCACGCGCGTGCTCGCGCTGCAGCTGCTGGGCGACAACGGGCTCGGGCGCAAGGATCTCGACATCGAATCGCTGGGCGGCGAGGACGCCGTGCAGGCGCTGGAGCACGGCAGGCTCGATGCCGCTTTCTTCGTCATGGGCGCGCGTGCGGCCGAGGTGCACGAGCTGTTGGCCGCACCGGGGATCGAGCTCGTCGCCATTGACCGCGCCCCGGCCTATGCGCTGCAGCACCGCTTTCTGTCGCGGCTGTTGCTGCCCGAAGGCGCGGTCGATCTTACCGCCGATCTGCCGCCTGCCGACACCGCGCTGCTGGCGGCCGCGGCCAATCTCGTGGTGCGCGACGATTTCCACCCCGCTCTCGCCGAGCTGTTCCTTCGGACTGCGAAGGAGTTGCATGGCGATGCCGGGCTCTTCGAGGAGGCGGGCCAATTCCCCTCGCGCAACTTTCTCGAATTTCCTTTAAGCGACGCGGCGCGGCGCTATTTCGAGCAAGGCCCGTCGCTGCTGCAACGCTATCTGCCGTTCTGGGCGGCCAATTTGATTGATCGCCTGAAGATCCTGCTGTTGCCTCTGATCACGCTCGCCTACCCGCTCTTCCGGATCATCCCGCCGACCTATGACTGGCGCATGCGCTCGCGCATCAACCGTTGGTACAGGGCGCTGCAGGCGATCGAGTGGCGCGCGGCCGAACGGCCCTCGCCCGAGGAATTGACGCGCCGCCTCGCCGAGCTCGACCGCATCGAGGCGAGCGTGCAGCGCCTCGCCGTGCCGGTTGCTTACGGCAATCCGCTCTATACGCTGCGCCTTCACATCGCCATGCTGCGCGACGAGCTGCGCGCGATCGCCGCCGCCACCGAGCCGGGCGCCGCGCGCGCGGCCAAGCGTTCCTGAGACGCTCCGGCGCGTCCGCTCACTCCGTGCAATCGTGGCGCTGATTCTCGGCCCAGGCTGCCAAGGTGGCGAATTTCGCGGCGATGCCCGAAAGCTCGTTCTTCACGTCGGGATCGAGGACCGCGGCTGCGATCTCGCGCAGCTTGGCGGCGGTCTCGCGGTAGTATCTGACTTGCTCGACCCTGTTCATCCCCCACCCCCTTTGATCCCCTTATAGCGATTTCGATGGTTTTTCTATGGCGCGGGGAGGAAACTTTGCCACAATCAGGCGCTCTGCGAATTTGCGGATTGCCGCCCCGGCCCACGATGCTCCGGTTGAGAATGACGCTTTTGGTCGAATTCTGGATGGCAAGGCGGCGAATCGTCCTATCCCATCACACGATGACCATGCCTCTGCGCGAAATCACCGCTCGGGCGCCGCATTCGCCCGCCATCTCTGGCCTATCCGCAACCAGGCCGGAGCTAAGCCGATGGTAATCGGTCAGAACGAAGCGGCGTTCTTGCGCCAGCAGGCCGAACGGCTGCGCATGCTGGCGGAGGGCTGCTCCAGCGCCCTCCGCGCGGAGCTTTTGACGATTGCCGCCGATTTCGAGCGCCGCGCGGGTCTGCTCGACGATCAGCCTCTGAAAGACTGAGCGGCGTCGCCGCGACGCGAACGCAATCCGCCTTCGGGCCGGCGGCGGGGAGTGCTATGCTCGGCGCCAAGAATTCTCGCAAGGTCGGGGGGGGGAGGCCCGTGGTCAAATCCTGGGCGCTCGCCATGGCGGCGATGGCGCTGATCACCAGCGCGGCGCAAGCGAAGCCGCGTGCCGAAGCGGTCGTCGCCGGCCGGGCGCTGGTCGACAAGACCACAGCCGATTTCGCCGCCTGCCAGGCGCAATATGCCCGCATGATGGCCGACGACGATCGCGACTTTAACGCCGCGCTCGGCGCTAACGCCAAGGATGCGGACCGGCCGAGCCTTGCCGAGCTCAAGAAAACCGTCGCCGAGACCAATCCCGAGTTCAGCCGCCGCGATGGCGCGCTCGCCCGCAAGATCCATGAGTGCGACGCGATCGCGCGCGATGAGATGAATGCGCGCGATCGCCTCTGGCAGCTTTGCCAGGACTATGCCGATAAAGCTTCGAGCGACGCGGCGAGCGAGGCCGAGCGGCAGGCGCTCAACGCCTGTCGGTGACGGACGTCGCGCCGCGGCCTCACCCCGACAAATCCACGCTGATCAGCGCCGAGAAATTGGTTTGCGCGCGCGGGACCGGCCCGCAGCCATAGCCCGGAAAATAACCCCAACGCATGGTCGAGCCGGCCGGCCGCTCGCGCGCACATTGCGCATTGCGCCCGGAGTCGTCCGCACAAGCGGCAAGGCAAAAAAGCAGGCTCAAAAACAGGATGATGCGCTTCATAGAGCTGCTCCAAGAAAAGAAACGCTTCTCCGAAAGAAGAAATGGGGGCTGCCGCGCTTCCGCCGATGCGGCCTCACCCCATTGTGAGGTGGGACAGCGCGTCGCCCTTTCACCGGCACAGACCGAAAGGCGGTGCTGGCTATTCCCGGGCGGCCCCGCGGGTTTGACCTACCCGCAAGCCGCGATCTGGGATTGAATGGAGGGCGCCGGCGCGGTGCGCGTCGGCCTTGCCGCGTCTCGAAAAATCAAGGGGGAAGCGATGGTTGAGATTTCACAAACCGGTTCGGGCCGCGGCTTTCGCCTGAAGCGCCGCGACCTGTTGCGCGGCACCGCCGCCTTGGGCGCGGCGGCGCTGGCGCCTTCGCTTCCGGCCTCGGCGCAGCAAGCCGGCGCCTACGCCCATCTGCCGGCGCGCGGCGAGTTCGTCATCCGCAACGCCTATGTGCTGACCATGGACGACAAGCTCGGCGATCTGCCGCGGGGCGACATCCATGTGCGCAACGGCGCGATCGTTGCGGTCGGCAAAAGCCTGCGCGCGCCCGGCGCCAAAACGATCGACGCCAGGACGATGATCGCGCTGCCCGGCCTCATCGACACGCATTGGCATATGTGGGGCACGGCGGCGAGCAACACCGCGGGCGATGATCCGAAGATGGGCTATTTCAGCTTCGCCAAGGCCGTCGGCGCGATCTTCAAGCCCGAGGACAATGCACGCGGCGTGCGGCTCGCCATCGCCGAGGCGATCGATTCCGGCCTCACCACCGTGCACAACTGGTCGCACAACATCGTCTCGCCCGCCTATGCCGATGCCGAGCTCGAGGCGCATCGCGCGATGGGTCATCGCGCGCTTTTCGGCTACGGCTATTTCGGCATCCGCATGCCGAACCAGGCGGTCGATGTCGCCGATCTGCCGCGCGTCAATGAGAAATGGATCAAGCCAAGCGAAGGCCTGCTGACGCTCGGCATATGCTCGCGTGGGCCCGAGAGCAACACCATCGAGATCTGCCGCACCGAATGGGAGGCCGCGCGCAAGCTGGGCTTGCGCATTTCGACCCATGTCGGCACCGGACTCGAGCGCGTCAAGCAGCGCCAGGCGATCAAGAAGCTCGACGAGGCGGGCTTGCTCGGGCCCGACGTGATCCTGGTGCACGACACCAACACGGTCGACAACGACACCGAACGGCTCGCCAAGACCGGAACCTATCTGAGCCTCAGCCCGTTCACCGAGTTGCGTACCGGCTTCGGCGTCACGCCGGTGACGGAATTCGTCAAAGCGGGCGTGCCATTGAGCCTTTCGGTCGACACCACCGTGCTGGCGGGCAATTGCGACATGTTCGCCATCGCCAAGGCCTTCCTCAACCTCGCCAATGCCGAGGCGCAGAGCGAGTTCGCGATGCCGGCGAAGAAGGCGCTCGAGATCGCGACGATCGGCGGCGCGCGGGCGCTCGGGATCGCCGACCGCGTCGGCTCGCTTACGCCCGGCAAGCGCGCCGATATCATTCTGGTGCGGACCACCGATCTCAACATGGCGCCCTTCACCGACCCGGTGCACATGATCGTGCAATCGACCAACCCCTCCAATGTCGATACGGTGGTGATCGACGGGCGCATCCTGAAGCGCGGCGGCAAGCTCATCGGCTTCGACATCGCCCGCATCGTTCGCGAGGCCAACGACACCGCCGTGCGCGTGCGCGCCGAGGCTCTGCGCATCAGCAAGGGGTGAGGGTTGCAGGCGCACCGCTTTTGCGAAAGATCGAGCGGCGCGCGACGTCGAAGCGGACGGAGACTCACTTGATCGACCGGCAATCGAGCGCTTGGTCTCTTGGCGTGTTGCTCGCCCTGGTGCTCCTTGGCGCCTGTCTTGCGCTCGGGGAGGTTTGCGCCGCCGAGACATCCGGGCCGTCCGAAGAGCCCGCGCCGCCCACGGCCGGCAACACGACGGTGCTTGGCAAGGACGAAATCCAGGGGGTGGTCGGCAAGAAGGTTTTCAGCAGCGCGGGCGAGGATATGGGCTTGATCACGAATGTGATCGTCGACCACCAGGGCCAGCCGCGCGCGGCCGTGATCGATTTCGGCGGATTTCTCGGCGTCGGCACGCGCAAGATCGCGGTCGATTGGAGCGCGCTCAAATTCGTGCCGGAGGGCAAGACCGACCGGGTGACGCTTGACCTGACGCGCGACCAGCTCAAGAGCGCGCCCGCCTATGTGGAAGGCAAGCCCGTCGTGGTGATGGGAGCATCGGGGAAGACTGAGGCACTGCCGCCAGACGAGCCGCAATGACGGGTCATTCAGGCGCGCCATCCGCTCGAGCCAGCCTTCAAGGACTCGACTGGCTGAATTTCTTTATCGCCAACGTGCAGACGGGCTTCGGCCCGTTCATCTCGGTCTATCTTACCGCCAATGCCTGGCCGCAAGTCGATATCGGCCTCGTCTTGACGATCAGCAGCATCATCGCGCTCATCGGGCTGTTCCCGGCCGGCGTGCTCGTCGACGCGATCGCGGCCAAGCGCTCGGTCGCCGCCGTCGCAATCGTCGCCATCGCGGGCACGGCGCTCGCGCTTGCGGTTCGCCCGGTCTTTCCGCTGGTGCTGCTCGCCGAAATTCTGCATGGAATTGCGAGCTGCCTCATCGGTCCGGCGATCGCCGCCATCACCATGGGGCTTGTCGCGCAGCATCTGATCAGCGCGCGCTTCGGGCGCAACGCGAGCTTTGCCTCGATCGGCAACGCCATCGCCGCGGCACTCATGGGCGCGTGCGGGCACCTCTTCTCGGATCGGGCGGTGTTCGTGCTGACGGCCGCCCTGGCCATCCCGGCACTGCTCGCGCTCCACCGCATCCGGGCGCGCGACGTCGATCCGGGGCGCGCGCGAGGCGGCTTGCCGCCAGCAGGCCGCAACGTCGCGCCGGCCAGCCTCATCGACATCCTCAAGAACCGCAACCTCGTGATCTTCAGCGCATGCCTCGCGCTCTTTCATCTTGGCAACGCCGCCATGCTTCCACTCGCCGGCAGCGTCGTGACCATGCATTCGAATCAATGGGCGACGGTCCTCATCGCCGCCTGCATTGTCGTGCCGCAGATCGTCGTCGCGGCCATCTCTCCCTGGGTCGGACGCAAGGCCCAGCAATGGGGGCGCAGGCCGCTGCTGGTTCTGGGCTTCGCCGCCTTGCCGATCCGCGGGGTGCTGTTCGCGGCGATCGTCAGCCCATGGCTGCTGGTCGGCGTCCAAGTGCTCGATGGCATCTCCGCGGCCGTGATCGGCGTGCTGCTGCCGATCGTCGTCGCCGACCTGACACAGCGCAGTGGCCATTTCAATGCCGCGCTCAGCGCCGCGGGCACGGCCGCAGGCGTCGGCGCCTCGATCAGTCCAAGCATGGCGGGTTACGTCACCGACAATTTCGGCGGCAGCACGGCTTTCCTGCTTCTCGCCGGCGTTGCCGCTCTCGCCGTCGCGCTTCTCTGGCGCAAATTGCCGGAGACGCGGCCAAGCGAGGACCCCGTAGATGCTTAATGCTCGCCGCGCCTGTGCTATTGCCTTATCCTTGCTTCGCACGACGGCGCGGCGCTGATCCTGAGCCGGTCGAAGGACGCGCCGCGCCTGTGCTACGCCGCCTGCGCTTTGAGCCACGCGGCGAGCGGCGCCCAGACGGCACTTGGGGCTTCGCGCGCGGTGATCATGCCGATATGGCCCAAAGGCGGCGTCATTCGCTCGGCATCGGGCAGCTCTTCGGCCAAAGCCTCGGCGGTTTTCGGCGGGACGATGCGGTCATTGCCCGGCACGATGACGAGGCTCGGCACTTGGACCGCCGCTGGCAGCACGCGCGTTCCGGCGACGCGCCAGCGCCCCCGCCCGGTCAAGTCCTCGCCATACCAGCCGCCGAGACACTCGCGCGCGACCTTGACCGCCAGCGGCACGCCGTCATTGAGCCAGTCTTCGAGGGCGACGAAGCCCCTGGCGGCAGCGCTGTCGGGCGCGAGCTCGGCAAAGCGCGTGAATTTGCGCAAGGCGATGAGCGCATCCTGCGCGAAGAACAGCGCCTGGAGCACATCGACCGGAACCTCGCCCAGCGCCTCGAAGCTCCGCGCGATCGGCTCGGCCAGCACGCCCAGAAGCCGCGCATGCGCCGCGCGCTCGGCGTGAAAGCGCCACGGCGTCGCCAGCAGCGCCAGCGCTTTAACCGCGTGCGGCCGTCGTGCAGCCAAGGCCAGCGCCAACAGCCCGCCCATGCAGTAGCCCATGACGATCGGCTCGGCTCCCGCCTGCTCGCGCGCCGCTTCGAGCGCGGGCTCGAGCCGCTGGGCAATGTAGTCGCCGAGCCCAAACCGCCGCTCCTCGTCGGCGGGCGCGTCCCAATCGACCAGCATCGGCCTCAAACCCTGGCTGCTCAGATAGCGGAGCAGGCTCTGCCCTGGCGCCAGATCGAGAATGTAGGCGCGGTTGATGAGCGAGGGCACGACGAGAAGCGGCGCGCCGTCGGGCGGCCCGTAATCGACCAGCCGGGTCGTGCCTTCCCGCCAGACCACCGGCGGGTCTTCGAGCGCGCGGGCATAGGGATGTTGGCGATAGCGCTCGATCCCGTCGAGGAAGGCCGCGGCGCGCGCAATCAGCTCGCGGTCGAGCGCCTCGAGGAACGGGTCGCGGAGGAGATCGTAGGGGACGGCCGCGCCGGGCGCGCCGTCATTTCTTGCGAGCGCGGCGTTGAGCGCGAGGCTTAGCGCCGCGCCCTGAACCGCGAATTCCGGCCTCCAAAGCCGCGAGCCGCTTTTCAAGAGCGGCGAGGCGGCGCGTGAGCTGAGCCACGCCCCCATCGCGCTGGTAAGGTGCAGCCCGAGCGGCCGCGGCCCTTGGCGCAGGCCCGGCGTCATAGGGACGGTCCTGGGGCGGCCAAACCGCCGGCGCCAGCGCCGCCAGGATGCGCGCCGTGCTTTCGGCCAGGGCGGGATCGGCCGCCATCGCGATCAGTTGGTCCTGCCACAAATCCACATAGCGCTTGGCAAGGGAAGCGAGATCCGGCGGTTCCGCCATGGCCGCCGAGCATACTGGGCCCGGGCCGTCAGCGCCAGCGCGGGCATGGGGCGGCGCCGGCGCGCCCGGTTGTCGCGCCCATCTCAATCCTGGAGCGCCATGGGCGAAAGCTGTTATGCTAAGTTTTAGGTAAGCGGTTCAAGCGTATGACAGTGCCGGTGGCCCATGGCGGAGCCGAAAGGTAAAGAGCAGATGACGGAACAGGGCGGCGCCGAAGCCCCGCCGGTGGTGATCAAGAAATACGCCAACCGCCGGCTCTACAACACCTCGACCAGCTCTTACGTGACCCTCGACGATCTGTCGCGCATGGTGAAGGCGCATGCGGATTTCGTCGTCTATGACGCCAAGACCGGCGAAGACATCACCCGCGCCGTGCTGACCCAGATCATTGTCGAGGAAGAGCAGAAGGGCGGGCAGAACCTCCTGCCCATCAGCTTCCTGCGCCAGCTCATCGGCCTCTATGGCGACAGCATGCAATGGCTGGTGCCACGCTATCTCGAGCACGCCATGTCGTCCTTCGCGCGCAATCAGGAGCAGATGAGGAAGAGCCTGCAGGAAGCCTTCGGCGGGCTCTTTCCGTTCGGGCCCTTGGAGCAGATGGGCAAGCAGAATTTGGCGCTGTTCGAGCAGACCATGAAGATGTTCTCGCCCTTTCCGCCTCCGCCCGAAAAGCAGGGCGAGAAGGGCAAGGAGGCCGAGTCCGGCGCCAATGCCTCGCTCGACGAGCTGAAGAGGCGCATCAACGAGCTGCAAACGCAGGTCGACGCCTTTGGCAAGAAGGACAAGAGCTCGGGCTGAAAGCCGCCTCGCGCTGGCTCGCCGCAGTCCCATCCTGCCTCCTTTCGACAAGCTGGGGACGACCGAGCCTGTCGCGGGACGAAGGACCCTCGGTTTCGCCGCCTTTATCCGATCTCCGTCGATAAAGCCTTAACGCGTCCCGGCGATACTGGGGCGTCCGCTTCGGCCGAGGGCCCGGCGGCGCGAACCTTTGTTGCAAGAGCGCGGTTGAAGCGTGGCACGGTTTATCGACCCTTACCGTCTGGCGCCGCCGCTTGTGGCGCTGAGTGCGTTCCTCGCACTGACAGGGCTTTATCTGTCGGGCGGGCATGACGTCTACGAGGCGATCATCCGCTTCTGGGGCGTGACCCCCGGCTCCTTCGGCCCCTTCCTCGACATGCACGGCTTGACCGCCGCTTGGCAATGCCACCGTCTCGGCATCGATGTGGCGGTGAGCGATCCCTGCGACGTGATGCGGCGCCCGTTCAATTACGGGCCGCTCTGGCTGCCCCTCGCCTATCTTGCACCGGGACCCGGTTTCGGTGACGCGCTCGGCTGGGGCTGCGGATTCATGTTCATCGCGAGCCTCTTCGCCCTGCCGCCGGCAAAGAGCCTCATCGAGACGGGCTTGCGCGTGGCGGCGACGCTCTCGCCCATGGTCGTCTTCGCGCTGGAGCGCGGCAATCCCGACCTCGTCATCTTCATGCTGGCGCTGCTCGTCGGCGTGCTCGCGGCGAGCCCGTCGCGGCTGCGCTTCGGCGCCTACGCGCTCATCATCATCGCGGGGCTGCTCAAATATTATCCCTTTGCGCTTCTGGCGCTGACGCTCCGCGAGCGCCCTGCGCGCTTCATCGCGGTCAACCTTGCCGCGCTCGCGAGCGCGGCGCTGATGGCGGCGCTCTATTGGAGCGATCTCGTGCGCGGCATGCCGCTGATCGCGGCCGGTCCCTATTTCACCGATCTTTTCGCGGCGAAGAATCTGCCCTTCGGCCTCGTCGCCGCGCTGGGCACTTTGGCGGGATATGCACCCGATACGCCGCCGCCGGGCGCCTCGCTTCTCGCCGGGGCGCTGTTCCTGCTCTTGACCGGATGCTGCGCCGCGCTCGCCGCGCGCATCCTTGCGCTGCCCGAATGGCGGCCGACTCTCGCCAAGCTCACACCGTTTGAATCGAGCTTCCTTCTGATCGGCGGTCTGCTCGTCTGCGGCTGCTTCTTTGCCGGCCAGAGCATCTCCTATCGCGGCACGCTGCTGCTGCTCGTGCTGCCCGGGTTTTTGGCGCTCCGGCGCCACGCGCACGGGCCGGGGCTGAAGCGCCTCTGCACCGCGGCCGGCATGGTGACGGTTTTCCTCATGTGGCGCGTGTTCCTGCGCGTCCATTTCGTCGAGCTGCTCGAGCTCGCGGGTCTTCCCGGCACGATGGTGAGCGCGCTGCGCCTCGAGTTCTGGATGGCTTGCGAGCTCGCCTGGTGGTTTCTCGTCGCCATGATGGGCGCGGCGATCGTATCGCGCCTCGCCGAGACCGGAACCGGCTGCGAGATCGACCGCCGGCTGCGGGGGCTGGTTCCGAGGGTCTCGCGCGCGTCGGGTTGAGGCGCGCGCCTCAGCCCGCGGCGCTGGCCTTGCGCTTGGGCGGCTTGACGAGCCAGGGCTTCTCGAGCGAGGGCGCGCCGAAATAATAGCCCTGCAGGAAGCCGACGCCTTCATGCCGCAGGATCGCCGCTTCCTCGGCGTTCTCGACGCATTCGGCCACGGTCTGGAGGTTGAGGCCGCGCGCAAGCCCG
>DATEKH010000041.1:0-5501 GCA_035277525.1 Allostellaceae bacterium
TTGAAGCGCCTGCGCCGAGGGGCTTTTGCGATGTGAGTAGGAGAAGGGCGAAGCGCGTAGCGGGACTACGGGCGAGCCCTTCGACGCACGCACGGCGCAAAAGCCCCCGGCCCTTCGGGTTGCGCGCGGGCGGACGCCCGCCTCGTCGCCGCGCTCGACCGTATGGCCCGATACGCTCTTCGCGCGGCTCCTGGCGAATCGCCTCGTCCGCGCGCAACGCAGACGATTCCATCCCAGGAGATCATGCTCTAAGGCCGCTCGTGCTTCGCATCCGGTTCCCTGGGACGGAAGGGATCGGCAAAGAAAGGCCCCGCCTGTGGGGAAGGCGGGGCCCAGTCTCATGGAGAGGAAACCGACCGGTGGCGGCCAAGTTTCCGCGTTCGGAACGCGGGGTCGCGCGCGGCGGTTGCGCGTCCGCGGCGCCGGTCACAGATAAGTCAGCGGCGCACCTCGCCGAAACGCGGATTTAGCGCGCCCGCCGGCGCCAAATATCGCGGAGGTGCTTCTTGAGCTCCGCCGGGTCGACGCCATGCGCCGCCATCACGCGCCGCGTGACGGTCCCGCTCATCACCTCATCAAGGCTCGGCTCTTTGTCGATGCCTGTCTGCGGTCGGCCGGGTGCAGCGCAGCGGAGGCGAACCGCGCCGGCAACCGCACTCCAGATCGACGCCGAGCTGATTCGGCCGCGCCGGTGCCGCTCATCGGCATGGTCACGCGCGATGCGTGCTGCCGCTGGGCCAAAGCGCTGCTCCATCGCGCTCGCGATTCGATTGATCTTTGAACGTCGCATATTGGGCAAACGTGTGGAGCGCGCGCGGGTTGCGGCGTCGTGCGACGCATTTCGCTCTTTGGCGACAGCGCAAGTGACGACAGCGCAAGTGACGCCGAGCGCCTCGGCCTCAGCTTTGCTGCTTCAGCTTGAAGAACGGCTCGGCGCTTTGGCTGTGGACGAGCTGATCGACGCTCAAAGGCCCGGAGCCGTACCGCGTGGGTTTCGTCCGATGTGTCCAGCGAAGGAGCGAGGGAAATCGCCGATCTCGGCGGCCCGTTCCTCACCCGCCGCGCCATCATCGTTTCCCCGCGTGTCAACGCGCAACTGTCCGAGCAGGGCGGCGAGGAGAAAAAATGCAGTCAGCGCAACCGCGGCGGCGATCAGTGCTTCACCAGTAAGCTTCTGCTGATCGAGCGCGTAGGAGAGGCACAGCCGTAGCGGCGCGGTGAGGTAAAGCGCGCCGAGCGTGCCGACCATCGAGATGAAATTCGCGATGAGAAACGCGCGGCCGAGCGGCGGCACACGCGGCCAGCTCAATCCGAGCGGCAGGCCGAGCGCGAGCGGCGTGCTGAGGAATTTCGCCAGCTCGATGCGCGGATCGGCCAGCGCGCTGTCGAGCGAACGCGGCACCATCCAATAAGCCATCGCGAAAAGTGCGAGCGTCACGCCGCACAGACCAAGCCAGTCAGCGCGCGCCAGCCAGTCCGGCTCGCGTGATCGCAGCGCCGCCGCGAGGAACACGCCGACCAGCGCGAGAAGCGGCAATTGCACGGCCATGTGCAGGATCATCGCGCCCTCGAGCGCATGGCGCGATACGGGCGCGGCGAGGACCAGCCAGAGCAAAACCGCAAAGCCGAATGGCATCGCGCTGCGCGCGGTCGTCATGACACCGCCTTTAGAGCTTGCTCGATGCGCTGCGGCGACGCGTCCGGATCCATAATGCGGACGAGCCGCCCAGCGCGATCGATCAGATAAAGGGCATCATTGTGGATGAAGCCCCCATAGCCGTCGCGGATCACAACCACGCCGAATGCCTGAAGCAACGGCGCGATCTCGGTGCGCGAGGGCACGGCGATGCGCCAAGCGGGCGCTTCCGCGCCGTAGCGCTCGCCATAGAGCTTCAGCTCGGGCAGACCGTCGCGCTCGACATCGAAGCTGATGCTCAACAATGACAAACGGTCAGCGTTGGGCGAAATCCGGATCGATTCGGCGATGCGGCGGAAATCGTCGCCGAGGACCGTGCAGAGACTCGGGCAGCTCGTGTAGATGAAGTCAACCAGCACGGGCGTGCCGCGGTAGTCGGCGAGCGCGAAGGGCGTTCCATTCTGGTCGACGAGCGTGATATCGGGCACCGGTCGCGGCGCCTCGGCAACGGCGAGGCGGCGCGCTTGTTCGCTGGTGACAAGCCTGAAGTCTTTGGTCGCTTGGCCAAGCGCCCCGATTCCCACCGCGATGACGGCAGCGAACAGCGGCAGAAAGCCGGCCTGCATCAGCTTTGTTCCGCGGGTGCAGGCGCGCCCCTCGCGTAGATGCGTGCCAGCGCGGCCGCGACCAGGACGAGCGTTCCGGTGACGATCAAAACGCCGCCGAGCGCCCCGAGACGATCGTAGGGCAGCCATTCGTCGAGATGGACCGCGAACCGCCGCGGCTCGCTGGCGCTGCCGCCGGCAAGGAATGCCATGGCGAAGATGGTGCTGCCCGACACATAAAGCCAGAAGCCGATCTGGGACACGCCGTAATCAGGCAGCCTCGAATGCTCGCGGGTGACGAATGTGGTGAAGCCGAGCAGCATCGCCATCATGGCGAGGAGATAGGTGTGGAAATGTCCCGGCACCCACATCGTGTTGTGCATCACGCCGTTGATCGGAATGGTCGAATCGATGATCGCCGGGATGCCGCCGACGATCCATCCCATCATCCCGACAAAGAGCAGGCCCGACGCCGTGTCCCACTTGATGCCGGAGCGATAGATTACGGTGAGCGTGCCGAAGCCCGTAACCAAGGCCACGGGCAGCCCGCTACACCAGGAAATGACCTGGCCGAGGACCAGCGCCCAGGTTGGCATCGCGAAATCCATCAGAAGATGGTGCGGATAGACAATCAGCACCATCACCGTCGACGAAATCCAGCCAAGATAGAAGATGCGGTTCGTCTTCCAGGCGCGGTGCGCATAGAGCGGCAGGAGCTCGTAGAGGGCGATGACGGCCATGTAGATCGTCGCATTGATGAAGACATGACCGAAAAAGTAGATCATGTTCTTCGCAATGAGCGGATCGATGGCGAAGGACGGCATGTAGAGATTGACGAGCGACAGTACGAGGACGGCAGCGCCGAAAATCAGGCCCAGCGTGTTGACGATCAGGACCATGGTCGAGGCGGTAACGGCGGCCGGCGGGCCGTCCTTGTCCGGGGAGAGACCGAACAGCTGGCGCACGCCGAGCGCATTGGCAAGGCCGCCATAAACCTTGATTATGCCGCGTGCGACGTCGAGATAGAACAGCAAGAAGCCGACACCGATGAGCAGCAGGCCGATGAGATAAGCCGCTGCCGCGTTGATCGACCAGGCATCGCCGGAGATCGCCGGCAGCGGGAAGAGGAATGTCCATCCGGCGGCAAAGCCGCCGACGAAGCCGGCGCCAAGAATGAACAGCGCGCCGAGGATGAAGAAAACGAGATTGGCGAGGAAGACGCCGGTGCTCACCGGGATATAGCGGCGAACGAAATGCCACATGATGGCGGTGCCGCCCAGCGCCGCGATGCCGACCATGCCGGCGCCGTGCATCGTCATCAGGATGTAGAATAGGCCGGGAGCGATCGCGAGCCATTGCGCCTCCGCCATGCGCATTGTCAGGCCGATTAGCATCATCATCAGCAAGAGGAGGCTTGCGACGGTGATATAGGCGAACACCGGGCGCTGCCGCACGTCGCTGAGGAATGGGCTTGCCGTCGTCATCGCGCTTCTCCCGCTTGCGCCGATGCTGCGACGACGGTGATCTCCGCTTGCATCTCATGGTGATTGGAGCCGCAATATTCGAGACACATGATGCGGTAGGTACCGGGCTCGTCGAAAGTGTAGCGCAGCACGTTCACATATCGCGGCATCGCTTGTGTCTGGGCAACAATCTGTAGGCCCTGGTTGTAGATTGCGAAGCCGTGATTGACGTCCTTGCTGGTCACGTGGAATTCGACGGGCCGGCCGGCGACGACTTCGCTCGGTTTAATCGTCCACGACCATTGCTCGCCAAGAACCTCGACCGGCTGCACCGGGCCGACCCCGGGCCGCGACACATAGGGCAGGGCGGTGAGGGCCTTATAGTTCGATACGATCAGCACAATCGCCGCGATGCCGAACAGCCATGGGCGCAGACGATAGAGCGACGCAACCATCGGCCCGTAATCCTCGACCCCGTTCTCGGCCGTCGTCGCGATCCAAATGAAGACGCCCGTGGCGCCAGCCATCAGCGCGACCGTGACGAGCCACACCGTTTCTTGCATCAGCACTTCCCCTTCTCGCGAATGAAATCCACCATGTGAAAGCCGCTTAGTACCGGGTATGCCATTAACCTGTCTTGGGATCAGGAGATGGCGTCAGCCCTCATGGCTGCGCCATCGGCGTTCCGGGCAGTGTAAGCCGCCGTGATCGCCTTAGACCGCTTCCCGGCTTTTCGGTGTCAGGCCGCCTGCCTTCCAGCCGTTCCTTCACCCGAGCCAAGATTGACTTCGCCGCCGTACCCACCGCGGGTTTCACAAGTCTTCCAATCCCGGCACCAAGAAGCCCACCCGTCAATCCATATTCGATGTGAAGATCGACTCGCGTTCCGCCGGGAACCTGGATGAGGGTGTAGGTTCCTGCGTTCTCGAACCCTCGAATGGAGCGCCAGCTGAGACGAGTCGGACGACAAAATTCGGAAATGATCGAATCCCACGTCAACCTCACTCCTTCGACTCGCGCCACCCAATGATATGTGCGGCGCCCAATTCTTTGGACATCCTCAATGTAACTCGCGTACATGGGGAACTCCTCCACGCGCGATATGAGGGCGAAAACATCTGCGATGTTTGCCTTGATTGTCACTGACTCGGATATCGCTGGCATGAAGATCCCCCTCCTACGCCCGCCACCCGAGTCAGCGAGCAATTTGATCGAACCCTAGCTGTGAACGTAGTGTTCGAGCTGCTCGATGACGAACTTCTGGTCACTAATCATTTCCTTGACCAAATCTCCAATCGAAACGATCCCGATGACCTTTCCGTTCTCAAGGACCGGGAGATGGCGGACGCGCTTTTCAGTCATCATCTCCATGCATTCCTCGACGGTTTGCATGTTCCCCACACATGCCACGTTTGTTTCCATTATTTCTTTGACGGAGGTCGTCGATGATGTCCGGCCCAGGAGAGCGATTTTCCGCGCGTAACCACGTTCGGTCAGCATTCCGACAAGTTTCTCGCCATCCATGACAACGAGAGAGCCGACGTCCTTTCCCGCCATCTTCGTCAGCCCGTCGAAGACAGTCGCGTCCGGGCCGATGGACCAGACGGTGGTACCCTTCCGAGCGAGCAATTGCTTCACCGTGGACGTCATGCGGACCTCCTCATCAGGAGCCGTGATCCCTGGATAATTAGGCCTGTTCGAAAGGGCTATCAGGTTGATCCAAATCAATCCAGGATTGGGCATCGAGCCTATTTCTGCGCAAGTCCGGCTTTGTATGAGCTGAGAATTCCCGAAAGC
>DATEKH010000042.1:0-19490 GCA_035277525.1 Allostellaceae bacterium
CGCGCCCTGATCGTCGAGCACATAGCCGCGCAAGGCCGGATTCGCCGCGAAGACGCGGCCCAGCGCCTCGCCCACCGTCACGGCAGCAACCTCCGCCGAAGGCGTCGGGAGAAAGCGCTGCAGCGCTGAGGTGAAGGTGACCGTTGGCATGCCTCTCCTGGGCTTGACTTTTACGTTGATATCAACATGATTGGCGCATGTCAACGCTCACGAACCTTCCGCGCGCGACCTCGCTTCGCCTGCGCGACACCTGCCTTTGCCTGCATCTCCAGCGCGCGGCGCGGGTGGTGGCGCGGCGCTTCGATGAGGCGTTCCGGCCCTTGGGACTCACCAACAATCAATTCTCGCTCCTCATGTCGCTCAATCGTCCGGAGCCCGCGCGCATGAGCGAGGTGACGGCCGCGCTCGCGGTCGACCGCACCACGCTCACCGCCAATCTGAAGCCGCTGCAACGTCGGGGCCTCGTCAAAATTGCCCGCGATCCCGACGACAAGCGCAGCCGGCGCTTGAGCCTGACGCCGGCGGGCCACGCGCTGCTCATCGCCGCCCTGCCGGTCTGGAAGCGCACTCACGCGGCGCTCGAGCGGTTGCTTGGCGATCGGGGCCCCGACCATCTGCGCGCCGATTTGCGCGCGCTCTCCTGAAGAAGAGGCTTATGCGTAAGCCGCAGCGCCGCCGGCGAGGAATTGCGCGCCCGCGGCGTAGAGCCGCTCGACCTCGGGTCCGCGCAGGCCGGGCATGTCGCGCTTCACGGCAAAGCCGGCCTTTGCCTGCACATAGGCCAAATGGCGGTAGCCCTCGGGAAAGGATTGCAGGAGCGCGCGGTCGAGCGCCGGCAGCTCGGACGGATCGACCGGGTCGAGCCGGTCCTTCTCGTAGATCGGCTGGCGCAACAGGATCGCCCAGCGCCCGTCGCGTTTTTCGAGGAAATCATAAAAACGCCCGGTGCAGACGATATCGCAGAGAACGTCTTCGGCCTTGCCGCGCGTATCGATCTTCATCTTGGTCTGGGCGATGGCGCGCACGCCCTTCAACTCGATCGAGGTGCCGCCGAGAAAGTGGCAGCTCACCCCGCCGCGCCCCCAACTCTTTTGCCCATTGGCGATGAAATCCTCGGCGCTGCCTTGGAACCAGGTCGCGTGCATGCGCGCGCCGGCATGCCATACCGTGCGGAATTTTTCCCATTGCCCGGAGTCGCGCCAGATCACCCAATTCTCGATGACCTCGCGAATGGCAAGCTTATCGTCGCGCTCCTCTGCCCTCATGATTGCTTCTCCCTTGTCGCGCCAATCTTGCCGCATGAGGATCAAGCAAAGCGGCGAGCGCGTCGTCGGCGGCAGCTCATCGCATCACCGCGAGCCCTTTCGCAGCAGCAGCCCCTTGCGAGCGACGATCGCTCGTCTTCTGCGCCGGTCTTTCTTTCGCCTCCGTCCTCGCTCTCCTCGCTTTCCCGGTGAGTTCCCGAAGACGTATTCTGGCGAGAGCGAGACCCGCCTTTCCGAATTCAGTCGCAGAGTACAATTTTCGTACGGTTCTTCCTTCGCGCAACCGTCGACACGAGAGATAGCCGTTCTTCTCCATAGCATGCAGCATGGGATAAAGCGTTCCGGGGCTCAGCGTATAGCCGTGCCGCGCCAATTCATCGATCATCCACTGGCCATAGATCTCGTGCCGGGCCGCGTGATGAAGGATGTGGAGCCGCACGAGGCCGGCGAGAAGGTCGTGATGCTCGATCATAGCCATGCTCTCACCACTCGCTTCCTCGGCAGGAATGGAATTTGCAATCGTGATTGAGCGATCACCATAGCATAGGTCTCGGAGATGACGTAGGCGGCGAGCCCGCCGCGGGGGCGTTCATTGCAGCCTCCTTTCAGCAAACCGGTTTTCCCGCACCAAGGCTTTTGCGGCTTGCAAACGGCATGACGAAGGCGTATCAAAATCGAAATCCGATAACGAATCTAAATGCCGCTTTTCGGGCGTTGCATGGGAAATTGAGCGAACGCCCAGCAGCGAGATTCGCCTATCGGAAAGAGGACTCCATGAGCGATGCAAGCCCCGTGCGTGATCTGGCGTTTCGCATCCACCACACCATGCTCCCGGTGGCCGATCTGGATCGGTCGATCGGTTTCTACACGCGCTTCCTCGGCATGGAGGCGATGGGCCGTCGCACCGACGAGACGCGCAAAGTCGAGGTCGGGCATGTCGGCTACGGTGAGCGCGATGCGCAGCCGTCGCTGGAGTTGACGCGCGATATCAGCGAGAGCGCTCCCGACGCGGTCAGGCCGACCGGTATTCACATCGCCATTCAGGTCGACAATTTGCGGCGCCTCTGCGGTGCGCTCGAGACCGAAGGCGTCAAGTTCATTCAGCCGCTCAAAGAACTCGGCGGCGGCCGGCGCATGACGGCCTGGATCCGCGATCCCGACGGGCACGCGATCGAATTGATCGAATTGCGCGCCGCGTAAGGTCTCGGTTCTCGCGGACCAACGCGGCGCGGACCTTCACGGCAAGGGCCGAGATCAAAGGACAGCGAAAGAGAGGAGATGCTGCGTGACGATCGATCGCCGCTCGCTGCTTAAATTTGCTGGAACCGCACCGCTCTTGGGCGTCGCGCCGCGCCTTGGCTGGGCCGCCGGTGAAGCAACATCCAATGAGAAAGCGGATTACACCTTGCGCATTGGAACCGGGCTCGTCGAGCTCGCGCCTGACCGCATCGTGTCGACGACGCTTTATAACGGCCAGTTTCCAGGTCCGCTCATCCGGCTCAAGGAAGGTCGGCAGGCGGCTATCGACATTTACAATGATACGGATACGCCCGAGCTGGTTCATTGGCACGGGCAGATGATCCCGAGCGAGGTCGATGGCGCGTCCGAAGAGGGCTCACCCTTTGTTCCTCCCCATGGCATGCAACGGATCGCCTTCGTGCCGAAGCCGTCGGGATTCCGTTTCTATCACACCCATGTCGCCGCGCGCGGCGATCTCAACCGCGGCACCTACACCGGCCAAGCGGGGCCGGTCTACATCGAGCCCACGCACAACCCAGGCGCCTACGACCGCGAAGTCTTCCTGGTGCTCAAGGAGTTCGAGCCGGCCTTCAGCCGGGGCGGCGACATGGCGATGGCGATCTTGCCCGGCGCCCCGAGCAAAGCGCTGCAAGACATCGGGAGAACAGCCGACCAGCAGTTCAAGGGACCGAAGGGCTTCGAAGTCGGCTACGACATCTTCTCGATCAACGGAAAGATGCTCGGCCATGGCGAGCCGCTCCGGGTGAAGACGGGCGAGCGCGTGCTGTTCCACGTCCTCAATGCGAGCGCGACGGAAATCCGCAGCCTGGCGCTTCCAGGGCACCAATTCCATGTCGTGGCGCTCGACGGCAACCCCGTCCCCACGCCCGCCGATGTGCCGGTCCTCTGGATCGGCACGGCCGAGCGCGTCTCGGCGGTGGTCGAGATGAAGCACCCCGGCGTCTGGGTGATGGGCGATCTCGCCGATGATGACCGCAGGCACGGGATGGGAGTCGTCGTCGAATACGCCGGCCATAGCGGGAAGCCCCGATGGGCGAAGCCAAAGCCGTTCCTCTGGGATTACACTCGTTTCGGCAAGGCGGACACGCCCGCCGCGCCCGACGAAACGATCGAGATCACAATTGTCAAGCGCAACGCCGCCGAACACGGCTTCAATTTGTGGACGCTCAACGGCGAAGCCTTCTCGATGGAGACAAAGAAGCCTACCTACATGGTGCATCAGGGGCGCCGCTATCGCCTGCGCTTCCGCAACGCCAGCGACGATATTCATCCCTTGCATCTCCACCGGCATAGTTTCGAGCTGGTCCGGGTCGGGGGCAAACCGACGGCGGGTGTCATCAAGGATGTCGTGATGCTCGGCGGGTTTCAGGAGATCGAGTTCGATTTCACTGCCGACAATCCGGGGCCGACCCTCTTTCACTGCCACCAGCAACTCCACATGGATTTCGGCTTCATGGCGCTTTTCCAATACGCCTAAGCACCGCGTTCGCAGCACGTCGGGTGAAGGAAGAATGCGATGAACACTGCGGCGCCATTGGCCGAATCCAAAGGCCGGCAGACCGGAAACCTCCTCGAAGTGTTCGGTGCCTTCCTGCGTCTCGGCCTGACCAGCTTTGGCGGGCCGGTCGCGCATCTGGGTTATTTCCGCGCCGAGTTCGTCGCGCGCCGCCATTGGCTCGACGAAGCAACCTTTGGCGACATCATCGCCCTCTGCCAGTTCCTGCCGGGCCCCGCGAGCAGCCAGGTCGGCATCACGCTCGGCATCTTGCGCGCGGGGCTGAAGGGCGGGCTTGCCGCCTGGGTTGGATTTTCGGGACCATCGGCCTTGGCGCTCACGCTCTTCGCCTATGGCGTCGCCGCGCTCGGCAATGTCGCGCAGCAGCCTTGGCTGCACGGCCTCAAAATCGTCGCCGTCGCCGTGGTGGCGCAAGCGGTGTGGGGCATGGCGCGCACGCTCTGTCCCGACCGCATGCGCGCGAGCATGGCGGTCGGTGCGGCGCTCTTGGTCCTGGCCGCGCCCGGCGCCGCCGGCCAGATCGGCGCGATCGTGCTCGGCGCGCTGATCGGCTGGCGCTGGCTCGGCGCGGCGCAAGAGCCGCCCGCGGCCAGCAGCATCGAGATCACGCTTGGCCGCAAGCTCGGCATTGCCGCGCTCGTGATCTTCGCGCTGCTGCTCTTCGGCCTGCCCGCGCTCGACGCCGCTTTGGGCAATCACGCGCTCGCGCTCTTCGACAGCTTCTATCGCGCGGGCGCGCTCGTCTTCGGCGGCGGCCATGTCGTGCTGCCCCTCTTACAGCAGGCCGTGGTGCCGCCGGGCTGGGCGAGCAACGACGCGTTTCTCGCCGGCTATGGCGCGGCCCAGGCCGTGCCGGGGCCGCTCTTCACCTTCTCGGCTTATCTCGGCGCGGTGATGGAGCCGGGACCGAGCGGCTGGAAGGGCGCGCTGCTCTGCCTCGGCGCGATCTATCTGCCGTCCTTCCTCCTGCTGGTCGGCGTCTTACCCTTCTGGGACGCGCTGCGGCGCCGCGGCGCGGTGCGCGCGGCGCTGCGCGGCGTCAATGCAGCGGTGGTCGGGCTGCTCCTCGCCGCGCTCTACACGCCGGTCTGGACCAGCGCGATCACGAGCGCGGCCGATTTCGGCCTTGGCATCGCCGCTTTTCTCTTGCTCGTCTTCTGGCGCGTGCCGCCTTGGCTCGTCGTGTTGCTGGGCGCGGCGGGCGCGACCGGCCTCGCGTGGATCGTGTGACGGCGCGCCTCAACCGCGCAGGAGCCGGCGCACCGCGTCATGCTCGCGCGCGCCGCCCTCGTGCAACTGGCGCCGCCGCTCCTCATTGATCCACTGCGTGAGGCCTGCGCGATAGCCAGGCTGCTCCTGGAGCCGGCGATACCAGTCCGCGTAGCGCGGCCGGTCCCCCCACAGGATCGGCCCCAGTCCCAGCATGTCCATGCGCGTGAGATAGGGCGCAAGGGCGATATCGGCGAGGGTGAACCGATCTCCGACCAGCCACGCGGTGTTCTCGAGCTGCGTTTCCATGTGAGCGACGAGGCGATCCATGCGCTTTAGCGCTTCCGAGACGGTCGGCGCGCGGACGCCGAGCTCCAAAATCTCGCGGCGGCGCACGCGCTTGTCCGCGACCTGAAGCCCCTCGACATAGGCATCGAGCTCTTTTTGCGTGTGCATGGCGCGCATCACACTTGCGGTCGAGAGCGCCCAGGTGAGCGTGCCGGTCACAGGATGAATCGATTCATCCACCTGGACGATCCAGCTGCGCATGCGCGCGCGGCCGAGCGCGTCGGCCGGTTTGAGCGGCGGATCGGGGAACGCCTCGTCGAGATACTCGATGATGACCGAGGATTCGCGGATCACCTCGCCGTTATGAATGAGAGTCGGCACCACGCCGTCGGGATTGAGCTTGAGATAATCCGGCCGCTGCGATTCCGCCTTGCGCAGGTTGATCTCGTGGGATTTCCACTCCAATCGCTTCGCGCCGAGCGCGATGCGCGCCTTCGCCGAGCAGGTCGACATCGAATTGTGGTAAAGCTCGAGCATCAAGGCGCCTCCCATCGCAATCTTTTCCACACTTGCCGCGCACCATAACGCCCACGCCTTTCGCCGCCAATCTCCTTCACAGCGCAGCGCGATGCGCTTTTCTGTGCTAGGAGCGAGCGCATGCTGACGCTCTCCGGGCTCACCTATCGCATCGCCGGCCGCACGCTGCTCGATGAGGCCTCGGTGCAAATTCCCGATGGATGGAAGGTCGGTCTGGTCGGGCGCAACGGCACCGGTAAATCGACCTTGCTCGATTTGATCCGCGGCGTGCTTCACGCCGACGCTGGCGAGATCGCCTGTCCCAAGGGAACGCGCATCGGCTTCGTCGCGCAGGAAGCGCCGGGCGGCGCCACGACCCCGCTCGAGGCCGTGCTCGCGGCGGATGAGGAGCGCCTCGCCCTGCTGCGCGAAGCGGAGAGCGGGCCCCATCCGGCCCGCGTGGTGGAGATCGAGGAACGCCTTGCCGCGATCGAAGCTCATGCGGCACCGGCGCGCGCGGCGACAATCCTGGCGGGGCTTGGCTTCGATCACGCGGCACAGCAGCAGCCGATGACGAGCTTTTCGGGCGGCTGGCGCATGCGCGTGGCGCTTGCCGCCGTACTCTTCGCCGAGCCCGATCTGCTGCTGCTCGACGAGCCCACCAATCATCTCGACCTCGAAGCCTCGCTCTGGCTCGCGGATTTTTTGAAGCGCTATCGCAAAACAGTGCTGCTCGTGAGCCATGACCGGCAGTTCCTCGACGATGTCGTCGATCACATCGTTCATCTCGCCGATTTGAAGCTCACCCTTTATAGCGGCGACTACGAATCCTACCTGCGCCAGCGCCGCGAGAGCCTCGCGCAGCGTCAAGCGCTGGCGCGGCGCCAGGAGAGCGAGCGCAAGCGGCTTCAGGCCTTCATCGACCGCTTTCGCGCCAAGGCAAGCAAGGCGCGCCAAGCGCAAAGCCGCGTCAAGGCGCTGGCGCGGCTCGAACCGATCGAGATCGCGGGCGACGAAGCGCCGATCCGCTTCCATTTTCCCGAGCCCCAGGAATTGGCGCCCCCGCTCGTGACGCTCGATCGCGTCGCGGTCGGCTACGAGCCGGGCAAGCCTGTGCTGCGCGGGCTCGATCTGCGGCTCGACCCGGACGATCGCATCGCGCTTTTGGGCGCCAATGGCAATGGCAAGACGACCTTCGCGCGGCTTTTGGCAGGAAGGCTCGCGCCGTTTTCGGGCGAGATCCGGCGCGCGCCGCGGCTGCGCGCAGGCTATTTCGCCCAGCATCAGATCGACGAGCTGGACCCCGAGGCGACGCCGTTCGATCACCTTGCGCGCCTCATGCCCAAGGCGACGCCCGAGGCGCTGCGCGCGCGGCTGGCGCGCTTCGGCTTCGACGCCGACAAGGTTTTCGTCAGAGCGCGCGATCTCTCGGGCGGCGAGAAGGCGCGGCTCACTTTCGCTCTTATCACCGTCGATGCGCCGCCCCTGCTCATCCTCGACGAGCCCACCAACCATCTCGATCTCGAGGCGCGCGGCGCGCTCATCGCGGCGATCAACGACTTTGCTGGCGCGGTCGTGCTCATCAGCCACGATTGGCATCTGCTCTCGCTCGCCGCCGATCGGCTCTGGCTCGTCGCGGGAGGTACGGTCAAACCCTATGACGGCGATCTCGAGGATTACCGGCGCCTCGTGCTTGCGCCGAAAGCCGCGCCCACGGCAGCACCGAAGGGCGCCGCTCCCAATGGCCGCCGCGAGTTGCGCCGAGCCGCCGCGTCGCAGCGCCGCGCGCTCGAGCCTTTGCGGCGCAGCCTTCAGGCCGCGGAGAAGACGCTGAGCGAGCTGGGGGCCCGCAAGGCCGCGCTCGATCATCGCTTGGCCGACCCCGGCACCTATCGCGCTGAAGGCAGCGAGCTCGGTGCACTGATGCGCGAGCAAGCGTCCCTCGCCGCTGCGCTTGAAGATGCCGAGGCGCGCTGGCTCGAGGCCGCGCAGGCGATCGAAGCCGCCGAGCAACGCGCCGAGGATTGACGCGCCATCCGGCTCCCGCGCAACACAACGCCGCGCGGCTCGAGCGCGCATTTTTTCGCCGCGGGCAACACCGCTCGCGCTGGCTCGTGCATCATCAGCACCCGAAAATCCGCGGCGATTCGCCTCAACGCCGCGCGTTAAGCATGACGATCCGACATGGTTAGCAAATTCTCATTGCGGCAAACCGAGCTGCTCCGCGTTGGCCGCGAATTTCGACATTATTTGTCCTTTAACGCGACACGGGTTGAATGAAGCGACGACAGATCAAATGAGTTTTTGTGGCGATGGCGCCGTCCATGAGCGAACCGACGCACGCACTGACCGACTGGAATCTCGAAGCTGCGACGACCTTGTCGTTGCGCCGCGAGCCGGCTTGCTTCGCCTTTCTCTGCGGCCGCGCCGACGCGGCGCCGCAACCGATCGATTCGATCAATCTCGATCTTGCCTCCATCGACTATTTCGAAGGTCATGCATCGCTCTGGACGACGCTCGAGATTCGCTCAGGCGCCAGCAACGAGCGGCCGATGGCGGTGCTGGGGTTTGATGAGGCGTTCCTGCGCCCCTTCTCGCGCGCGCTGATCGAAGCGGCATCGAGCCGCACGCCCTATCGCATGACGATCCGGCCCGATCCGATCAATGCCAAGCGCCTGCGCGTGGTCGAATACATCACCGGGCCGGGCCTGCCGCTCGTCGAGCTCGTGCTGACGCCGCAGGAAAGCACGATCATGATTTCCGGGCGCGCTAACGCGCATGACGAGGAATCGCTCTTCCAGCTGCCGCGGACCGATTCCTTCCTGCGCGCCTTCATCAAGATGACCTGCCAGGCCGACCAGGCGCTGCGCGACACCTTGTCGGAGAGCGAGAAGATCGCGCGCCGGCGCGCGGCAACGCAGGCTCAGAGCAAGAGCGGCTCCGCCCCGGCGTAGCGAATGGTGCCGTCCGGACGCGGCTCCGCCCCTTCGGTGAGCTTCGCCGGCTCGCGCTTCTCGGCATCGAAGATATGCACGACCGAAAACCCGGCGGCGATCAGATAATCGGTGACGATGCGGCGATGGCAGCGCCACCACACCGCCTCGGCGCAAAGGATCGCGGTCGGACGCGAGGCGGCCAGCGCCTTGAGTTCATCGAAGGCGGCACGGAATTCGGCCGTTTCGGCATAGTCGGCGAAGTTGCGAAACGCCGGCTCGCGCCATAGCAGGTTTTCCGACCGTTTGCCGTCGCTGCGCGCCGCGCGCCGGCCGCCCAATCCCGGAAAATGGCGATAGGCGATGCCGGCTTCCGCCAAAGCGGGCGCGAGGTTCTCGCTGTTGAATTGCGGATTCCGGCGCGAGCGCGGAAAGCGGCGGATATCAACCACGGCTGTAACGCCGGCGACTTTAAGGGCGGCAATCAGATCTTCGCTGCTGCGGGTCGAATGGCCGATCGTATAGGCGATCATCTGCGGCAAGCTTGCCCCTGGAATACCTTATCTTCCGATGTTAAATGGAGTCTCGGAAAAGGCTAGCGGAGAGATCGATGGAATTCGGCATGCAGTTCTTCCCCGATGTGGGGCCGAACCAGAAATCGAGCGAGCAATATTTCGACGAATGCCTTAGGCTGATCGAGCTGTGCGACGAAGGTGGCTGGGGCCATGTCCGCACCGTCGAGCATTATTTCACGCAATATGGCGGCTATTCGCCCAATCCGCTGCTGTTCCTCACCGCCGCCGCCGCGCGCACCAAGCGGGCCCGGCTCATCACCGGCGCGGTGCTGCCCGTGTTCAATCATCCCCTGAAGCTTGCGGGCGAGATCGGCATGCTCGATGCGATTTCGAACGGGCGGCTCGAAGTGGGCTTCGCGCGCGCCTTCCTGCCGCATGAATTCGCGCGCTTTGGCGTCTCGGTCAATGAAAGCCGCGCGCGTTTCACCGAAGGCATGGAGCAGGTGCGCCTCCTCCTCGAGCAGGAAAACGTCACCTGCGAAGGCCAGTTCCATTCCTTCCGCAACGTCACCTCGCTGCCGCGGCCGACGCAAAAGCCCCGCCCGCCCTTCTGGGTAGCGGCGATCTCGACACCGCAAAGCTTCATCGACACGGGCAAGGCTGGCCATTCCATCATGGCGATCCCGCTGGCCGGCGGCGCGATGAAGGAGCTGATCGGGCTTTACCGCAAGGCCTGGCGCGACGCCGGCCATCCCGGCAATGGGCGCGTCATGCTCGCCTTCCACCTCTTCTGCCACGAGAGCCGCGATGCCGCGTGGCGGATCGCGCGCGATCCCTTGAACGGCTATCTGCGTTCGCTGGTCGATGCTGCCTCCGATTGGGCGGGAATGCAGTCGAAGGACTACCCCGGCTATGACAAGATGATTGACGCGTTGAGCCGCGAGACCATCGAGAGCCAGGTGAAGAGCGGCAGTGCCTGGGTCGGCACGCCCGACGATATTTCCCAGCAGATCGAGGATTTCATCGAGCGCGTCGGCGGGTTCGAGAGCGCCTCGCTCCAACTCAACTTCAACACCTTGGCCTGCGACGAAGCCTTGCGCTCGGCGCGACTTTTTGCCGCGCGCGTGATGCCGCGCTTTGCAGCGGCGTAAGATTGCTTATGTGAGCCGCTAAGAAATTGGTAGCCACAACGGCTCTAGTTTTCGGCGCTCATCGCACCACTCGAAGGACAGGGACGGATGGCCACTCACGGCTCATCGACTTCGCGGCGCCTGCCGCGCGAATTTCTCGATTTCGCAGAACTCGTCCGCATCCGCGGATCGGCCGATGAGGTCGACGCTTTCTACGGTGCATCGCTCGACGCGCTCAGCCCGGCGCTGCTCGTCGCTTTGACTGAAAGGCCGAGCGCAGCTTGAACCGCGCCCCGATCGTCCAGAAATCGCCCCCTCACCCTATCCCTCTCCCATTTCATGGGAGAGGGGACGCAGCTTTGGCGCAGTGCGTTCCCTCTCCCGCCTTCGCGGGAGAGGGACAGGGTGAGGGCAACAGCTGAACCGGTCACGGCGTCGAACGCTGCCGTGCTATGCTCGCGCGCGCATGCGGCGGGGCTTGGCGTTTCTTCTCGGCATCGTGCTGGCGGCTTCGGGGGCCGCGAGCCCGGTCGGCGCCGCGCCGACGCGGGCGCCCGACGAGCTGGCGATCGGCATCACGCAGTTCCCCTCGACCCTCAATCCTCTGATCGATCCGATGATGGCCAAGGCCTATGTGCTGGGCATGGCCCGCCGGCCGCTCACCACCTATGACGCGCAATGGAAGCTCGTCTGCATGCTCTGCGTTACATTGCCGAGCTTTGAGAACGGGCTCGCCGAAAAAATCGACCTCGGCAACGGCAAGACCGGAGTCAAGATCACCTTTGAGCTCCAGCCCGATGCGCGCTGGGGCGACGGGGTGCAGGTCACGACCGAGGATGTGCGCTTCAGCTATGAGGTCGGGCGAAACCCGCAAACCGGCGTCGCCGACACCGAGCTTTATCGCCGCATCGTCAAGCTCGAGGTGAAGGATTCAAAGACCTTCAGCTTGACGCTCGATCGCCTCACCTTCGATTACGCCGCCATGAACGATTTCGAGATCCTGCCGGCGCATCTCGAACGCCAGGCCTTCGCCGATCCAGCCCAATACCGCTTCCGTACGCGCTACGATTCGGACCCGACCAACCCCGGCCTCTATATGGGCCCCTACCGCGTCACCGAGGTCTCGCCCGGCTCGCATATCGTGCTCGAGCCCAACCCCTATTGGTGGGGAAAGAAGCCCTATTTCCGCCGCGTCAGCGTCTGGACGGTCGAGAACACCGCCGCGCTCGAGGCCAATCTCGTCGCCGGCGGCATCGACATGGTCGCGGGCGAGCTGGGCTTTTCGCTCGACGAGGCGCTCGGCTTCGAGAAGCGCCACGCACGCGAGTTCACGACCATCTACAAGCCCGGGCTCGTCTTCGAGCATATCGACTTGAACCTCGACAACCCGATTCTCGCCGACAAGCGCGTGCGCCAGGCTTTGCTTTACGGTATCGACCGCAGGGCGATCTCGGAGACGATCTTCGCCGGGCGCGACCCGGTCGCAAACAGCTTCGTCCCGCCGCTCGACCCCGCCTATTCGCCCGACGTGCCGCGCTATCCTTACGACCCGGCCAAGGCGCGGGCGCTTCTGGACGAGGCCGGCTGGCATCAAAGCGGCGACGTTGTCCGCCGCAATCAGGCGGGCGCACCCTTGGCGCTCGAACTCGCCACCACCTCCGGCAATCGTACACGCGAGATGATCGAGCAGGTGCTGCAAGCGCAATGGCGCAAGATCGGCATCGCGGTGCGCCTCAAGAATCAGCCGGCGCGCACCCTCCTCGGCGGCACCGTCGATCACCGCAATTTCACCATGGCGATGTTCGCCTGGGTGTCGGCGCCGGAGAATGTTCCGCGCGGCGAGATTTATTCCGATCAGGTGCCGACCGCGGAAAACGGCTGGAGCGGCGAGAATTTCGACGATTTCCGCAATCCCGAGGCCGACCGGCTGGTCGATGCCATCGAGGTCGAGCTCGACCACGCCAAGCGGCAGGTCCTGTGGCAGAAGCTCCAGGCGCTCTATGCCGACGAGCTGCCGGCGCTGCCGCTCTATTTCCGTGCCGAGGCGTATGTGTTGCCGAGATGGCTCGAAGGCTTGACGCCGACGGGACACGAATATCCTTCGACCTTGTGGATCGAGAATTGGCATCGCGCGGCAGAGCGCGCAGGGCGATGAGCATTTTGGGAATGCCCCCTCCCAAGCTTCCCTCAAGGGCAGGGCTAATGCATATCGCTGGAGAAACGGCGGTGCGTCCCTCGACTTCGCTCGGGATGAGGCGCTTTTCTTAATGCTATCAACCATCTCTCCTCACCCTGAGCGGAGCGAAGCGCAGTCGAAGGGCGCTGGATGCTCTTGCAGCGCTCCTGTGCGATCACCCTGCCCACGGCGGACGAGCGCGATATGACCCGCTTCGTCCTCATCCGCCTCCTCCAAGCGGCGGCCGTGCTCGCGCTCATGTCCCTCGTCGTCTACACGCTGATCGGGCTGATGCCGGGCGATCCGATCGATTTGATGATCTCATCGAACCCGCATCTGACCGCGGCCGACGCGGCGCGCCTCAAAGCGCTCTATGGCCTCGACCGGCCGCTGATCGAGCGCTACTTCGCCTGGGCTCAGGCCGCGCTCACGGGCGATTTCGGCTATTCGCGGCTTTACCTAAGACCCGCTCTCGAGGTGCTGCTGCCGCGGCTCGGCAACACCGCCGTGCTGATGAGTGCGAGCCTCCTCTGCGCCTATGGACTCGCTTTGCCCTTGGGCATTGCCGCCGCGAAGAAGCCCGGCTCGATCTTCGACGGCGCCGTCAATCTTCTCTGTTTTGCCGGCATCTCGGTGCCGTCCTTTTGGCTCGCGCTGATGCTGATCCTCATCTTTGCCGCAAGCCTCGGACTGCTGCCGGCCGGCGGCATTGCGACCATCGGCGATGGCGGCCTTGCCGACCGGCTGCGCCATCTCGTTTTGCCGGTCGCGACCCTTACCCTCGCGAGCATGGGCGCGCATCTGCGCTATGTGCGTGCCTCGATGATCGAAACCTTGCGCCAGGATTTCATTCGCACCGCCCGCGCCAAAGGCGCGAGCGAGACGCGCGTGCTTGCGGGTCACGCGCTCAGGAACGCGCTCGTGCCGGTCGTCACCGTGCTCGCCTTGAGCTTCGGCTCGCTGTTCTCGGGCGCGCTCGTGACCGAGACGATGTTCGCCTATCCCGGCATGGGCAAGCTCATCTATGACGCCATCCTCGGCAATGATTTCAACCTGGCGCTCGCCGGGCTGTTGCTCGCGACCGCGATGGTGCTCTTCGCCAACATCGCCGCCGACATCGCCTATGCGGCGATCGATCCAAGGATTTCGCTGCGATGAGGCGCTGGCGCGAAGCGCTCAGCGAGAAGCGCGTGCTTGTCAGCGGCAGCTTCCTGCTGCTGCTCGCCTGCGCCTGCTTCGCGGCGCCGCTCCTCGCAAGGCTGATGGGCATCGACCCCGGCGATGTCGATCTCTACCATCGCCTCGCCGGGCCCTCTCTCGCCCATCCGCTCGGCACCGACGAGATCGGCCGCGATCTCCTCCTGCGGCTCCTCCAGGGCGGGCGCATCTCGCTTCTGGTCGGCATCGTCGCCGCACTGGCGGCGGCCGGCTTCGGCACGACAATCGGGCTCTTGGCCGGCTATCGCGGCGGCCGGCTCGATGCCGCGCTGATGCGGTTGACCGACGGCATGATTGCCCTCCCGCTCCTGCCGCTGCTCGTCGTCCTCGCGGCGCTCGATCTGAAGAAGCTGGGCGTGCCCGCGAGCCTCGCCGATTCCGAGGCCGTCAGCCTCTACCGCATCATCATACTCGTGGCGCTGGTCGGCTGGACGACGGTCGCGCGGCTGGTGCGCGGCACCACCCTCGCCTTGAAAGCCCGCGATTTCGTGCGCGCGGCGGTGGCGCTGGGCGCACGCCCGAGCCGGGTGATGCTCGTCCATATCCTGCCCAACCTCGCCTCGCCGATCATCGTCGCGACCAGCCTCGCCGTCGGCGAGATCATTCTGCTCGAATCCGTCTTGAGCTTCTTGGGCCTGGGCGTCGCGCCGCCGATCGCGAGCTGGGGCAACATGCTGACCGGGGCGCAGGAGACCATCGCACTGGCGCCGCAATTGGCGCTCTATCCCGGCCTCCTCATTTTCTTGACCGTGATCGCGTGCAACTTCCTCGGCGACGGGCTCCAGGACGCGCTCGATCCAAGAGCGGAAAGGCGTCCCGCATAGCGTCCCGCGATTTGACCCTGACGGGGCGCGGCCCGATAGTGAGCCGATCCCGTCAATCCTTCGCAAGGCGCAACATGCAACGCGGCAATTCCCTCGCAAGCCTCGATATCGCCTATCACCTTCATCCCTACACCAATCTCCGCCAGCATCAGGAGAAAGGTCCTCTCGTCATCGTCGAGGGGAAAGGCATCCACGTCAAAGACGAGACCGGGAAAGACTATATCGAGGCGATGTCCGGGCTCTGGTGCGCGGCGCTGGGCTTCAGCGAGGAGCGCCTCGTCGAGGCTGCGGCGAGGCAGATGCGGCGCCTTCCCTTCTATCACGGCTTCACCAACAAGTCGCACGAGGCCGTGGCCGAGCTTGCGGAAAAGCTCGTCGCCATGATGCCGGTCAAGCTGTCAAAGGCGTTCTTCAACAATTCGGGCTCGGAAGCCAACGACACCGCGCTGAAGATCGTCTGGTACTACAACAACGCACTCGGCCGGCCGCGCAAGAAGAAGATCATCTCGCGGCTAAAGGCCTATCACGGCGTCACCATCGCGACGGCGAGCCTCACCGGCCTGCAACCCAACCACCGCGATTTCGACCTGCCGCTCGGTCCGATCCGCCACGCCGATTGCCCGCACCACTATCGCTACGCCAAGCCCGGCGAGAGCGAGGAAGATTTCGCGAGCCGCCTCGCCGAGAGCCTCGATCTCCAGATCCAGCGCGAAGATCCCGAGACGGTCGCCGCCTTCATCGCCGAGCCGGTGATGGGCGCGGGCGGCGTCATCCTTCCACCCCGGACCTATTTCGAGAAAATCCAGGCGGTGCTGAAGAAGCACGAGGTGCTGCTGATCGCCGATGAGGTGATTTGCGGCTTTGGGCGCACCGGCAAGATGTTCGGCTCCGAGACCTTTGGCTTGAAGCCGGACATTCTCACCCTCGCCAAGGCGGTGACCTCCGCCTATCTGCCGCTCTCGGCAACGATCGTCTCGGAGGAGATCTTCGCCGCCCTGGTCAAGCAAAGCGACAAGCTCGGCCTCTTCGCGCATGGCTTCACCTATTCCGGCCACCCGGTCTGCTGCGCGGTCGCGCTCGAAGCGCTGAAGCTTTACGAGGAGCGCGACATCCTGGGCCAAGTCCAGCGCACGGCGCCGGGGTTTCAGGCGCGGCTCAAGCGGCTCGCCAGCCATCCGCTGGTGGGCGAGGCGCGCGGCGTCGGCCTCATCGGCGCGATCGAGCTTGTCCGCGACAAGGCGACTAAGGCCTCCTTCGCCCCGGCGCAAGGCGCCGGCGCCCTTGTGGCCGCGCTTTGCCAGGAAAACGGGCTCATCGTCCGCGCCATGGCGGGCGATGTGATCGCGCTCTGCCCGCCCTTGATCGCGACTGAAGCCGAGATCGAGACGATCTGGGACCGGGTCGAGGCCGCGCTCGATGAGGCCGCGCCGCGGGTGCGGGCGGCCTGACCGACAGCCGCCGCGACATCGGGTCCCATTGCGGGGCTGGCGGCGGGGGCGTTTGGTTCTATAATTCGGATATTGGGCGGGGACGGTTCGGCCATGGATTACGAGGCTTTCTTCAAGACGCGGCTCGATGCGCTGAGGGCCGAGGGGCGTTACCGCGTTTTTGCCGATCTTTCGCGCAAGGCCGGCGCATTTCCCAGCGCCATCGACCATCAAACCGGCCGCGAGATTACCGTCTGGTGCTCCAACGATTATCTCGGCATGGGCCAGCACCCGGCGGTGCGTGCGGCGATGCACGAGGCAATCGACAGGGCCGGCGCTGGCGCCGGCGGCACGCGCAACATCTCGGGCACGACGCATTATCATGTCGTGCTCGAGGAAGAGCTGGCGACACTTCACAACAAGCCGGCGGCGCTGGTCTTCACTTCGGGCTATGTCGCAAACGACGCCGCACTGGCGACGCTCGAGGCGCACCTTCCGGGGTGCATCGTCTTTTCCGACACGCTCAACCATGCCTCGATGATCCAGGGCATCCGCCACGGCCGCGCTGAAAAGCACATCTTCAGGCATAATGATCCGGCCGATCTCGAGCGCCTGCTGCGCGCCGCCGATCCGGCCAAGCCCAAGCTCGTCGCCTTCGAATCGGTCTATTCCATGGATGGCGACATTGCACCCATCGGCGAGATCTGCGAGGTGGCGCAGCGCTTCGGCGCGATGACCTATCTCGATGAGGTGCATGCGGTCGGGCTCTACGGGGCCCATGGCGGCGGCATTTCCGAGCGCGACGGGGTCAGCCACCGCGTCGACGTGATCCAGGGCACGCTGGCGAAGGCTTTCGGCCTCATCGGCGGCTATGTCGCGGGTTCGGCGGCGATGATCGATTTCTTGAGGAGCTACGCCCCGGGCTTCATCTTCACCACCTCCCTGCCGCCTTCGATCTGCGCCGGAGCGATCGCCAGCATCCGCCACGTGAAGGAGGCGCAGGCGCTGCGCGAGCGGCACCAGAACCGCGCGGCTTTGCTGAAGCGCCGCCTCAAGGAGGCGAATCTGCCGGTCATGCCGTCGCCGAGCCATGTGGTGCCGGTGCTCGTGGGCGATGCGCGGCTGTGCAAGGAGGCGTCGGACGAGTTGCTCGATCGCCACTGCATCTATGTCCAGCCGATCAATTTCCCGACCGTTCCCTATGGCACCGAGCGGTTGCGCTTGACCCCTTCGCCGCAGCATACGGACGAAGACATCGAGCACCTCGTCGCCGCGCTCACCGAAGTCTGGTCTCGCCTTCCGATCCGCCGCGTCGCCTGACGGGGTCCCCGCTGTTCCGCGACCGCTCGCTCATTCCGGCCGAAGCCATCCGCCTCATGGCGCTGGGACTGCTGGCGGAAGCGCCGCGCGCCTATGGCGATCTCGCGGGCGAGATCCGCTATTTCACCAGCAATTTCGTCGGACCCTCGCTCGATCTGATGGGCAGCTCGATCGAGCTGTTGCGCACGCAGGGGCTGATCGAGCCGGTCGAAGGCGAGGGCATGGCCGACAATGCGGTGATGCGCCTGCTGCCGGCGGGGCGCCAGGCGCTCGAGGAGCTGCTCCAAGCCCGGCTCGGTCAAGGTCAAGCCGACATCAACCGGCTGGCGCTGCGCTTGAAGCTGCGGTTTCTGGCGCTCTTGCCCGCAGCCGCGCAGGCCGCGCAGCTTGCCCATATCGCCGAGAACATCGACAGCGAGCTCGCGCGGCTCGCGGATGTGCGCCGGCGCAATCGCAAGGCGCCCGCGCTGTTCCTCGACTGGATCGATCGCGATATCGACGCGCTCGAAGCGCATCGCGCCGCGATCGAACGCTAGACGTCCCGCTGACTCCCCTTCCGGCGTCGGCGCCGCGCCAAGCTACAGCGTCTTGAGGAACGCAACGAGGTCGCGCTTCTGCTGCTCGGTGAAGCCGATGCCGAAGCGCTTGTCGTAGAAATTGACGACGTCCATCAGGCTCGCTGCCGAGCCATTGTGAAAATAGGGCGCGCGCGCGGCAAGGCCGCGCAGGATCGGCCCCTTCACCTTGCCGATATCAGCGCAATTGCCGGAGATCAGCGCGCGACCCGGATCGGTGACGATGAAGGTCTTTCCCGCAAGTGGACCCGAGATGCATTGCAAGGTGAACACGGGCAGATCGGAAATATCGAGGCCCGGCGGACTGTTGATTCCAGCATCGGCGACACCGATGTCGAGAGGCGTCTTGAGCGAGTGATCGCCGACATTGGGCGTGTTATGGCACGTTCCGCAGGAGCCGGAAACGTTCGCCTCCTTGAGCGCGTCGTTGATGCCGGCAACGCCGCTGATGTTGATGGGCATCGTGTCGAAAATCTTTTGACCGCGCGCGACCGCCTTACGCGCGTCGGTCGTCTCGTTACGGCCTGAAAGCTTGGCCCAGGAATCGTAAAGATTGAAAATAATCGACGTGAAAGCGGTGTGTTGCGGGTTCAGCCCGAAGGGATCGTTGATGCCGATGAAGAACGAGGTTATCAGCTGAGAAAGCTTTATGGGACCGCCAGCGGCGCCAGCCTTGTCCAGATAGCGCGCCTTGTCGTCGAAAAGCTGTGCGCTGTAGGTGCCGCTTTCGAAACCGACGATCTGCTGCAGCTGCCGATCGCTCGGCGCGGCGTTCGCCTGCGCGTGTCCGAGCGCTGCGTCCTTCGCCTGGCTCGCGAGTGTTGGCTCGCGCCCGTCCCACATGATCGCGGTGACAAAGCCGAGATTGGTCGCCGGCAGCGGCCGGCGATAAACCGAGACCATGCCGGTCGTCGGGCTCGTGAGACCCGTGACGGGATTGGTGTTGCAGTGATAGGGATCATCGACCGAGACGACTTCGAACTGCGTCGGCGACGGCATGGGCAGGCCGATGCGGATGAGCCCTTTGCTCAGCAGCAGCCGATAGGCTTGCAGCTTCGCGCCGAGCGTCGAAACGTCATCGGTCGGGCAGGTCGCGCCATCGACGATCCGGAAGATGGGATCGCGCCCGAAACTCGCATAAAAGCGCGCCTGCACGCTCGCCGCGCTTACGGTCCAGCCATTTTGCGGCTGGTGGCAGGTTAGGCAGGTGCGCCCATTCGTGCCCAGGCTTTGGAAAAAAGGATTGCTCCCGGTTTGCGTCGGCCCATTCGGCTGATAGGTCGCGATGAGGCCCGAGGGGTCGAAATCGATCTCGCGT
>DATEKH010000043.1:0-2674 GCA_035277525.1 Allostellaceae bacterium
GAACAACTCGTGGAACGCGCGGATCGGCGCGCGCATCGACGGCAATGACGGGTTCCAGACTATAATTTCGAGGCGGTGCAGAAGGACATCTACGGCCAGTTCGAAAACACCTTCATGATGTATCTGCCGCGGCTTTGCGAGCACTGCCTCAATCCGACTTGCGTTGCCTCGTGTCCTTCCGGCTCGATCTACAAGCGCGAGGAGGACGGCATCGTCTTGATCGATCAGGACAAGTGCCGAGGCTGGCGGATGTGCGTCTCAGGCTGCCCTTACAAGAAGATCTATTTCAACTGGACGACGGGCAAGGCCGAGAAATGCATTTTCTGCTATCCGCGCATTGAATCGGGCCAGCCGACGGTGTGCTCGGAGACATGTGTTGGCCGCATTCGCTACCTCGGCGTGTTGCTCTATGACGCCGACGGCATCGAGCACGCGGCAAGCACCGAGCGTCCCGAGGATCTTTACGAGGCGCAACTTCGCTTATTCCTCGATCCGAACGATCCAAAGATCGAGGCCGAAGCGCGCGCCAACGGGGTGCCCGACGCTTGGCTCGACGCGGCGAAGCGGTCGCCTGCCTATAAGATGGCGGTCGAATGGAAGATTGCGTTTCCCCTGCATCCTGAGTACCGGACGCTGCCAATGGTTTGGTACGTGCCGCCGCTGTCGCCAATTCAGTCGCGCGCCAATGCCGGCGAGGTCGGCGCAGCCGGCGAACTACCGGATGTGCGCTCGTTGCGCATTCCCGTCCGCTATCTTGCGAATTTGCTGACCGCCGGCGCCGAGGCGCCGATCGTTTCCGCGCTTGAGCGCCTGCTGGCCATGCGCGCCTTCTATCGCGGCCGGCAATTGGGCGCTGGCGACAATATGGCGGTTCTCGAACAGGTGGGTTTGAGCCTTTCCCATGTCCAGGAAATGCACCGCTACCTCGCCATTGCCAATTACGAAGACCGTTTCGTGATCCCGACGTCGCATCGCGAGGAAGCTGAAAATGCTTACGAGCTGCGCGGCGGCTGCGGTTTTTCGTTCGGGAACGGCTGCGACGCGGGCCATAAGCCGAGCCTTTTTGGGGGCAAGATGGGCGGTGCCAATTCGTCACCAATCCGATTGTCCGAATTTGGGGGGAATCGCCGATGAACGATGCCCCGATGGTCGTCCTACGTGCACTCGGCGCCTTGCTGACCTATCCGCGCACGGAACTGCACGACGCGTTGCCGGAGATCGTGGAAACGTTGCGTGTGTCGTCACTGCTCTCGCCGCAGGATCGCGTCGCGCTCGAAGGACTGGTCGAGCTTCTGGCCGATGCGGATCCGTTCTGGACCGAAGAGCATTACGTCGAGATGTTCGACCGTCGGCGTACCGCCTCGCTCCATCTCTTCGAGCACGTTCACGGTGACACCCGCGAGCGGGGGCACGCCATGGTGGAGCTCAAGGCGCTCTATGAGCGTGCCGGGTTCAACCTCTCGACGAGCGAGCTTCCTGACTACCTGCCGGTCATACTCGAATACTTGAGCTACCGCGATCTCGCCGAAGCCAAAGCGATGCTCGGCGATTGTTCCCACATCCTGCGCGCTGTCGGCGAGGCGTTGTTGCAGCGCGGAAGTAACTATAGCGCAATCTTCCAAGCCTTGCTCGACATTGCCGGCGAAGCCGGCCTCGACCGTAGCGCCGCGATGCATCATGAGGCCCAGGTAGAAGACCTCGACCGCGAGTGGGTCGAACAACCGGCCTTCGGCTCGCAATCGTGCGATGCGACCGGTTCCGGGCCGGCCCACGGGAGGACTTGATGGATCTCGCCGCCTATCTAAACACGTTCCTCTTCGGCATCTATCCCTACCTCGCGCTGGCGGTTTTGCTGCTGGGGTGTCTCATCCGCTACGACCGCGAGCCCTTCACTTGGAAGAGCGATTCCTCCGAACTGTTGCGCAAGCGCCAGCTGCGCATCGGCTCCAATCTCTTTCACTATGGCATCCTGGTCGTAGTCGGCGGCCATTTTGTCGGCTTTCTCACGCCCGACTGGGCGATCCGCTGGGCGCTCGACCCGGCACAGCACCAACTCATCGCTATGCTCGCCGGCGGGATTTCCGGTGTCATCGCGATCATCGGATTGTCGATCCTCATCTATCGCCGACTGGGCGACGCGCGCATCCGCTACAACAGCCGCAAATGGGACATCGCCATCGTTCTTATGCTTTGGCTGCAATTGGCGCTGGGCTTGCTGACGGTGCCGCTATCGGCGCAGCACATGGATGGCGCGATGTTCGAGACCATGGTCGCGTACGTGAAAGGTATCGTCACCTTCCGGGGCGGTGTCGCCGATCTCTTGGTTGGTACGCCGATCATCTATCGCCTGCACATATTCCTCGGCTTCACGATCTTCTTGGTGTCACCGTTCACCCGCATGGTGCACATCTGGAGCGGCGTTGGCGCGCTGGGGTATCTCTTCCGTCCGTACCAGATCGTGCGCACCCGCCGCTCGGGGCCGGTGACATGACCGGCGATTCTCAAGGTGTTGTTGTCAACGGCGTCGCAGTCGATTCCGCAAGATTTCCGTCGCCCGCAGTGGCTGCAGTGCGCGAGTTGCTTCGGCAGCGCGCGGTAGCGGCGGGGCTACTGGATGCTACTGCCGGCGACGAAGGAGTTGCTTCGGCCATCGAACAATTGCTCGATCGCGAAG
>DATEKH010000044.1:0-18917 GCA_035277525.1 Allostellaceae bacterium
TGATGCGACATGCCGCCCGTGCCGAAGATCACGACGCGCAGATCCCGCGGGAAGCTGTCGATCGCCTTGCGGATCGCCTTGCCCAGCATGAAGCAGCGATGGCCGGTCGGCGGCGGATATTGGATGACGTTGACACAGAGCGGGATCACCTTGAACGGCCACCGCTTGGGCTGGCCGCACATCAGCGAGAGCGGCACGGTGAGCCCGTGATCGACCTCCATCTTGTTGACGATGGTCATATCGAACTCATCGAGGATGGTCGATTGCGCGATATGCCAGGCGAGATCGGGATGGCCTTCGACCGCCGGGACGGGGCGCGGCCCCCAGCCTTCATCGGCGATCGGAAAACTTTCGGCGCAGCCCAAGGCGAAGGTCGGGATGACTTCCAGCGAAAACGCCGAGGCGTGGTCGTTATAGACCAGGAACACGACGTCGGGCTTCGTCTCCGCCAGCCACTTCTTCGAGAACTCGTAACCCTTAAAGACCTTCTGCCAATAAGGCTCGCCGCTCTTGCCGTTGTCGAGCGCCGCGCCGATCGCCGGCACATGCGAGGTGGTGACGCCTGCGAGGAGCTTAGCCACGGCTCTTCCACTCCGATTTGCTGCGATTGCCGTCGGGCGAGCGCCCGCCCGCGACCATCATCGCCGCGTATTGCTCTTGCGTCGAGCCGGTCATCAGCGCCGCGAGATTCTGGAAAGAGAGCCCGTCGGTCGCGCCGAGCTTCGAGGTGTAATAGATATTGCCGCCGAGCTCGAGCATGCGGTTCCACTGGCGCTTCAAGATCGCCTCGCGCTGTTCGGGCGAGACGTGCGGAAAGTGCTCGTCGAGATATTTCGCCTCGTTCGCCTTGAACGCCTTGCGGTTCTCGTCCTTCATAAGCGACATGCAGAACATGTTGAGCCAATATCCCTTGCGCGAGCGCTTGGCGTCGAAAACCTGGGTGCCCGGGATATCTTCATAAGCTTCCTCGGCCATATCAGTTCCTCCAATAGAGCCGCATCGGATTGTCGACCAGCAGCGCCTTTTGCTGCGCCGCGGTCGGCGCGAATTTCGGGATCAAATCGACCAGCGTTCCGTCATCCGGCATGTGCGTCGTCATGTTGGGATGCGGCCAATCGGTACCCCAAAGCACGCGGTCGGGAAAGCGCTCGACGATCGCCCGCGCGAAGGGCACGACGTCATCGTAAGGCGGCCCCTTGGCGGAAATGCGCTCCGGTCCGGTGACCTTGACGTAGATGTTTTTCTGCTGATCGAGCAGCGTGAGATAGGCCTGGAAATCGGCATGGTTCACGCCCTTCTTCACATCGGGGATCGACATGTGATCGAGCACGATGGCGGTCGGCAGCGCCTTCAAGAACGGCGTGATCGTCGGCAGGCTGGGCGCCTCGAAATAGACGACGGTGTGCCAGCCCAAAGGCGCAATCTTCTTGGCGACGCTCAGATAGACCTCGTGCGGAGTCGCGTCGACGAGCCGCGGCAGGAAATTGAAGCGGACGCCGCGCATGCCGGCCTTGTCCATGTCCTTCAACTCGGACTCGGAAATCGTCGGCTTCACCACCGCGACGCCGCGCGCCATGCCCCTGGAATTGAGCATCGCGTCGATGGTCGCGGTGTTGTCCGTGCCGTGGCAGCTCGCCTGGACGATGACATTGCGTTGAAATCCGAGAAAGTCGCGCAGCTTGACGAGCTCTTCCTTCGGCGCGTCATAGGGCGTGTATTTGCGCTCGGGCGCGAAGGGGAACCGCGCCGCGGGCCCGAACACATGACAATGCGCATCGACCGCGCCGGGCGGCGCCTTGAATTTGGGCTTGGAAGGAGAGAGGCAATAGGATTTGAAATCGCCATCCGCGCTCATCGCGCCTGCTCCTTGTCCATTTCCGCAAAGACCTGCTGTGCCCGGTGGAAGGCCGACATCGCCGCGGGCACGCCGGCATAGATCGCCGCCTGCATCAAAATCTCTTTCACCTCGTCGCGCGAGACGCCGCTCTGGCGCGTCGCGCGGATATGGGCGGAGAGCTCGTCATAGCGGCCGAGCGCGGTCAGCATCGCGATCGTCAGCATGCTGCGCGTCTTCATCGGCAGGGCCGGCCGCGACCACACCTCGCCGAAGGCGTAGCGCGTGACGAACGCCATCCACTCTTCCGTGAAAGGCGTGATCCGGCTTTGCGCCTGCTCGAACGCAGCCTCGCCCATCAGCGTCTTGCGCATCTCGAAGCCGCGCTTATCAAGCTTGTCGGTCTCGTCCATCGCGACCTCGCTATTGCGCGGCAAGGAACTCGCCGAGCGCCCGATTGAGCGCCGCGGGCTGCTCGAGCGTCACGATATGCGCCGCTTGCGGGATGACCACCAGCTTCGAGCCCTTGATCGCCGCGTTCATCTCGCGCGCCGCAGCGACCGTGGTCGCCGGATCCTCCTCGCCGACGACGATCAAGGTCGGCGCAATGATGCGTGCGTCGTCGGCGCGCAGATCCATGTTGCGGATAGCGTAGGCGCAGCCGATATACCCGTCCGCCGGGGTGCGCACCAGCATGTTGCGAATGCCCTTGACCGCGTCGGGCTGCCCCGCATGGAAGCGCTTGGTGAACCACCGATCCATCGTCGCCTCGGCGGTCACCTCTATGCCGCCTTGGCGGATGGCGGCGATGCGCTCGTCCCAGACATTGGGGTTCATATAGGGTGCGGTGTCGCAGAGGATCAGCGAAGCGAGAAGCTCGGGCGCCTTGGCCGCGAGCCGCTGGCCCAGCATGCCGCCGATCGAGAGGCCGCAGAAATGGACCCGCTTGAGGCCGAGCGCCTTGATGAGCGCGGCCGCGTCATCGGCGAGCTGATCCATGGTGTAGCCCGACACCCCGACCGGCGTCACGTCGGTGAGGCCGTGGCCGCGCGTGTCGTAGCGCAAGACGCGGTATTTCTGGCGCAGCGACGCCGCCTGCGCGTCCCATATGGCGAGGCTCGTGCCCAAGGAGTTCGAGAGCATCACGACCGGCGCACTCTCCGGTCCCTCGACCAGATAATGGACGGTGATGTCGCCGGCGCGAATGAATGGCATGGGCGAGCCTCCTTTTTGGGTTTCTGAAAGCGAAATTAGGGCGCTTCGGCCCGGAATTCCAGCACCCAAGAAGCCCACGGTTGACCTTCATCTTGCCCACCGCAAGACTGCCGACAACGGAGGTCGAATTATTATGTCACAGCGTACCACACCGCCTTTTCGCGCCGATCATGTCGGCAGCCTGTTGCGCCCGGCCGCGCTGATCGAGGCGCGCCAGAAATTCGCGCGCAAGGAACTCCCGGCCGACGCGCTGCGCCGCATCGAGCAGGATGCTGTGCGCGCGGTCGTCACGATGCAGGAGGAGATCGGGCTCCAGCTCGCGACCGATGGCGAGTATCAGCGTTCGTCCTGGCATCGCGACTTCTTGCAGCAGATCGGCAATGTCCGCATGGTCGATAACAAGCTGAAGCTGCGCTTTCACACCGCCGAGGGCGATACCGAGATGACGCCGCCCGGCTTCCGCGTCGAGGGCAAGCTGCACCGCCCGCATCCGATCTTCGTCGACCATTTCAAGTTCTTGAAATCGGTGTGCCATGTCGTGCCGAAGATCACCCTGCCTTCGCCCAGCAACATCCATTTCCGCGGCGGGCGGCAGGCGATCAGCCGCGAGGCTTATCCCGAGATGGAGGCGTTCTATGCCGATCTCGCCAAGGTCTATCGCGAAGAGATCGCCGATCTCGCCGCGGCGGGCTGCCGCTACTTCCAGCTCGACGAAGTGAACTTCGCCTATCTCTGCGATCCCGAGCTGCGCGAGCAGGTGCGCGCCATCGGCGAGAATCCCGAGACCCTGCCTCAGACCTATGCCAAGCTATTGAATGCCGTCATCGCCAGCCGGCCCAAGGACATGGTCGCGGCAATGCATCTCTGCCGCGGCAACTCGCGCAGCGCCTGGATCGCCGCGGGCGGCTACGACCCGGTCGCCGAGGTGCTGTTCAACAGCGTCAATGTCGACGGCTATTTTCTCGAATATGACAGCCCGCGCGCCGGCGATTTCGCACCGCTGCGCTTTGTCCCCAAGGGCAAGATCGTCGTGCTTGGCCTCGTCACGACCAAGGGCCCGCAGCTCGAGAACAAAGACGATCTGAAGCGCCGCATCGACGAGGCGGCAAAATACTGCCCACTCGAGCAGCTGGCCCTCTCGCCGCAATGCGGCTTTGCGAGCGTGCTCGAAGGCAACAATCTCACGGTCGCCGACGAGATGGCAAAACTCAAGCTCATCATCGAGGTGTCGCGCGAGGTGTGGGGGTAATTTTTCAATTGGCACGTCATTCCGGGGCAGCCGCGCAGCGGCTGAACCCGGAATCCAGATGCCTCATCACGACGTTTTCTAGATTCCGGCTTGCGCTCGCTATGTTCGCTCGGCCGGAATGACGATCAAGTTATTGAGCTGACTCATTCAAATTGAGTAGAGACCTACTCCTCAGGCCCGCGGCGGCGGATATCGGCATAGGGCGTGCCGTCGCGGTGCGTGTAGAGAGCGGGCTTGGCGCCCGCGGGCGACACCATATCGATGTCGGCATAATGCGCCGCATCGCTCGCCATGCGCGTGCCGATTTCGAGCATGCGCGCTTCGACGCTCGAGCGGTTCTGAAGACAATGTCCGTTGGCGTCGCCGGCCTTGAAGCCGGCCGCATCGCCGGCACGCAGGATCTCTTCGCCGCCATCGGTGACGAGCGTCACCTCGCCCGAGAGCACATAGACGAACTCGTCGGATTCCGTGTGCCAGTGCCGCTGGCTCGACCAGGCTCCCGGCGGAAGCGTCAGGAGATTGACGCCGAACTGCGTGAGAGCGGCGGCATCGCCCAGCTTTCGTCGCTGGCGTGCACGGCAGGGCCGGTCGAAAGGCGGCGGATAGAGTGTGCCGATGACAGGCACGAGCGTCGTGGGATCGATCCTTTTCTTCATGGGCAACGTCCTGATGGTTGGTGGGCAGCGCGCAGGAGCCCCGAGCTTACCAAGTCTTGGATGGGCTGCCGCGGCGAAAGCGCTTCCCCCGCGCCGCCTGTTGGCGGCATAATCCCACAAAACCACGAACCGGCGCAGGGAGGAACTCATGGCGCAAGGTCCGGCTGTCGACGTCACCCAGGTCATCGATAGCAGCCGCTTCGGCAGCTTCCAATGGATGGTGGCGATCTGGTGTTTCGTGCTCGTCACGCTCGACGGTTTCGACAATGGCGCGATCGGCTTCGTCGCGCCGGTGATCGTGAGGCAGTGGGGCAGCTCGATGCCCGCCTTCGCCTCGATCTTTGCCGCGGGGCTGTTCGGCCTGATGCTCGGCGCTTTGGGTTCGGGACCGCTCGCCGACCGCTTCGGCCGCAAGATCGTCGTGCTGACCTCGACCCTGATTTTCTCCGTCTTCGCCCTCGCGACGACGCTGGCCCATACGGCGGACCAGCTGTGGATCCTGCGCTTCTTCACCGGCATCGGCGTCGGGGGCTTGATGCCGAATTCGATCGCCTTGACCGCCGAATACGCGCCGAAGCGCATCCGCGCCACGGTGGTCGCGATCATGTTCCTGGGCTTTCCCTTGGGCGCGGGCGGCGGCGGCTTCCTCGGCGCGCAGATGATCCCCGCCTTCGGCTGGCAATCGCTCTTTCTTCTCGGCGGGATCGTTCCCTTGATTCTGTTGCCGGTTGCGATATTCGTGCTGCCGGAATCGATCCGCTTTCTCGTCCATCGTGGCGACCGCCCGAATGCCGTCGCAGTGTTGTTGAATCGGCTCACCCGCTCGCATGACTTCAACGGCAGCGAAAGCTTTGCGATGGCCGAGGAGAAGAGGCTGTCGGGCTTTGCCGTGAAGCATCTTCTGACCGAAGGCCGGGCGGTCAATACGGTGCTGCTGTGGATCACCTTCTTCTGCAGCCTCCTCATCATCTACTACATGAGCAGCTGGTTGCCGCTGGTGCTGCGCGACACCGGCGTGCCGCTCGCGGCCTCGTTGAGGCTTTCGGGGCTCATCCCTTGGGGCGGGATTGCGAGCACGATCATTCTCGGACCGGTGGTCGATCGGTTCGGCGCGCCCCGCGTGGTGACGGCGCTTTACGTGCTGGCTGCGCTCTGCATCTTCGGGGTGGGCCTGTCGGGCGCCAGCGTTCCGCTGCTGGCGATCACCATCACCGGCTGCGGCATGACCGTGATCGGCAGCCAGAGCTTCATCAACGTGCTGTCGGCGGTCATTTACCCCACCGCGGTGCGCTCCACCGGTGTCGGCTGGGCCTTGGGCGTCGGCCGCGTCGGTGCAATCATCGGGCCGGTGGTCGGCGGCATGTTGCTCGCGGCGCACATCCAGCCGCGCAACCTATTCTTCCTCATTGCGATACCGGCAGTGATCGCGGCGGTATCGATGTTCATCCTCGGCCTCCGGCTGCGGCATGTCGAGAGCGTCTCGGCCGTCGAGCCGGTGATCGCGCACTGATTATTCGTTGGGCCCGCTGCTGCTCCACCGGCGCAGCGGGCCACTGATTACTCGTCGGCCCGCTGCTGCTCCACCGGCGCAGCGGGCCTACGTGTTAACGAAAGCGCGGCAGGAGCGGCGCGGCGTTGCCGTCGATCGCGCCAAGCTCGGCGGCGGTGAACACCTCGCTCGCAACGAGACCGCGCACGCATTCCTGCGACCCGCGCCAGGGATAATCCGTGCCGTAGACGATCCGCGGCAGCGGGATCAGTTGCTTCAGCGCAATGAGCGGCGCGGCGTGCAGAATCTGCGCGGTGTCGTAATAGAATTGCCGCGCCTGAACGACGAAGCCCTGCGGCAGCAGCGGCGCGTAGCGCGGCATCTTTTCCATGCGGATGAAACGCTCGACGAGAAACGGCATGGTGCCGCCGCCATGCGAGAAGATGAGCCGGATGTCGGGACAGCGATGGACGGTGCCGCCGAAGACGAGGTTTGCGATCGCGCGCGTCGTATCCGTGCCGTATTCGATGCTCGAATCGCGGATCACGATCTCCTGCAAAATGTTCCGGCAGCATTGCGGCCCATGCGGATGGGTGTAGATCACCGCCTTGCGCCGATTGAGCTCCTCGAACACCGGGGCGAAGATCTTGTCGCCGAGCCAATGATCCTCATAGCTGGTGATCAGATGCGCGCCATCGGCCTTCAGCGTGTCGAAGGCGTATTCGATTTCCTTGAGAGCGCCCTCGACATCGGGCAGGGGAAGCGAGGCAAACATGCCGAAGCGTCCCGGATAATCCGCGACGAGCCGCGCCATGTATTCGTTGTTGACGCGCGAATAGCGCCGCCGCCCCTCGCCCTTGAGCTGCTCGGGCATGGTCGCCGAATTGACCGCGAGCGCGACGCCGGCGCGGTCCATGTCCTCGAGCGCGGATTTCTCGTTCATCAGCGCCGCGAGCTGGGGCGTCAGCACCTCCCATTCGCGCAACTGCGGCACATATTCGGGGGCGACGAGATGATGGTGAACGTCGATGCGGGCCGCCATGCGTTCCTCCCCAAAACGAACTGTCGCTCGAGCGACGGGGCAAGGCTAACATGCGCGGCCGGGCAGACGCATCCATGACATTCCGCTGACGCTTGGAGCGAGGCCACCCCCCGGCCTGGCGTGGCGCCCAACACTTCGTGAGCGCGCGGCACCCTCGCTTGACGGACGTGAAACACCTGTCATGATCGCGGAAATCTTTGCGCCGAAGGCACCCGCGCCGACGATAGGTGTTTCTTTGTCGAAGGCGGAAAGGGACGCGACGCGTCGCGCGACGACAGGGAGTTACCCATGAGCGCTGTCACCGTCGAGGATGTCGGCGAGCGCCGGCGGGTTGCCGCCAAGCGTCGCGACACGATTCTGAACATCGTCTCGCCGCTCATCCTGCTCGCGGCCTGGGAGGCCGCGGCTCAGCTCGAGCTGATCGATGTTCGGTTTTTTCCGGCACCGAGCACCATCGTCGCTTCGCTTATTTCATCCTTCCAATCGGGCGAGCTCGTCGACAACACCGCGATCAGCCTCGAGCGGCTGGTGCTGGGATTCTTTCTCGGCGGCATACCGGCGCTCATTCTCGGCATCATCATGGGTATTTCACGCCCGATCCGCGCCGTCGCCGATCCCCTGATCGCCGCGACCTATCCGATCCCGAAAAGCGCCATCCTGCCGCTCATCCTCCTCATCTTCGGGCTGGGCGAGATGTCGAAGATCATGATGGTGGCGATCGGCGTCTTCTATCCGATCGCCATTAACGCGACCGCCGGCGTGCTGCAGATCAACCGCATCTATCTCGACGTCGGCACGAGCTTCCGCGCCGGACGGTGGGAGACCTTTCGCACCATCGCGCTCCCCGGCGCGCTGCCCTTCATCATGACCGGCGTCAAGCTCGGCGCCGGCTTGGGCCTTATTCTCATCGCGATCGCCGAGATGGTCGGCGCCAAGAGCGGCCTCGGCTACATGATTTGGAGCGCGTGGGAGACTTTCGCCGTCGACAAGATGTATGTCGGGCTTTTCATGATCGCGATCATCGGCTTCATCATGACGCTTTCGCTCAACGCACTCGAAAAATGGCTGATCCCGTGGAAGACGGAATCCTGACCGAAGCGGACGCGGCGCGCGCCGCGGCGGAACCCAAGATCCGAATCCGCAATCTCACCAAGCATTTCGGGCCGCTGCGCGCGATCGACGATGTGTCGATCGAGATCGCCGAGGGCACGTTCTTCGTCATCGTCGGCCCCTCGGGCTGCGGCAAGACCACGCTCCTGCGCATCCTCGGCGGCCTCGAACAGGTGACGCGCGGCGCCGTCGAGCTCAGCGACCCGGCGCAAGGACGCCCGCATTACTCGATGGTGTTTCAGGGCGATTCGATTTTTCCCTGGATGACGGTCTGGGACAACGCGGCTTACGGTCTCAAAATGCGGCGAGCCCCCAGCGAGGAGATCAAACGCGCGGTAGGCCACTGGCTCGACCGCACCGGCCTCGCGCGCTATGCCCATCTTTATCCGCATCAGCTCTCGGGCGGGATGCGCCAGCGCGTATCGATCGCCCGCGCCTTCGCCAACAATCCGGAAATCCTGTTGATGGACGAGCCCTTCTCGGCGCTCGACGAGCAGAACAAGACGATCCTGCAGCAAGAGCTGTTGCGCATCTGGGAAGCCGACAAGAAGACCGTCGTGTTCATCACGCACAGCGTCGACGAGGCCGTGACCTTGGGCGACAAGATCATGGTGATGACGGCGAGCCCCGGACGGACCAAGACCATCATCGATGTGCCGCTCGAGCGGCCGCGCCACGTGCTCGAGCTGCGCCAGGATCCGCGCTACGGCGAGATCGTCTACGGCATTTGGGGGCACTTGAAGGACGAGGTCGAGCGCGCCCGGACGTAACACCGAGAGGGCCGGCGCGGCGCAACCCGATCGGTCGCGCCGCGCACTCTGCGCCGCTATTTCAAGCTGGCGGCGGCCTTGTGTACAAGGCTCATATCGATAACTTTCGAGAAATCGAGTTGGCCCTTATAGGTGATGCGGCCATGCTCTTGATGCACCTTTTCCAGGTCGCGCAATCCCTTCTCGTATTTTGTGACATCGAGATTGGGATCGATGTAGTAGGGCTGGCTGTGCTCGATCGCCTCGACCTTGAGGCCGGTTTGCTTGGCAATCGACTGCGCGATCGTCGGGTCTTTCAGATATTCGGTGCCTTGGGCATCCCGCGCCCCGCGCACCAGGGCGCGCAGGAAGCCGAGCGCGGCCTTCGGCTTGTCATGCATGAATTTGGTGCCGTAGAAAAGAAAAGTGGTGATCGTCCCCTCGCCGACGCCGGCATCGGCCTTGTCGAGCACCACCGATCCCTCGAGCTGCGCGGCGCTGGACAAGGGCTCGGGCAGGAAGCCGGCATCGATCCCGCCGTTCTTATAGGCGACGAGCTGCCCGGCGAAGCCGAGGACCGTCACATCCATGTCCTTCAGCGTCATGCCGTATTTCCGCGCCATGAGCGTCAGGAAATATTCGGTGATGTCGCCCGGCGCGTTGATCGCGACCTTGCGTCCGCGATAGTCCTTGACGCTGCGAACGGCCCCGCTGTCCCAGAGCGCCTTGCGTATCACGGGCTGCGTCGACATCAGCTTACCCTGAATTCCCAATGCCGCGACGATGCGCAGATCGAAGCCTTGATGCGCCGCGTTGAAGAAGCCCGCGGTTGCAGCGCCCATGCTGGCATCGAGCCGGCCGGTCGCAATCGGCCCGATCGTGTCGAGCGCGCTGCGCGTGTTGCCCGCCTCGACCTTCAGCCCTTCGTCTTTGAAATAGCCCTTGGCTTCCGCGATGTAGAACGGCGCCTGTGCGATGCTCCGAACCAGCTGAACCGTAACGGTTTGCTCTTCCGCGCGCGCTGCCGGAGCCAAAAGCGCCAACACCGCCGCAGCCGCAACCCAATGCTTCACCATTCCTTGCCTCCCTGTCGTTCGTGCGCGGCCTTCTACGGCCGAGTGCCAAATGGCGCTTGTCGTCAGATCGAAAATGCATCTTGTCGAGGCGCATGGCAAGGCGCAAGCGCGCCGTCACGCGAAGGTGAATCGCGCCCGCCTCAACGCTTGGGCACGGGATCCTTAACCGCACCGGCCCAGCCATTATGCGTCAGGTCGAACACGACGCCGTCGGGATTGCGGTATTTCGCCTCGTAGAATGAGTGCGGCGAGGTCGGCCGGCCGCTCAAATAGGTTCCGCCCGCCTCGAGAACCTTTTTCTCCGCGGCGTCGAGATCATCGACCCACATGCCGAAATGCGCGACGCCCAGCCGCTCGTTTTCGGATTCGACCTTGAGCAAAGCCACATTGATCGAGCCGTCCGAGACGTAGAGCCCGCGTCTTGCCTTGCCGACCACTTTCATATCGAAGGCCTCAACGAAGAATTTCGCCGATTCCTCCGGGTCGCGGACGACGATGGCAATGTGACGCAGCTTGGCCATGGCGGTCTCTCCTCAAGTTTCGCGCGATCCGTCCCGCGCGAGCGGCGGAAAGCGACGGAAATGGCAAGTGCCGTCGCGCGCGATGCGAGGCAAGAGGTCGACCTCCCAGGCGAGATACTCCGCCATCGCGGCGCGCGTATTGGCGGCACGCTCATAGGGTTTGAGCCAGGCATCGATCGCCTCGTCCGCCATGTTCTCCTCGCCCGGCTGCAAGGCATGACCGGCGCGCAGCCAGGCGGCGTTGCCGCCCGCGAGCACACGAACGGGCGCTTGCACCAGGCCTTGCGCCTCCACCGGCGCAAGCGCCGCGAGGATGCCATCCTCCGAGGTCAACACGAGCGCTCCCTTGATCGGGATCTTCGGCAAAGCCCGCGCGAGCCGCGCGCGGATCGCGAACCAGGCGCCGCCGATATGGGCCTTGCGGAAATTCCGGCTGAGCGAGAGATCGACCACTGTCGCGCCGCCGCGCGCGAGCAGCTCCGCGAGCGCCGCCGGCTCGATCGCAATCTCGGGCCGCTCTTTCCAGCCGAGGATTTTTGGCGCCGGAAAGCCGGTTTCCGTGCCTTTTTCAGCGAGCACAACGACGTCTTTCCAGCCCATCTGAACCAGCCAGGACGCGGTCATGACCGCGCGCACCTCGAGATCGTCGATGAGGACGAGGCGCGCCCCGAGCGTGCCGACATAGTGGTCTGTCGCCTGGACCAGTTGACCGCCGGGCGCAGATATTGCGCCGGCGATGTGGCCCGCCGCGTATTCCGACGGATCGCGGACATCGAGGAGATAGAGCGTGCGCTGCTCCTGCTCCGCGCGCCATTGCTCCAGAGTCGCACGGTCGATGCGTGCGACGCCGAAGCGGCGCGCGACCCGCGCGGCGGCGGCGCGCGCGGCCGCAAGCCCGGCTGACGAGACAGCCGGCGGGCGGCGCTCCTTGCCCGCATCGCAAGCCTCGCCGGCCAGCGACCAGCCCATCGTGCCGTTGCGCAGCGCCACCACCTTGTTGGCGATACCGGCATTGATGAGCGACTGCGCGCCGATAATGCTGCGCGTGCGCCCGGCGCAATTGACGACCACCATCGTCGCGGGCGAGGGCACGGCATCGCGCAGGCGAAGCACGAGCTCCGCACCTGGGACATTCGTCGCGCTGGGGATCGAGACGCGGACATATTCGTCGAAAGGCCGGCTGTCGAGCACCGCGATATCGGCATGCTCGCGCATCAACCGCGCCAGCTCCTCCGGAGCGATGCTCGGCGTGCCGCTCTCATGCTCGATGAACTCGCCGAAGGCCTTGCTCGGCACGTTGACGCCCGAGAACAGCTCGAACCCAGCCTTCTCCCAGCCGGCGGAGCCGCCTTCGAGAATGGCGACATCGCGGTAGCCGCCGTGCGCCAGGATCGCGGCGCCGCGCCCGGCCAAGCCGTCAGCGTCGTCGCAAAGCACGATCCGCGTTCCGCGCCGCGGCACAAGCCGATCGATCAGCAATTCGATGCGGCTCAGCGGCACCGAGCGCGCATGGAGCAGATGGTTCTGCGAGAAGATCAGCTCCTCGCGCATATCGAGAATGGCGAGCTCTTCGCCATCCTCGAGCATGGCGCGCAGGCGCCTTGCATCGACGAGGCGCGCGCTCATGGCTTGCCCGCCGCAGCGCGGGGCTTCACCGCCGGATTGGCAAGCCGCAACGGCGCGCCATTTTCGAAGGCGATGATCTGCTCATAGGCCTCGCGGAAGTAGAGCTCGAAATTCTCCCATTCGGCCCAGGCGCTATGCGGCGTGCACAGCACGTTTTGCATCGAGAGAAACGGATGGTCGGGCGGCACGGGCTCTTCTTCGTAGACATCGACTGCGGCAAAGCCGGGTCTGCCGTGGCGCAGCGCAGTCAAGAGCGCACCAGGCTCGATGAGCTCGGCGCGACCGGTGTTGACGAGGAGCGCGCTCGGCTTCATCCGCGCCAGGTCCTCGGGCCCGACGATACCGCGGGTTTCCTTCGACAGCCGAAGATGAAGCGACAGCACATCTGCCTCGGCAAAAAACGCGGCCTGGCTTGCGGCGACCGCGTAGCCGAGCGCCGTAGCCTTGGCATGCGAATTCTCGCGGCCCCAAACGAGGATGTTCATGCCGAGCCCCTTGCCCGCAGCGGCAACGCGCGCGCCGATGGCGCCAAGGCCGAAGACGCCGAGCGTCGAGCCATTTAAGCGGTGCGCGACGGTGCTCGGCAGGGCACCGCGCCTCATGCCCTCGGCCTCGCGCGTGATGTTGCGCCGCGCGGACAGCATCAGCGCAATCGTATGCTCGGCCGGCGAATCCGGCGAGTTGCTGGCGCCCGTCGCCACCGGAATGCCGAGCTCGGTGCAAGCGGCGAAATCGATGCTCGCCGCGGTGCGGCCCAACAGCGCGATCAGCTTGAGCTTCGGCAGCCGCTCGAGCAGCGCGCGCGCGAGCGGCACGCGCTCGCGGATCGAGACGATGATGTCGGCATCGCCGAGCCGCGCGACCAGCGTGTCGAGATCATGCGCGGCATCGGCGTAGCGCGCGACCTGGTGATGGCGGATCAGCGCGAAGCAGGGAAGCTTGTCGGCAATGTCCTGGTAGTCATCGGGTATGACGATTTTCAAGGGTCCCGTCCCGCTGCCCAACTCGATCCGCGCCGCAATTCTTGCTCATTCCAGCGCCGACCGCCAGCGCCGGCGCCTCGCCCCTTGCGCCGCGGCGAGACGCGCGGGATGATGAACGCGCAAACCCTGCTCCCGCGAGGATCGGAAGCGAAACCGCGCGGCAAGCCGTTGGAGGACAGTCGATGAGCGAGCTTCGTCACATCGCCATGTCGGTGCGCGACCCGTGGATGACGGCCGAATTCTACAAAAGCATTTTCGGCTTGGAGGTGGCGGGCGAGACGGATTCGAGCCTCGCCGAAGGTGTCTTCCTCACCGACGGCGTCTTCGGCATCGCTTTGCTTGCCTACAAATCCGACGAGGCCGCACAAGGCAAAGGCAAGGATTTCGTCGGGCTGCACCATTTCGGCGTCTGGGTCGACAATGTGGAAGCGACACAGAGGCGGATCGAGGCGCATGGCGGCCGCTGGATCATGGGCGAGCCCGATTACCGCCACAACGCGCAATACGAGGTGAAATTCCTCGACCCCAACGGGGTCGTGCTCGACCTCGTGCACAATGGCTGGGCCGGCACGCAGCGCCGGCCGGGCCAGGCCGACAATGAGGTGGGCCCGAAGCGCGGCCTGGTCGAGCGCTACGCCGAGCGCCGCGCCAAGGCGGCGCAGGCGATGGCCGCGCGCGGCTTCACCGCGCCGCCGCAGCGCTGCGGCGAGATCCGCCACTTCGCCATGGCCGTGCCCGATCCGTGGATGACCGCGGAGTTTTACAAGCGCGTCTTCGGCTTCGCGGTGGTGGGCGAGACCGATTCAAGCCTCGCCGAAGGCGTTTTCCTGTCGGACGGCGTCATCGGCCTCGCTCTTCTCGACTACAAATCCGACGCGGCGGCGCAGGGAAAGGGCAAGGATTTCGTCGGCCTCCATCATTTCGGCATCTGGGTCGACGATGTCGACGCGACCCACAAGCTGATCGAGCAAGCCGGCGGACACTGGATCATGGGCGAGCCCGATTACCGCCACAACGCCGCCTATGAGGTGAAATTCCACGACATGAACGGCGTGATCCTCGATCTCGTGCACAATGGCTGGGCCGGAACGCAGCGCCGGCCGGGCCAGGCCGATAACGCAATCAGCCCAAAGCGCAGCCTCGTGCCGCGCTTTGCCGAGCGCCGCGCCCGCGCCGAAGCGGCGCAATTCGCGGCGCTCGCCGGCTGAGCGTGCGCGACGTCATGGCGATGTGCGAGGCGGTATCCCGATGAGCGAAAGAAGCGCGGCGCAAACCGACACGTTGATGGATGGGCGCGACTATCTCGAAAGCCTGCGCGATGCGCGCGAGGTCTATATCTACGGCGAGCGCGTCAAGGACGTCACCACTCATCCGAGCTCGCGCAACGCGGCGCGCTCGATCGCACGGCTTTACGACGCGCTGCACGATCCGCAAACGCGCGACGCGCTGACCATGGTCGATCGCTACGGCATCCGCACGCATCGCTTCTTCACGCCGAGCTACTCGGCGCAAGAGCTCTTGGCCGCGCGCGAGGCGATCGCGATCTGGGCGCGCGCGACCTATGGCTTCATGGGTCGCACGCCCGATTACAAAGCCGCTTTCATGGCGACTTTGGGCGCGATGCCGGAATTCTACGCGCCCTACACCGAGAACAGCCTCGCCTGGTACAAGCGCTACGCCGCGAGAGGCCTCTTCCTCAACCACGTGCTGATCAACCCGCCGATCGACCGCAAAAAGCCGGTACACGAGGTTGGCGACGTGTTCGTCCATGTGGTGAAGGAAAAGGACAACGGCATCGTCGTCCGCGGCGCCAAGATGCTGGCCACTGGCTCGGCCTTGACGCATGCGACCTTCGTTGCGCAGAACAGCGCCGTCCACCTCGAAAAGGGCAAGGCCGAGGATTTCGCGCTCGTCTTCATCGCGCCGATGGACGCGCCCGGCTGCAAGCTGATCTGCCGGCCGTCTTACGAGCAGAAGGCGCACAGCCCGTTCGACTATCCGCTGTCGAGCCGGTTCGACGAGAACGACGCGGTGGCGATCTTCGACAACACCTTCATTCCCTGGGAAAACATCCTCGTCTATCGCGACATCGAGCGCGCCGGGCGGTTTTACGCCGCCTCGGGCTTTCTCAATCGCTACAATCTCCAGGCCGGCACGCGGCTCGGGGTCAAGCTCGATCTGATGTGCGGCCTCCTGGCCAAGGGGCTCGCCGCCAACGGCACCGATGATTTTCGCGGGGTTCAAACCCTTCTCGGCGAGGTGGTGGCGTGGCGCAACCTCGTCTGGGCGCTGACCACCGCGATGTGCCTCGATCCGCAGTCGGGTCCGGGGAATTCCGTGATGCCGAAGCTCGAATACGCCTCGACATTGCGGCTCTTCGCGACCATGGCGTGGCCGCGGGTCAAGGAGGTGTTCGAGACGATCCTTGGCGGCGCGCCGATCGTCACGCCGTCGAGTCATCTCGATTTGAAGAACCCCGCGCTCAGGCCATTCCTCGATCAATATTATCGCGGTTCCGACAGCTCGGCCGCCGAGCGCATCAAGCTGTTCAAACTCATCTGGGACGCGATCGGCACCGAGTTCGGCGGCCGCCACGAGATCTATGAGCGGAACTACTCGGGCAACAACGAGCAGATGCGGCTCGACGTGCTGAGCTTTGCCAAGCAGCGCGGCATCATGGAAGCCTGCGCCAAGCTCGTCGAGCAATGCATGAGTGACTATGACCTCGACGGCTGGACCTCATCCGACTGGATTTTCGATCCGGGCCACTAGCCGGCATTTGAGGCAAATCCCGCCCTCCCCGGCGCCGCGCCTCGTTTTATGACTCGTCATTCCGGGGCAGCCGCGCAGCGGCTGAACCCGGAATCTAGAAACTTTCTCTGCGCCCTCAATGGATTCCGGCTCGCGCTCGCAATGCTCGCTTGGCCGGAATGACGACTAAAGTTACTGGTCAAGGCCAGGGGCGAGAATCCGCCCGCAACGGATTTGCAACCATTCTGTGCAGAATGTATCCGGGCACAGCTTCAGCTAGAATGGCCGGGGGTCGGGGGTCATGGCAATCGAACGGTTGGAGCCGGGCTGGCGTGACGGGCCCGAGGCATCAGGCGGCGGGACCCGGCAGCGCGTCGGCTTTGACGCACGGCCCGGACTCATTTGGCTGCTCGTCAAGAATTTCCTCCTCACGCTGGTAACGCTCGGCTTTTACCGGTTTTGGGCGCGGGTGCGGGTGCGCCGCTATTTCTGGAGCACCATTCGCCTGGCGGATGAGCCGCTCGAATATACCGGGACGGGTCTCGAACTCTTCATCGGCTTCTTGATCGCGGTCGCGGTGATCGCGCCCTTCGGCATCGGCTATGTCGTGCTGAAGCGCATCTCGCTCGGCAACCCGCTGGCGACCGGTGCGTTGAGCGCGGCCTATTTCGCCTTCCTCATCATCTTCGTGCAGCTCGTCAGCTTTCGCGCGCGGCGCTATCGCCTGTCGCGCACCGCCTGGCGCGGCATCGGCGCGCGCCAGACCGGCTCGGCTTGGCGCTATGTCGGGATCTTTCTGCTGACGGGCTTGTTCGCCGTGGTGACGCTCGGCATCGGCGTGCCGTGGAACAGCGTCGCGTGTCAGCGTTACAAGATCGACAACACCTGGTTCGGCGATAGCCGGTTCGCGGTCGAAGCCAAGGCGCGGGATTTGCTGCCGGCCTGGATCGCCGTGCTCGCGCTTCTCGTTGTCCCCGCTTTGGTCGCGATCGGATTGAACCTTTCGTTGTTCTCCGCCGCTGCGCACGCGCAGGGACAGGCGCATCCGATCGTCAAGATGCCGCACCCGGGCGCGTTTTTTCTGTTCCTCATCACTTTCCTCGCGGGCATACCGGCACTCATCGTCTACTGGGTGGCGCAGTTCCGCTATCTCGCCTCGCGCACGCGGCTCGGCGAGATCCGTTTTTACTCGGCGGCGCGCGGCGGCCCGGTGTTGGGGAGGGTCATCCTCTTTGGCCTCGCGCTCGGCGCGATCTTCCTCGTCTTGTTCGGGGGTTTTTTTGGAGTCGTACTGATCGCCGGAAAGGGTGCAGTCATCGGCGCGACCGCCGCGCAAAAAGCGGCGGCGATCAAATCCGCCATGCTTGTCATGCTTCCCGCGATGATCGGTCTCTATATTCTCATAATCCTCATCGCCCAGATTTTGTCTTATCGCTTCTTGCGGCTCGGCGTGCTGCGCCATCTCGCGACGACGCTCGAGATCGAGCATTTCGCCGCGGTCGAGCAGGTGGTGCAATCCTCGGCGCCACGGCAGCGCTTCGGCATCGCCGACAGTTTCGAGTTCGGCGCGTTCTAGCTTCATGACCGGGCAGAGCTGGGCGGCTCGGTACAGCGACGGATATACCGCCGCGTCCCGCCCGGCCACGGCACAGCTCGACGAGACCGGCCTTACCATCCTCGATGAGAGCGGGCCGCCGCGAGCGAAATGGCGGCTCGAGGAGATTCGCCTGATCGAGAAGCCCGCCGCTGCGGGCGACTTTCGCCTTGGCCGCGCCGAAAGCAACGAGCGCTTGACCTTGCTCGATCGCGCAGCCTTACCCGTGCTACGACGGCATTGCCCCAATTTGCGCCGCGGCGTTTACCGCGGCATCGGCTGGAGACGTGTGGTGTTCTGGAGCGGCGCTGCGCTGGCCGGGCTCGCCTTTCTCTTCCTCGTTGGCATCCCATTCCTCGCCCGTCACTCGAGCCAATGGATGTCGCCCCGGCTCGAGGCCGATCTCGGCAGGCGCGTGGCCGCGGCGGTGATCGGCTTCACCGCACAGCCGAAACAGGGCGAGCAGCGCGAATGCAGGGCGGCTGACGGACGCGCCGCGCTCGCGAGGCTCGCCGCCCCGATCATCGCGCAGCTTCATGTGCGCAATGCGCCGCGGCTGCGCGTCGTCAATTCGCCGATTGTCAATGCGGTGGCGCTCCCGGGCGGACAGATTCTGCTGTTTCGCGGCCTCATCGATTTCGCGCAAAACCCGAACGAGATCGCCGGCGTCATCGCCCATGAGCTCGGCCATGTCGCGCTCGATCATCCGACGACGGTCATGATCGAGCGCGGCGCGACCGCGTTCTTGATCGGCCTCGTGGTCGGCGACGTGTTTGGCGCCTCGGCGGTCGGCGCGGTCAGCACGGCCGCGCTGAGCGCGAGCTATAGCCGCGAGGCCGAAAGCGCCGCCGATGCCGAGGCGGTGGCGCTGATGGAGAAAGCGGGCTACGACCTCGCGCCCTTCGCCGCTTTCTTTACGAGGCTCGAGCAAAAGCAGGGCGATGGCGAGCTGCCGATCGGCTTCCTGCACAGCCATCCGCCCAGCGCGGAACGCGCGCGCCTCATCGCCGCGGCGCCGCCGG
>DATEKH010000045.1:0-7830 GCA_035277525.1 Allostellaceae bacterium
GGCATCCCATGACTCATCGCCTCGACGCGGTCGACGGTCCCAGTGCGATGGCCGCCATCACCGTGCCGTTCTGGCTGCAGGATCTCGAATTGGGAATGCGGGCGCTCGTCATCTTCGCAGGCCTTGTCTTGCTCGTCATCCGCATCCTCTGCGCCTGGCGCGAATTGAAGCGCCCGCCTCATGACTGACGCACCGGCGCTCGAGCCGGCGCTTGTTGCCGACGCCGCGAGCGAGCCCGCTTTCGCCGCGGCGGCCGCGATCCTTCTTGCGCATGAAGGCGGGTTTCAAAAGTCGGCGGACGATCCGGGCAATTGGACCGGCGGCAAGATCGGCACGGGCGCGCTCAAAGGCACGAAATACGGCATCAGCGCCGCGCAATATCCCGCGCTCGACATCGAAGGCCTGAGCGCAGGCGATGCGGCCGCAATCTATCGCCGCGACTGGTGGGATCGCTTTGGCCTTGACCGCCTGCGGGCGCCGCTTGCGGCAAAGCTGCTCGATGCCGGCGTCAATATCGGCATGGAGAACGCCATCCGCGCGCTGCAGCGCGCCCTGCGCGCTTGCGGCAATCCGGTCGCCGAGGACGGCGTTCTCGGCGCGGCGACTCTCGCCGCGATCGCGGCGAGCGTGCCCGAGACGCTGCTGGCCGCGCTGCGCGAGGCTTTGGCCGGCCATTACCGCTTGCTCGCCGCACGCAGCAAATCGCAACAGCGCTTTCTCGCCGGCTGGCTCGCCCGCGCCTATTCGTAATCCAAGCAATTTTTGCAGAGGAGTGCACGTTTATGTCCAATCTCGAACACGACGCCAAGCAAGCCGCCGCCAACGCCAAGGCCGCAATCGCGGCCGAGCGGCGGCATCTCGCATCGCGCGCGCTGCAATGGCTGCGCGGCCATCCGCGCCTGCTCGCGGCGGTCAGCCTCGCGCTCGCGATCGTCGTCGCGCTTCTCGGCGTCGCGCGAGGCTGAGATGGCGTTCGGCATCGAAGATGCGGTGACGTCGGTCAGCAATCTCGCCGACACGATCATCAAGACCGCCTTTCCCGATCCGCAAGACAAGGCCAAGGCCGATGCGATCCGCTCGGCCGCCGCGGTGCAGGCGGCGGTGGCGCAGACCGGCGCGAGCCTGCAGGCGATCATGGAAGAAGCGAAGTCGCCGGATCGCTGGACCTCGCGCGCGCGGCCGAGCTTTCTCTACGTCATCTATGTGATGCTGCTCGCCTCCATTCCGATGGGCGTGCTGTTCGCCTTCGCGCCGGCGACGGCGAACGGCATCGCCATCGGCTTGCAGAAGTGGCTCGCCGCGATTCCCGATGCGGTCTGGCAGCTCTTCACCTTCGGTTATCTCGGCTATACCGGCGGCCGGTCGTGGGAGAAAATCAAGGGCGCGAGCAAATAGGCGCCGCAGGGCGCGGCGACCGCGAATACCAGACCGGCGCGGTTTGCGGATGACAGCGGCCAGCGGCTTCGATAGACCCTACTACTCGCAATCGTAAGTAAGAGAGTCACCCCCTCCCGGCGCTGCGCGCCGACCTCCCCCCTCGCGGGGGAGGTGAAGTTGAGAGTCGCTTCAAGCATTCGCCTCCCCCCTTGAGGGGGAGGCCGCGAGCGAGAGCGAGCGGGTGGGGGGTGCATCACTCATTTGCGATTCCAGTGCTGGGCGACGGCCAAGGATCGGGAACCGCGATGCCGGATCGGGCATCAGAGCAAAACGCCTTCACCCATCAAGAGGTGCTGCGCATCCTCAGCGGCGTGCTGCTCTGCATGCTGATGGCGGCGCTCGATCAAACCGTGCTGGCGACGGCGTTGCCCGCGATCGCCGCCGATTTCAACGGCGTGCCGCATCTCTCCTGGGTCATCACCGCCTATCTTCTGACCTCGACCGGCACCACCCTGATCTTCGGCAAGCTCAGCGATTTCTACGGCCGGCGCCTGTTGCTCGAAATCTCGATCGGCGTGTTCTTCCTCGCCTCGCTCGCCTGCGCCCTGTCGCAGAATATGGCCTCGCTGATCGCCGCCCGCGCGCTGCAGGGGATCGGCGGCGGCGGGCTCTACAGCATGGCGCAGGCCGCCATCGCCGATGTCGTCTCGCCGCGCGAGCGCGGACGCTACCAAGCCTATATCACCAGCATGTTCGGCACGGCGGCGCTCGCCGGCCCGCTGATCGGCGGTTTGAGCGTCGACTATCTCTCCTGGCGCTGGGCGTTCTGGATCAATCTTCCTCTGGGCGCGGTCGCCTTCTTCCTCTGCCATCGCGGCCTCGCCCGCGTGATCGTCAAGCGCGAGAAGCGGCCGATCGACTACCAGGGCGCGGCGCTGCTGCTGCCGGGCGTGACCGCGCTGATGCTGGTGGCGGCCTGGGGCGGCAACGAGTTGCCCTGGACGTCCTGGCCGATCCTGGGCCTCGGCGTCATCGGCGCGGCGTTCGTCGCGATGTTCGCGCGCTGGGAGCGGCGCGCGGCGGAGGCGTTGCTGCCGCCCCGGCTTTTCGCGAGCGCGGTGTTTCGCGTCGCGAGCTTCCTCAATTTCATCATCAACGCCGTGTCGATCGGGGCTTTTCTCCTGATCCCGGTCTTCCTGCAATTCGTCATCGGCGTCAGCGCCGGCGTCTCGGGCGCGATGCTGGTGCTGCCGCTCGGTGCGCAGATCATCAGCTCGATCGCCACGGGACGGCGCGTGCAGCGCACCGGCCGCTATTTGCCGTCGCTGCGCGTCGGCTTTGCCGCGCTCGTCCTCGGTGCGCTGCTTTTCGCCACCATGGCTGGCGCGACGCCGCTCTGGCTCATCGAGCTCTTTCTCATGGTCCATGCGATCGGCATCGGCCTGTGCCAGGCGCCGCTCTGGGTCGCGGTGCAGAATTCGGCCGAGCTCCGCGATCTCGGCGCGGTCACCGGCTCGACCGCGTTCTTCCGCGCGCTCGGCGGCGCGTTCGGCGCAGCGATCCTGTGGTCAATCCTCTTGACCGTGCTCGATGCGACCGTCGCGGCCGAGGGCCATGCAAGCTTCAGCGCCGCACTGCGGGGCGGCCGTGCCGCGCTCGCGGCGCTGCCTCAAGCCGAGCGTGCGATCCTGATCCCGGCGTTGTCGCACGGCTTCGGCGTGGCTTTCCTCGTCGACGCCGCGATCGCCGCCACCGCCCTCATCGCAACCCGCTTTCTCAAGGAAATTCCGCTGCGCACGACCACCCACCCGGCAAAGCCGCAGCGTCAAGGCGCGGACTGACAGGCGGCGGGTAGGTCAGGCCTGCGCGCTTTGCGCATGACAGAGGGCCTTCCGGGCGATAGACCCTCCGCCCATGACGCCCAAGGGCAGCGAAAACGCCGCGGCCGCAGCCGGCGAGAGCGCCGGCTTCACGCATGGCGAGATCATGAGCGTGCTCATCGGCGTGCTTCTGGGCATGATGATGGCGGCGCTCGATTCGACCATCGTCACCACCGCGCTGCCGCGCATCGCGACCGACCTCGACGGCTTCCTTCATCTCTCCTGGGTGGTCACCGCCTATCTTCTCACCAACACCGCGGCGGCGCCGATCTATGGCAAGCTCAGCGATCTCTATGGCCGCCGCCGTCTCCTCCAATTCGCGATCTTGATCTTCACCCTCTCTTCCGCCGCCTGCGGCCTCGCCCAGAACATGGGCATGCTGATCGCGGCGCGCGCCTGCCAGGGCATCGGCGGCGGCGGCCTCTTCAGCCTCGGGCAAGCGGCGATCGCCGATGTGGTCTCGGCGCGCGAGCGCGGGCGCTATCAGGCCTACATCACCGGCATTTGGGGTATCGCCAGCATCTCGGGGCCGTTGATCGGCGGCCTCTGCGTCGATTATCTCACCTGGCGCTGGGCTTTTTGGATCAACCTGCCGGTCGGCGTCGTCGCGTTCTTCTTCTGCGACTGGGCGCTGAAGCGCATCCCGGTGCGGCGCGAGAACCGCTCGCTCGATGTCCTCGGCGCGTGCCTGATGATGCCGGCGGTGACGGCGTTGATGCTGGTCTGCGCCTGGGGCGGCACGGAGTTCGACTGGACCTCGCCGGAGATTCTGGCGCTCGGCACCGTGGGCGTGTTGCTGCTCCTCGCTTTCGCGCTCCAGGAGCTGCGCGCGCGCGAGGCCCTGCTGCCGCCGCGGCTCTTCGTCAACCGCAATATCCGCACCGTCCTCATCGCGCAATTCCTCATCGCCGCGACGCTGTTGAGCTCGGCAATGCTGCTGCCGGTCTTTCTTCAGCTCGTCGCCGGCTACAGCGCCTCGAGCTCGGGCGCGTTCATGATCCCGCTCATCGCCTCGCAGATGGTGAGCTCGATCGCGACCGGCACCTATATGCGCCGCACCGGGCGCTACAAGCGCTCGCCGCAGATCGGGTTCGCCGGCGTCATCCTCTCCTATCTTCTCTATGCGAGCATGACCGCGACCACGCCCCAATGGCTGATCGTGGTGTATTTCATGGTGAATGGCGTCGCGATCGGGCTGTGCATGGCGCCGATGACCGTCGCCGGCCAGAACGCCGCCGAGTTTCGCGACCTCGGCGCCTTCACCGGAACGAGCGGATTCTTCCGCTCGCTTGGCGGCTCCTTCGGCACCGCGCTCCTCTGGTCGGCGCTGGTCTTTTCCTTCGGCAGCGCGCTTGCGGCAAGCCATTTGGGGCTCGGACCCGAGGTGCTGCGCGGCGGACCGACCGCGCTCGCAAGCCTGCCGGCCGACACGCGCGCAGCGGTCCTGCCCGATCTCGCGCATGGCTTCTCGGTGACCTTCATCCTCGCCGCCGCGATCGCGCTCCTGGGATTGATCACCGTGAGCTTCCTCGAGGAGATCCCGCTGCGCACCTCGACGCCGGGCAAGGCGCCATCGCCCGCCAGCGCGGAATAGAGCGGGGTTCAGGCCTCGGCGCCGGCGAGGACGGGGCGCGAGGCCGACGGCGTCTTGCGGCCAATGCGCAGAACGAGGATCGCCGCGATCATGCACAGCGCGCCCGAGGTCCAGAACGCATCGGTGTAGTCGCCGGATACCGTCCGCAAGAGCCCGGTGCCATAGGCGGCGAAGGCCGAGCCGACCTGGTGCATCACCATGATCCAGCCATAGACCACGGCGGTCTGCTGCTGGCCGAAGGCGGCCGTGGTGAGCTTCACCGTCGGCGGCACGGTCGCGATCCAATCGAGCCCGTAGAAGAGGCCGAACACGACGAGCCCCCAGGCGCCCGCCATGTCGAGGGCGTAGGGCAGGAAGATCAGGGACGCGCCGCGCGACGCATAGAACCAGCACAAGAGCAAGCGGTTGTCGAACCGGTCGGAAAGCCAGCCAGCCGCCGTGGTGCCGATGACATTGCACACGCCCATCGCGCCGAGGATTCCGGCGGCGGCGGTCTCGGGAATGCCGTGATCCTGGCAGGCCGGGATGAAATGCGTGCCGATGAGGCCGATCGTGCTCGCGCCGCAAACGAAGAAGCTTCCCGATAGCAGCCAGAAATCGCGCCTGCCCGCCGCCGTGCCGAGCGCGGCGAAGGCAGAGGTGAAGGGGTTGGCGCGGATGAGTGGCGGCGGATCGGGCGCATCGAGCGGCATGCCGAAAGGCTTCACGCCGATCTCGACCGGCGTGTCGCGCATGAAAAGCCACACGATCGGAATGACGGCGACGAGCACGCAAGCGGCGATGAGCACGGCCGGCCGCCAGCCGAGATGGACGACGAGCTGCGCGAAACTCGGCAGGAAAATCAGCTGCCCCGTCGCGCTGCTGCCCGACAGCAATCCCATCACAAGGCCGCGCCGCTCGACGAACCAGTGATTGGCGACGAGCGCCGCCATCACCATGGCGAGCGCGCCGGTGGAGAGGCCGAGAAAAAGGCCCAAGATCGGCTGCAGCTGCCAGGCGGCGCTGACGAAAGTCAAAAGCGCCATGCCGGCCGCCATCGTGCCGAGACCCGCGACCATGGTCCGCCGGAGGCCGAAGCGGTCGATGAAACCCGCCGAGAAGGGACCGATCAGACCGTAGATCATCAACTGGACGGCGATGGCGAAGGAGATGGTCGCCCGGCTCCAGCCGAACTCGTTTTCCCAGGGCACGATGAGCACCGAGGGCGTCGCGCGCGTGCCTGCGGCGACCAGCATCGCAACGAAGCTCACGGCGACGACGATCCAGCCGTAATGGATCTTGCGCCGCACTGCGGGCGAGACGGCTTCGGCCATGAACCAATCCTTTCCTTCGCGCCTGATTGTCGCAGGAACGCGCGGCAGCGCCAATCCCGCCCGCGCATGGCAGGGATGTTGGACGGAGCTCACAGTTACTCAGCGTTTCGGAGGGGGCGCAACCGACGGCAGGCGCGCGCGTTTAACCTGCATCGCTGTGCGGTCACGTTTTCTTAATCAAGAAGCAGGATATTGCCGCAGCAGTCCGTTTTTGTTAATCTTTTAACACTGGAGACTTCTATGTCTCAGCGCAAAAGGAAATCTAGAAACATGAAGAAAACCGGCGAGGGGGAGAACGGGCTTATTACCCAATACCGAGAAGTTGTTCCGGAGGGGTATAGGCTGGAATTTTTTGAGCGCGATGATCTTATACATTCCGCGCAGATCGTCGTGTCCCAAAACTACACGACGTATAGCGTAGGCGAAGCACCGATTCCTGTGCTCGCGAATTTGCGCCGTGCCTAACTGGGGAAACGTTCTCCAGGAGATTCAGCAAGCCCAACAAGCATCGATGCTACAAGCGCAGCAGCATATGGCTGCCGCGCAGATGTTGCAGGCTGCTGCGTCGCAGGCGTTTGATGTTGTACGCCGAAAGTATCTCACTCAGCTTCATGTGAAGACGGGCCGCAACATCATTGCCTATTATTCTGGGTGGCTCTCAAAGCCCGAGAATATCTTGAATCTTGGTATCGTTGATGAAGACAAAAACGGGTTCATGATGGCGGTCCATGGTATGGACCGAACCAAGAACCTTGACCTGCTGCTACATACGCCCGGCGGTAGCTTAGCGGCAACAGAATCGATCGTTGATTATCTCCGCCAAATGTTCCCGACCGACATAAGAGTTATCGTTCCGCAGCTTTCCATGTCAGCCGGCACGATGATCGCTTGCTGCGCTAACAAGGTGTTGATGGCAAGGCACTCCAGCCTCGGTCCCATTGATCCGCAGATACGCGGCGTCCCAGCTTATGGCGTTATCCAGGAATTTCGCCGCGCGTACCGCGAAATCAAAAAAGATCCTCAAAAGGCCGAGGTCTGGCGTCCAATTCTTGCCAAGTACAACCCTACATTTCTCAGCGAATGTGAGAACGGCATAAGGTGGGCGAGTTCCTTTGTGGAAGGCCAACTCAAGGAACACATGTTCAAGGATGTTCCTCGGGCGGGGGACCGTGCAAGGAAAGTTGTGAAACGCCTTACGGATTATACTGGTAACAAGGCACATAATCGGCACATCAATTTTGAAGAGTGCAAGAAAATGGGCCTTGACGTCGATCTAATCGAGACCGTCGTTGATGCTGAATTTCAAGATTTGGTCCTCACGGTGCATCACTGTCTCATGCATTCGCTTATGAACACCAACGCGTTCAAGATCATCGAGAATCAATCTGGCGCGGCGTTTATAAAACAGAATGTCGCGTCGGCAGTTCCGCAGCAGAGGACTTGAATATACGAGAATCCTTGAAAATCATAGCGGTGGAAATCGTTGGTCCGGCCACATAGGTGCGGTTGAGACAGCTGCTAAGACGCCTCACCGCCTTCGCTTCGCCCGTGCTGTAGGCAAGGCTTCGCGCGGGTTGTCGGGCCAGGGGTGCTTGGGATAGCGCCCGCGCATCTCGCCGCGAATCTGCGGATAGGAATTGGCCCAGAAGCCTTTCAAGTCCCGCGT
>DATEKH010000046.1:0-11821 GCA_035277525.1 Allostellaceae bacterium
GCCGATCAGCTTGGTCATCGGAATGTTGAAAACGCTGAACGCATAGGCCTGGCCGATGCACAAATGCACGCAGAGCGCGGCGGGCGGTATCAGCCACCGGCTATAGCCGGGCGGCGCGACGATGCGATCCTTGCTCAAGAAAGACATGGCGTATTTCCCCCTTGCGCCGCAGCTTGAGCGGGAACCCCTCCCGCCGCCTTGGCGTCGTGCGGTCCCGCGCCCGAATGACGAGGCGGAACCATTGCTGCGGCTAACCAATATGCTCCATTGCGAGCTTGGCCGGAAGGGGTAAGCAGCAGGATAGACAGGGGAGGAGTCGCGCCCAAAAGGACCACCGCAAAACCGGACGCAATGGGTTCGTCATTCCAGGGCAGCCGCGACGCGGCTGGACCCGGGATGAGGACCAAAGAGTGCGGAGAGCCTAGGAGTTCGGCGCGAGCCCCGCTTCTTTGTAGAATTTCAGCGCGCCGGGGTGGAAGGGCACGTCCTTCACGATCTTCGCCATGTGCTTGGGATCGAAGGTGGCGAAAGGAGGGAAAGTCGCGACGAGCTCGGCCTTGTTCTCATAGAGCGCCTTGGTCGCGCGATAGATCGTATCCTCGGCAACGTCGGCGCGCGTGTACATCACCATGTCGAAGGCGATGAGATCGGTCGGCTTGGCGATGCCGTCGAGATTGGGCGCGGGCTCGACATGGACGGTATAGGCGCCGGGCATCACGTCTTCCATACGTTTGAGGGCCGCGGGCGAGGTGTCGAGCGGCAGGATGCGCAAGCCCCCGACGGTCGCCGCCGCCTGCTTGATCGCCGCCGAGCCGATGGCGAAGAACAGTACGTCGACCTTGCCGCTGTTGAAGTCCTCCGCCGCGCGCACGACGTTCGGCGCCGGGACCTGCTGCACATCGGCATAGGTCAGGCCGCCATTGGCGAGATGCGCCTCGATAATGGTGCCGATGGTCTTTTGCGCGTTGAAGCCCGAGGAGACGCGCTTGCCGCGCAGATCGGCGATCGACTTGATGTCCGAGCTCGCGCGCACGAACATGCCGACCCGATAGGGAACGAGCGAGGCGACGGTGCGCACAGTCTTGTGGGGACCTTCCTCCTTGTAATAGCGCGAGCCCTCGACGAAGAAGGTGGTGTCGAAGGAATTGGAGAGGCCGAAGGTGGCGGTGCCGCTCGCTACGGATTCGAGCCCGTTGGCGGCTTGCGCCTGCACGATCGCACGGAGCTTGCCGTGATCGATCAAGACTTTGGCGATCGCCGCGCCCGACGAATTGGTGAAGGAGCCGGCCGGGGTGGTCACGACGCTGACGACCTGGGCATGCGCCGCGCCGGCCGCGAGCGGCAGCGACACCGCGAGAGAAAATGCCAAGGCCCGGACCATCGTCATGTCGAACGCCTCCCTGTCCAACCGCATTTTTACCGTCGCCATTGCGGCGAGTGCGGGCGGCGAGCCCGCCCTCGGGGCACGCTAGCGCAATCGCCGGCAAATGCAATCCGCGACATCCGGCTGCAAGCGCGGCAAGGCCGCGCAACCGTGGTGAAACGCGCCCAACTCTGCTAGAACCCAATCAAACGAACAGGGAGAAGGCGTCACGCGGCAGGCATGATAGGCGCGCGGCGCGAGCAAGAGGCGCCATGAAAAAACTAGTCGATGTGCTGGCGATCGCGCTCACCGGGGGCGTGCTCGCGCTCGCCGCCGATCTCTTCCGGCGCGTCGGGATCGTTCTCTATTCCGAGCAGTATCTCGCCTTCCTCTTGGCGTTGGCCATGCCGCTGCTCTTCCTGCACGTGCCGGTCGGCGGGCGGCAGCGGGTCGGCGCGGTGCCGTGGTACGACCTTGCCGCCGCTCTCGCCTCCTTCCTCGCCTGCGCCTATGTCGGGGTCCGCTTTCCCGATCTGTCGCAGATGGTGTCATCGCCGACGCCCGATGGCGTTCTCGCTGCGGCGGTGCTGGGCCTCCTCATGCTCGAGGGATTGCGGCGCACGACCGGATGGGCCCTGACGATCGTCACCATCGGCTTCTTCCTGCTCGCTCTGGTGGCTGCTCATCTGCCGGGCGATCTCGCGGGCCTTTCGATCCCTCCGGCGCGACTCACCTTTTACACCGCCTGGGATTCGACTGCGATCCTCGGCATGCCGATGAAAATCATCACCACAGTGGTGATGGCCTTCGTCTTCTTCGGCAATGTTCTCTTTAAGGCGGGCGGATCGAATTTCTTCTCCGATATCTCGATCGCATTGATGGGCCGCTATCGCGGCGGCCCGGCGAAGATCGCCATTCTCGGCTCCTCGCTGTTCGGCATGATCTCGGGCAGCGTCGTCGCCAATGTCGCGACGGTCGGGGTGGTCACCATCCCGCTGATGAAGCGCGCCGGCTTCAAGCCGCATGTGGCCGCGGCAATCGAAGCCGCCGCCTCGACGGGCGGTCAGCTCATGCCGCCGGTGATGGGCGTGACGGCCTTTCTCATGGCCGAGTTCCTGCAAGTGCCCTATGCCGAGGTCGCCTTGGCGGCCGCCTTGCCCTCGGTGCTCTACTACGCGGCGCTCTTCATCCAGGCCGATCTCGAAGCCGCGCGCAATAACATCCTGCCGATCGACGAAGCGCAGATACCGAAACTGTCGAAGGTCTTGAAGGAGGGCTGGTATTTCCCGATTCCCTTCGCCGTGCTGATCGTCGCGCTGTTTTCGTTCGGCTACGAACCGGAGACCGCCGCGCTGCTTGCGACCCTCTCGCTGATCGTGCTCGCGCTCGTCTTCGGTTTCCAGGGCAAGCGCATCGGCTTCGGCGATTTCGCCGTGATGATGCGCGACACCGCGCTCTCGGTCTTAAGCCTTTTCATGGTGGGCGCCGCCGCCGGCGTGATCATCGGCACGCTCAATTATTCGGGCGTCGGCTTCGGCCTCACGCTCTCGCTCCTCCACATCGCGGGCGGCAGCCTCATGGGCCTGCTGCTGCTGGCGGCGGTTGCCTCGATTCTGCTCGGCATGGGCATGCCGACGGTCGGTGTCTATATCCTGCTCGCGACCTTGGTTGCGCCGGCGCTGATCCAGATGCATATCGCGCCGATGGCCGCGCATATGTTCATCATGTATTACGGCATGCTGTCGATGATTACTCCGCCGGTGGCGATCGGCGCTTTCGCCGCGGCCAATCTCGCCGATGCCGAGCCGATGCTGACCGGCTACACGGCGATGCGTTTCGGCTGGACCGTGTTCGTCATTCCGTTCTTCTTCGTCTTCTCGGGAACGCTCCTGCTGATCGGCTCTCCGCTGGCGATCGTCATCGACTTCGCCACCGCGATCATCGGCGTGTGGTTCATCTCGGCGGCGATGATGGGCTATTCGGTCCGCCGCCTCGCCCTTGTCTGGCGCGCCTATTACGGCATCGCCGGCATCTGCCTGCTCATTCCGGTCAACCTCTTTGCCGGCGGCCGGTGGGTCAATCTCGCGGGTGTCTGCCTCGCGGTGCTGCTGTTCTTCTGGGAGCGGCTGATGCGCCGGCGCCGCGCGGCGGTCGCGTGAGGCGCTCTACTCCGCCTCGCGCTTGAAGGGCGAGAGCTCCTCTTCGAGCTCGTCCATCTCGCTCTCGATGGCGCGCCGCTCGCGCACGCAATCGTCTCGGAATTGCAGCCGCAGCGAGCGCCGGATGCGCGGCGGCGCAAGGGTGGAGCGCTTCTTCGCCTGGCGGTTGGGAGCTCCTCGGCCTCGAGCTCCTGCTCGCTCATGCTTTCCCCGCTCGTCTATTCAGCTTCGCTTCTCGAGCGCCTTCTTGAGGCGCTTCAACACACCGGTGGTCGCGCGCAGCTCGGCGGTGGTGAACTGCCCGCCAGTGGCATTCGCCCAACGCGCCTGGCGGCGGCCGAGCTGACGACGCAGCGCCACACCGTCCTTGGTCAGCGCGACAAGCTTGGCGCGGCGATGATTGGGATTGTCGACGAATTCGGCGATGCCGCTCTCCACCAGCCAATCCGCGATGCGCTGCACGTTCTGGCGCGTCAGCCCCATCTGGCGTGCCGCAGCCGCGACGGTCTTCGGTTCGCTGCCGATCGCGCCCAGCACCTGCCAACGCGCCGCCGTCATGCCGAGATCGCGCGTCATGTCGTCGCCGGCCGCAACGAGCGCGCCGTTGACGCGAAAGAGTTCGAGCACCAGCTCGGTGAAGGCCGTGCCGGCTTCGGTATGGGCGGCGGAGCGGCGCGGCAGGGCGGTGCCATCGCTGGGCATCTCAGACTCCATCGCGCCACAACATCTTGCCAATATGGCGAAATACGCCGCTGAGTTCCATTCGGTCGAGCGCGACGGCCGTCGGATGCCGCTTTGCGCGGCCCGCTGCGGGCGAGCTCGTCGACCAGCGCCGCCGATCGGTTAGGCAGGTGCCTTTGCGCGCTCTTGGGCAGCTTCGTCCCGGAGTAGCCGAGCCACCTCTTGCCAGCGGAACAGCGTCAAGTCGACCGTCGGATGGACGTTACCGCACTTACCGCAGCTGCGGCGCTTCGCATCGGCGTTGAACGCATCGGAAATGCGGGCATACGCCTCCTGCGGCAACTCCTCCTTCAATTCCCAGACTTCGCGGTAGAGTTCGTTTCCGCAGTGTTCGCAATACCAGGCGACGGCCTCTAGTTCGGATTCCGGCAGCTTGTAGCGATATTGGATCGTCTCGCTGGTCGGCACGATGCGGTGCGGCACCCCCGCGGGGACATAAAGGTGGTCGCCAATCCCATAGGAATGGCGCAACACAGAGGCATCCTTGTATTCCACCTGGCCGGACCCTGAGAGCGCGAAGAGCACGCTGTCATGCTCGCAGATCAAATAAAACGGCTGCGGGACGGCGTTTTTGCTGAGATGGATTTGCAGATCGAGGCTGTCCGGCAGCATCGGCCTTTCGTCATAGGCACCGGCCTTTGCCGCCTCGGCGAAGGTGAACACCATGAGGTTGCGTGGCATGTCAGTGGCCCTTCGCTTCGCTCTGACCGGCCGATGGCGCCGGCATCGTAGCGGCGGCTTCGATCGCCCCCAGGCTGCGGCGCGCGATCTCCGCCTGGCTCGCATAGACGGCCCAGCCCCAGGTTTCGCTCGGAAACGGCGGATTCTCGTGGCCGCAATGCTTGCACTTGCGCGCGGCGGCGTCCTCGTTGAAGCGCCTCGCCGCTTCGACGCTTTCGAGGATAGTGAGAAAAGCGGTGGCGCCTTCGCCTTTGCAGGTGCCACGCTTCGGCGGCGTCGCGTCGTACTCCATCGTGAAGAGCCGGCGGTCGCATTTCTCGCAAACGAAGCGGACTTCCTCACGCTGCTCCTTCCCGATCGCCTGGCGCTGAGTGATGACCGAGATCGCCATCGACTCCGGATCGTCGGGGTCCGGGAGCGGCCCTTGTACCATGTGCAGCTTGGGTCCGACGCGAACCAGACCCGATCCCCTCGTGAGCTGCCCTGATCCGCCGAACATCACGAAAACTTCATCGACCGTGTTGAAGTGTTGGAAACGTCCGTATCGCTTCCCCTCCGCGCCGCGGAACGTTGCGGCGCAGGGCACGATCGAGCCCTCGTCCAGATAAGGGAACAAGGGTGCCAGAGCCGTCGTCGCGGTCTGAATGAACCAATAGACGTTCGTCTTGAGCGGCGGCCGGTCGGGATCGGGCTTCGGAATCGTGCGCTCAGTCATGAGATCACCTTTGCCTCGCGGTAATAGCGTTCTGCTCCAGGATGGAGCAGGATAGACGTGGTTGCGATTTTTTTCGGAACGAGCGGGTAGGTCACGGGGCTGCGCTCCGGCTTGATGTGACCATAAAACCGGTCCAGTACCTCGCGCCGCTCGCACATGCACCAGGCCAGAAGATAGGCGATATCCTCCGGCAGATCGTCGCGTGCGATCATCAGGAAATCGGAGAAGTCGAGCGTGGTGAAGGTTTCGTTGATGCCTCTCAAGTAGCCCGCCGGCAGGCTCGCGCTCGGCCACAGCTCGTTGCGCATCATCGTGGCCAGCGTTTTTTCCTCGACCGGCAGAAAGGCGAGCTCGCTGCCGTTCGCGAGGTCTTGCCACCACTCGGTCATGATCGCCTCGTGAATGATGGCATCGGCTTTGCCCTCGCGCACCAGCGAAATGCATTGGTTCGGGCGCTCGCGCTCAATGTAGGTTCCGCCCCACTCTTCGATGAGGCGGCGTGGAAGACCGGCCGCCTCCATGAGCCGGTGAGCCGCATAACCAACGGTATTGATGCCGTCGTCCGGCGAAGAGGCAATCCTGAGTTTCGGCGCCTTGCGCCGAAACTCTTCGAACGAGCGGATGCCGTGCTCGCCCCGGATCGCGACGACCAAACGATCGGTTTGGGGCATCGTGCCAAGCGCACGTAAATTCGGAAAAGCCTCTCCCTTGGCGATGCCTTTGCCTTGGAGTGTCATCGGGACGAAAGCCGAAGGGACGGCGAGCGCGATATCGACCTGACGGTGCCCCACGGCCTGCACGGCATCGAATCCCCCTCGACCGCTCCAAATGCCGATGCGCGAACCGGGTCCGGTCCGGTCGACGATCTCTTGGCTGAGCCAGCCGAGGATGCGGTGCAAATTGGCGGCGCCCCAGTCGCCTTGGAATTCCAATGCGATCGCACGGTTGAGGCGCGGTTCCGGAACCGAGTACGCCATCGAGCTCTCCCTCACGAAACCAGGCTCTCGCTATTCAAACGTCAATGAAAACGCGCCCGCCTTCCACCACGGGTTTGAAGACGCGGAGACGCATCACGCTATCGAGCCCAACCGCGTCTCCGGTCTCGATGTCGAAGCGAAAGAAATGCCAGGGGCAGATCACAGCCTTGCCCTTGATCTTCCCGAGGCCGATCGGCCCGGCCACATGCGGGCACCGATTCTCGAAAGCGGCGATCTGTCCGTTCTCCCGACGCGTGAGCGCGATTTGGGTGCCATCTTGCAATCGCTTGCAGAGGGCGCGGCCTGTCGGGACCTCCTCGACCGCACACACATTCTGCCGGCCGATGTGTTCTGTTTGCGTGGGCATTTATAGTCCTCGCCGAGCGGCCTGTTCCGTTTCGCCGTCCTCTTCGGTGTAGAATCCATAGCTCGGCGGATGTACCGCAGCGCAAGAGGGACAGGTGCGGAGCCGCTCGTCCGCGTTGAAGAGACGAACGCGTTCTTGGGCAAATTCGAGGAATCGCTCGAGGCGTTGGCGCGGGATCGCAAAGGACTCGCGCGCAAACGCTGCACCGCATTTCGGGCAGATCCAAAGACAGGCAGCATCCGCCGGCTTTCCCTTGGTTCCGCCGACCACCAGTGCGCAGCGCTGGCCCCCGGATACGCTTGTGTCGATCCAGACGGAGTCCACGTCCAAGCTCATCCAGAACCCAAACAGGTGCTCGACCTCAAACGGCGTACCCGCGCCAATACGGTGCATGACCGGGTGGGTGTCGCGGCGCGGCACCGCGAGAACGCGCCTGTTCTGCCATTCGTTGAGGACGTAGACGGCGCTTCCCGGAGCCGACCCGCCGCACCAAATCGAATAGTCGCCGTGGCGCTCCCAACGACTCGCGGTTTCGCCCATTGACCGAAAGAACGAAAGCTCCGGCGCGGGAATTGTCGGTTGGGTCTCTGACGCCATCGCGTCTCACCACATCTTCCGCGCTTCGCGTTCCGCCGGCGTATCGCGCTCGCTGTTTCCGCCATAGCCGAGCGGGTTGATATGACCGCACTCATCGCAAGTGCGGTGCCCCACCTTGTCATTGTATTCGGCGATTGCAGCATGCTCGAACCGCCATATGCCTTGGAAACCGGCGGTGCCGGTCACGTACTCGCGCATGAACAACAGATTGACGCAGCGCTCGCAATACCAGGCGAAGCGGTCGGACTCGTTTTCGGTGGGCTGGCCCATGATGATGAGCAGGTATCCAGGCAGCGCGCCGCTCGGCGGCATCGGAATGATCAATTCGTCCTTGTCGTTGATGTGCCAGAACCCGAACATGTGCTGGGTGTGGTGCGGCGTCCCCGCAAGCGTGACGTGGACGGTGCAGGGCGTGCGCGCGACCTCGACGATGCCCTGAGGTCCGATTTCGAGATTCTTACGGGTCTTTACGAGGTCGGTGCTCGCCTTGCGCACCCCGATGCTATCGGGCGTTTCGTGCCCGATGGCGCGAATACCGTAAATGTTATCGCCGATCGGCCGGAACATCGAAAATTTTCGGATGATCTTCTCGTCGAGATAGTCCCAATCATCGGCGATCTTCTCGATCGGCTCTTTCACGTAAATATCCGCGTAGAGCATGGCTCCTCCTCGATCACAAACGACGCGACGCGCCCGGCGCTGCCGCACAAAAGCTTTTTACATAAGCTCGATAATCTCTGGCGTAAGACTTCCCAGCCGCTGCGCGCCCGCAGCGGTGATAATCACGGAATCGCCCCAGACCACCTGTGTGTGGCCCTCGCGCGTCACCACCGGCTTGATGATGAAAGACGCGTTTTCCTCAAGAACCCAGCGCTTTGTCTGCTCGTCCGCAAAGAAAACATACATCGGCGCATCGTCGCCCACGCCGCGACCGTGCATCAGAAAACGAATTCGGCACGATGTGCCCTCGGCAACCGCCTCCGTCTTTGCGGCGAGTTCGCCGAGCGCCACGCCCGGCCGCGCCAAGTCGCAGCACAAGGCGAGCGCCTCTTGCTGAACCCGCCACATCTCGCGATAGGACGGTGGAACCGGACCAAGCACTGCCATCTGCGTCACTTGCCCGCAATATCCCGCGCAGCGGCCTTCGACCTCAATGCGGATGAAATCCCCGGCCGCAAAACGGCGAGAGGTCGGTGGACCCGCCGACACAAGTCTTTCCGGAGGTCCTGCCGACCACATGATCATCGCGGGAATCTCGCTCCCGTGCTCGATCATCGCGCTGAGCATCGCGGCGTAAACGGCGGTTTCAGCGATCCCGGGCCGGGCTTTGGCCTTCATCGCTGCGATCGCTGCTTCAGCTTGAGCGACGCTTCTGCGCAGAAATTCGATTTCCTCTGGGCCTTTCGTGTAGCGCGCCAGGTCCAACAGGGACGTGCAATCAGACAAGCTCGCGTCCGGAAAGGACTGGCGCAGCTTCTCGTAAAATCCGTGCGCAACGATCCCGTCCGCGAACCGCGGAACGCCGGCTAAGCCGGCAAGCCCGATGCGTGGGCGGGTAATTCCGAGCTCCCTGAGACGATCGATGATGCCGTCGCCGAAAGCGCGCCCGCTTGTCCGAATGTCGCCGACCCAGTCTTGCTGTGCGCGCCACTTTTCGGGGGCAACATCCGGGACAACGAATGCGGTTACCTGCCCTTCGCGCGGAAACACCGCGCCGACCTCGAAGGAGAACCCTCCGAGGCCGGTCAAATAGCGGGAGTACGCTGAGAAGTGATCGTGGTGCCCGGTGTGAGGCACGGCGAGGATCACGTCGAGCCGATCATGCGCCATGAGCGCCCGCACGCGTGCCCAACGCCTGTCGCGCTCTACACCGGAAAAGTGTGCGTCTTCGTCGGCGACGATATTACCCAACTGTCACTCCCTATCTGCACCTTCCGGCCGATGGGCGCTCGATCGCCGGTCGCGACCGAAATGTCGGGACAAGTTACACGAGAGTCTTTAGATTGTCAGCATATTGTCAATTTGGCCCAAAGGGCGCTCGTGAAGACAAAGGGGGGGACAAGTGAAACGCATCGTCGCTTTTGCAATCGTGATTTCTACGGTGCTCATGTCCGGGCGCGATGCGTTCGCCCAACAGGAGGTGAGGCTCGCGACGTGGGGGCCGCCGACAACATATTTTCTTACTGAGGTCGTGCTGCCTTGGGCGGATGCCGTAAGCCGCGATTCGAATGGCACGATCATCATAAAGAACTACCCCGGCGGCGCGGTGGCGAATGCCGGCAATACCATCGACCGTGTGATGGATGGCGTCGCCGATATCGGCTGGGGATTGCAAGGCCTCGATCCTCACAAGTTCATCAAGACCAGCGTGGTTGAACTGCCGCTATTCTCGCAAGAAACATCGGAAGAAGGCGCCGTCGCACTGTGGAACCTTTACGAGAAGGGAATCATCGCCAGCGACTACAAAGATATTGAAGTGTTCGGAATGTCTTCGTTCGCCGGATCGGCGATCACCAGCCGCGGAGGACCTATCCGAAGACTTGAAGACGTAAAGGGGTTGAAGCTCGGCGTCTCAGGAAGGATCCGAGGTGACACGCTCACGAGGCTCGGAGCCGTCCCTATGGCCTTCCCCATCGATCAAATCTATTTGGCGATCGGTCGCGGGACGATCGATGGAACTTATGGCTCGCTGACCGCGGTGCGGCAATTCAAGACCTACGAAGTCGCAACGCACTTTCTCGATGAATCCTTCAGCGGCGCTGCGGCGATGCTCATTATGAGCAAGAAAAGATTTGATGCGCTGCCAGAGCCAGCTCGCGCGTCCTTTCGGAAGCATTCGGGCCTCGTCTTATCACGCGCGCTCGGCGTCTCGAACGAAGGCGAGGTAATCCGGGTCAGGGCAATGCTCGGCGAGCTCGCGCAAAAGGGAAAGGTCGCACCGATTAACCGTCTCTCGACCGAAGAGAGTGAGCGTTGGCGAAAAGCCATGGAGCCTGTCGTCGCGGCATGGGTGACGAGCGTGCCCGATGGCCAGCGCGTCCTGGACGCGTTCCGCGCGGAGATCAACGCGTTGCGTGCAAATAGGCAAAAAACGCCATAGCGCAAATCCGCACTGTTGCGAGCCGCACGATCGGCGCTCCAGGCGCCGATGAGGCGTTGGCTCTTCAAAAAGCCAACGGCTAAGTCTCTTTCTGACAGATAAGCGACTTGTTGCGTGGCCGCAAAGGGCCGATCTCACGGGGCAAAGCAGACATCAAGATTTGTGAGCACACGCTCTACTCCGCCTCGCGCTTGAAGGGCGAGAGCTCCTCTTCGAGTTCGTCCATCTCGCTCTCGATGGCGCGGCGCTCGCGCGCGCAGAAATCGGCGACCGCGCGCGCAAAACCCGCATCGCGCACCCAATGCGCGCTGTAGGTGGGCGAGGGGAGATAGCCGCGCTGGATCTTGTGCTGGCCTTGCGCGCCCGCCTCGACGCGTTTCAAGCCCCGCGCGATGGCGAAGTCGATCGCGCGGTAATAGCAGACCTCGAAATGGAGGAAGGGGAAGTCGCCGATGCAGCCCCAATTGCGCCCGAACAGCGTGTCGGTGCCCAAGAGATTGAGCGCGCCTGCGACGTAGCGCCCGGCTTTCTTCGTCATCACCAGCACGATCTTCTCGGGCATGCGCTGATGGATGAGGTCGAAGAACTCGCGCGTCAGATAGGCCGAGCCCCATTTGCGATCCGAGGTCGACATATAGAAGCGGAAGAACGCGTCCCAATGCTGCGGCTTGAGATCGCCGCCGGTCAGCGTCTCGATCTCGAGCCCGCCTTGAAGCGCGTCGCGCCGCTCGCGCCGGATCTGCTTGCGCTTGCGCGAATTGAGCTTCTCGAGGAAATCATCGAAGCTCGCATAGCCGTCATTCTCCCAATGGAATTGGCGCCCCATGCGCTGCAGAAAGCCGTGGCGGCCGAGCAGCTCCCATTCCGCCTGCGGCGGGAAGTTTACATGCAGCGAGGAGACCTTGCGCTGGCGCGCGACTTCGAGCATCGCCGCGACGAGATACTCTGCGGCCTCGGCATCGGCATCGGGATGAAGCAGCAGGCGCGGGCCGGTCGCCGGCGTGAAGGGCACGGCGGCGAGGAGCTTCGGGTAATAGCGCCCGCCCGCACGCTCATAGGCCGAGGCCCAGCCGTGATCGAAAATATATTCGCCGTAGGAATGGCTCTTCAGATACATCGGC
>DATEKH010000047.1:0-3148 GCA_035277525.1 Allostellaceae bacterium
GTCACCTTCACCTCAGCGCTGCAGCGCTTTCTCCCGACGCCTTCGGCGGAGGTTGCTGCCGTGACGGTGGGCGAGGCGCTGGGCCGCGTCTTCGCGGCGAATCCGGCCTTGCGCGGCTATGTGCTCGACGATCAGGGCGCGCTGCGCCGGCATGTCGCGGTCTATGTCAATGGCGAGCCGGTGCGCGACCGGTTGCACTTGGCCGATCGGCTTGGGCCGCACGATCAGGTTTACGTGCTGCAAGCGCTGACCGGCGGCTGAGACAAGGAGGCGAGAATGAGCGAGCGAATTTACATCGCAACCCGCAAAGGGCTGTTCGAACTCGCGCGCCGCGGCGGCGCTTGGGACGTCAGCGACACGCGCTTCCTGGGCGATCCCGTCTCGGCCGTGCTGCCCGAGGCCGATGGCGAACTGCTTGCCGCGCTCGATCTCGGCCATTTCGGCACCAAGCTGTGGCGCCGCGCCGCGTCAGGTGCGTGGCGCGAATTGGCGGCGCCGGTCTTTCCTGCCAAGCCCGAGGATGCGGGCGATGATCCGCATCCCTGGTCGCTCGGCAAGATCTGGGTGCTCGAGCCGGGTGGCGTTCCCGGGCGCATCTGGGCGGGCACCATGCCGGGCGGACTCTTTCGCTCCGATGATGGCGGCGAAAGCTGGTCGCTCAACGAGGCGCTATGGCGCATGCCCGAGCGTCGCCGCTGGAACGGGGTGGCCGGCGGCGAGCAGCCCGGCATTCATTCGGTGCTGGTCGATCCGCGCGATCCGAACGATGTCCGGATCGGCGTTTCGACCGCCGGCGTCTGGGCCAGCAAGGACGCGGGCCAATCCTGGCAGCTCATCAATCGCGGCATGTATGCCGAGTACATGCCGCCGGAATTGCGCGAGGATCCGATCTCGCAGGACGTGCACCGCCTCGCGCGCAGCGCGGCAAAGCCCGAAGTGGTGTGGTGTCAGCATCACAACGGCGTCTTCCGCTCCGAGGATGGCGGCCATCAATGGCGCGAGGTGAAATCGGTCCAGCCCTCGAAATTCGGCTTCAGCGTGGCGGCGCATCCGCGCGATCCCTCGACCGCTTGGTTCATTCCCGCGATAAAGGACGAGCGGCGCATCCCGGTCGATGGCGCACTCGTCGTCACGCGCACCCGCGACGGCGGCAAGAGCTTCGAGGTGCTGCGCAACGGCCTGCCGCAACGCCACGCCTATGATCTCGTCTGGCGTCACGCGCTCGCGGTCGATGCAAGCGGCGAGCGTCTGGCGTTTGGCTCGACCAGCGGCGGCGTGTGGATCTCGGAGGATGCAGGCGAGCGCTGGACGATGCTCGAGGCGAGGCTGCCGCCGGTTTCGGCGGTGCGCTTTGCACCCGCGTGACCGCGCCCCTCGCCACACATCAGCCATAGGAGCAAGCGATGCAAGCGAACACCTATTTGCAATTCGACGGCAATTGCGAAGCGGCGTTCAAATTCTATGAGGAGAATTTGGGCGCCAAGACCCTGTCGCTGATGCGCTATGAAGGCTCACCGGCTGCGGCGCAGGTTCCACCGGAGTGGCGGAACAAAATTCTTCATGCGCGCATAGCGTTGGCCGATACGGTGCTGATGGCCTCCGACGCGCCGCCCGGGCGCTATAGCGCGGCCCATGGATTTTCCGTCGCCTTGGGTGTCGACAAGCCGCAAGAAGCGGAGCGGATCTTCGATGCGCTCAAGGTCGGCGGCAAGGTAGGAATGCCGCTCGAGAAAACCTTTTTCGCCGAACGCTTCGGCATGCTGGTCGATCGCTTCGGCATACCGTGGATGATCCTGTGCGAGCATGCGGCGTGAGGCCAGGGCGGCCTTCCCTTCGCGCGGCGCAGGGCTCGTCTCGACGGGTCATCTAGGCAGCAAGTTTAGTGCAGGAGCCGCCCAAAGAATCCGATTGTGAAATCGAACGGCATGCCGACATCGATCGACCCCCCGACGATGTAGGCTGGCAGCGGCGGCACGGGTGAGGCGTTGCGAGCCATCTGCAGCGCGGCTTCATCGGTACGCGGGCAGCCGCTGCTCTGTTCCAACCATACCTTGAGCAGCGTCCCGTCCCGCGCGATGGTGATGCCGAACCGCCCTTTGCCCTGCTTTTTTGTACAATCGTCGTCGGGCGCGTTGCGGAAGCGCAGGATCCAGCGCCTCACCGTTTCGAGGTAGTCGTCGGAGGTCCCACTCAGCTTGCCGTTTCCGACGGCCGCCAATCCCGCTCCTTGATCGCCGCGCCCGCGCCCGCCGCTTCCGGCGCCGACCTGGTCATTGTGCCCGGACGGCGCCGCGGCTTGGGCGCTGTCCGCAGGATGGGGCGGCGCAACGGGCGCAGCTTGTTGCGGTTGCGGCAGGGCTGCGACCGGCGCGGGCCGCGGCAGCTTTGCGGGCTCGTGGCGGGGCGCTGGCGGTGCCGGCTTGTGCGGGGGGACTGGCTCGAAGCTCGCGGTCGCGGTCGGCGCCGCAGGAACGGGTACTGCGCTCGGCGCTGGCATGGGCGGCGGGGAAGGAGGCAGGGGTGGGGACGCCCGCTGCTGCGGGGCGTCTGCTGGCGCTGCCGGGCCCTGAGCCTGCGCCTGTGCCGCTGCCAGTGCAGCGCGGGCGCTTTGGCTTGCCGCTGAACCGGCAGCGGAGGCAGCGATCTGCGTATCGCTGCCGCTTCCCATCGCGCCCGACTGGCCGGTGTCAACGACCACCTTGACGGGGATGGGCGGGATCGGGGGCGGGAGCGGCGTCGGATGCCACAGTCCGATGGCGAGGGCGATCACGAGCGCATGGCCGAGCGCCGAAAGCGCCATCGCCCGCGACAGGCGCCGGCGTTCGCGCGCTTGCGCCGCGCGGTCACCCAAAGCCATGGCATCCGTCAGGACGGCCTCGACCATCATCCCCTTGTGTCGGTTGCGCTGACGCGAAACACTAATCCCGCCCGCCACGCCGTAAAAGGCCAGCCATGCCAAAATTCGCCGCCAATATCAGCATGCTCTTCACCGAATTGCCGTTTCTCGATCGCATCGCCGCAGCCAGGACGGCCGGCTTCGCCGCGGTCGAGTTCCAATCGCCCTATGCCGTTCCGGCGGCCGAACTCGCGACGCGGCTCGCGCGCAGCGGGCTGCCCGCGGTGCTGTTCAACGCGCCGATGGGCGATG
>DATEKH010000048.1:0-10876 GCA_035277525.1 Allostellaceae bacterium
ATCGATCATGTCCCATTGCAGTTGCGCCCGATCCGGCCGCAGAACCCGGACTTCACCTTTCGCCATTGCCCGACCTCAACTCAGGTGTGGCATCCAATGAATCACAAATCACCCGCTCAAGCCAATTCCTTCACAGGCTCGAAAGCGGGCATGACGATGAAATAGAATGAACCACCGAAGTCACAGCACCAGCGCGGTTGACGTCTTATAATATAAAACATATCGTATATAGTATAACGATGTCCACGGAGGAGGCCGCCTTGGATTCTGCGAGCCCGCGCACGCTTTGTCCCGCCACCCAGCCCGTGCTGCGCCAGGACTGGTATGTCGTGGCCTTCACGCACGAGGTCGGTGCCAGCCGCCCGCTGCTGCGCCATTGCTGCGGCGACCGCATCGTGCTCTTCCGCACCGCCGCGGGCGAGCCGGTGGCGCTGAGCGATCGCTGTCCCCATCGCGGCTCGCCGCTCTCGCTCGGCAAGATCGTCGAGGACGCGCTGCAATGTCCCTATCACGGCTTCCGTTACGCCGCGTCGGGCCGCTGCGTGCGGGTGCCGAGCCAGGCGGCGATCGCGCCGGAGCTCGCGGTGCGCTCCTATCCGGTGATCGAGAAGGGCGGCTTCGTCTGGCTCTGGCCCGGCGCGGCCGAGGCCGCCGATCCCGCGCTGCTGCCGGATTGCGGCGAATTTGGGCTCGGTACGCCGGGCTGGTCAGCGAAGCCATATCTCATGCTCGAGATCAAGGCGAATTACGCGCTGCTGTTCGAGAATTTGCTCGACACCTCGCATATCTCCTTCCTCCATGGCACCGCGCTCGATGGCGGGCGCATGGCGAGCTCGAGCTTCAAGCTCGAGAGCGAAGGCCGGATCGTGCGCCTCATCCGCGAGTTGAAGGGCGACACGCCGACGCCGTCGAACACAAGGCAATACGGCCTCCACGGCGTCAGCGTATTTGACCGGCGGCTCGAATCGATCGCCTATCTGCCCAATCTCCACATCATCCGGAATAGCTTCAGCTTCCCGGATCGTCCCGGCCACGCCCCGCATGTGCGGATCAACGTCATGCCGATCACGCCGTCGCGCATGAACGAGCATTATCAGTTTCTGACCATGACGAGCTCCTATCCCGAGACCCATCCGGCCGAGCTCATCGAGGGAATGCGCGCAGTGCTCGAGGAGGATCGCGTCGTGCTCGAGGCAATTCAGGCGCTCTACGACGAGGGCGGCCCCGATCTGCCGGAATGGAGCGTCAATGCCGATGTGGCGGGCTTGCGTGCGCGGCGCAAACTCGCCGAGCTCGCCGCGGCCTGACGCATCGGCGACCCGCTGGAAGAGAAGAGGAGAGGGGCATGCTCAAGGTTTACAGCTACTTCAACTCCATCTGCACGCAGAAGGTCTTCATCACGCTGGCGGAGAAGGGGATCGACTACGCCACGCAAAATGTCGATCTCTTCCGCAACGAGCAATTCTCGCCGCAATATCTGAAAATCAATCCCAAGGGCGTTGTTCCGGCGCTCGATCACGACGGCCGCGTTGTCATCGAATCGACGCTCATCTGCGAGTATCTCGACGATTGCTTTCCGCGGCCGCGCCTCGTGCCGCAGGACCCGTTCCTGCGCGCCCGCATGCGGCTCTGGAGCAAAACAGTCGACGAGCAGCTTTTCGAGGCGACGCGCGAGCTGAGCTTTTCGGCGATGTTCCGCGAGCGCATGCGCGGCATGACCGAGGAGCAGCGGCAGGGCCGCTATCGCAATGTCGGCGATCCGATCAAGCGCGCGCGTCTGATCTCGACCTACGAAGAGGGCGTCGACAGCCCCTATGTGTTCCAGGGCATCGGCGCCTTCGACATGGCGTTCGACAAGATGGAAAAGGATTTGCGAACCGAAGGTCCCTGGCTTCTCGGCGCCGAGTTGTCGCTCGCCGACATCAACATGATGCCGTTCGTCGCGCGCATGGCCTATCTCGATCTGCTCGAGGTCTGGCTCGCGCGCCGTCCGGCGGTGCAGGCCTGGTGGCAGCGCGTCGAGGCGCGGCCAAGCTTCATCGCTTCGGTTCCCGAAAAAGTGCCGGCGGCCGATTTCGCGGCGATGAAAAAATTCGGCGGCGCGCTGCGCCCGCGCGTGGCAGAGCGGCTCGCCGAATATCGCCGGCTTTTGCAGCCGGCGGCGTAGGTGCGGGCTAGCGCCCGCACCGACGGCGGCGGTTATCCCTCGACCGGCTTGCCGATCGGAACCCAGCGCTCGCCGTCGTAGCGCTCCATCTGCAGCCCGTGCAGCGGCGAGTAGTTCGTCGGGCTGGTCTCGACCGAGAGCCCGGGGAGCATCATCGGCATGCGGAAGCCCTTGATGCTCGTCGCCTGCTTCAGCAAATTCGCGCGCGTCAGATCATTGCCGCAGCGGCGCAGCACATCGGCCATCATCGCCGCCAGATCGTAGCCGGCCGGCGCGGACTGATCGCTCCTCCAGTCGGTCTCGGGGACGTATTTCTTCATCCAGGCGAGATAGGCCTTCACCGCCGGATCGTCCTGAAGCGCCGGATTGCCGGCGTCCTTCTCGTAGCCCGACGCGATCACGCCCTTCAGCGCCGCGTCGCCGGCGGGGCCGATGATGCCTTTCGAGGTGTCGGTCGCCGGCAGCAGGACGAGCGGGCTCCAGTCGAGCGCGCGCACCGCGGTCACCGACTGCGGCGCGGCCCGCCCCTGGGTGATGAGATAGAGCGTGTCGGCGCCCGCGCCTTTGAGCGTGATCATCTGCGAGGTCAAGGTCGGATCGGTGATGTGATAGGACGCCTTGGCGACCACCATCTTCGCTGCCTTCGGGCCCAATTGGGCGAGGAACGCGTTGAGATGGTCGCCGCCGAAATCGTCGTCCTGATAGAGGATGCCGATCTTCGCGTCGGGCTTCTCGGCCAGGATGTATTTCGCGTAGATCCGGCCCTCGGCGGCGTAGCTCGGGATCCCGAGCATGGTCCAAGGATAGCGCTTGGGATCGGCGAGGCTGCTGGAACCGCTGATCTGGAAGAGCTGCGGCACCTTCTTGCCGTTGAGATAGGTCCGCACCGCCTCGCCGGTCGGCGTGCCGAGCGAGCCGAACATCGCGAAGACGCCGTCCTCCTCGACCAGCCGCCGCGTCTGTTCGACGGTCTTGGGCGGAGAGTAGCCGTCATCGAGGCTGACAAGATCGATCTTGCGGCCATTGATTCCGCCTTGATCGTTGAGCCACGCGAAATAACCGCGAATGGCGCGGGCGATCGGCGAAGCGCCCGAGCCGGGCCCGCTATAGGGGAAGGTTTGGCCGAGCTTGATCGATTTGTCCGTGGCGCCGGTATCGTATTTCCCGGCGGCGCCAGCCGGCAAAGCGACGCCAAGAAGAATGAGCGGCGCGATCACGGCTGGAATCAGGGCCTTGCACATAAACTGCCTCATGACGTCCCCCTTCAGTTCTTCTTGTCCGCGCCGCATCGCCCTCGAGGTCCGATGCTGGATCCGGTCGCAGAATACCATCAGAGGCACGCCGCCAAATGGACAAATTTTACACCGCCGAAAGCCCCGGCCGCTTACGGCGTCAATTCGAGGATCAGATTGACCGGCGTTTGCGCGGCGCGCCGCAGCTTGGAGAATCCGGCTTCCCGCGCGACCTTGCGCAGGCGCTCTTCGCCCGCCTGCGCGCCGAGGCCGAGCCCGACCTCCTGCGATAAGGAGTTCGGCGTGCACGCCATGGCCGAGGCGGCGTAGTACATGCGGCCGATCGGGTTGAGGTTCTCCTCGAGCCGATCGCCGGCATAGGGCTCGACCAGCAGCACCTTGCCATCGGGCTTGAGCGCCTTGCGGCAGCGCGCGAGCGCCCCGACCGGATCGCCGAGGTCGTGCAGGCAATCCATGAAGCAGACGAGGTCGAAGTCGCGGCCGTCGAACGCGGTCGCGGCCTTGACCTCGAACGCGATGTTGCCGTTGACGCCCTGCTCGGCGGCGCGCTTGCGCGCGGTCGCGATCGAGGCGTCGTGATAATCGAGGCCGATAAAGCTCGATTTGGGAAAGGCCTGCGCCATCAGGATGGTCGAGGCGCCGTGTCCGCAGCCGATATCGGCAACCCGGGCGCCGCGCTTCAGCCGCTCGACGACGCCGTCGAGGGCCGGCAGCCACTGGCTCAGCAGATGCGCGCGATAGCCGGTGCGGAAGAAGCTCTCGGTGCCGCAGAACAGGCGATGGTGATGCGCATGCCAGGCGAGGCCTTCGCCCGAGCGGAAGGTTTCGACGATCCGGTCTTCGTCGAGCCAGAACGAGGCGGCGACCTCGAAGGCGGACGCCATGAAGATGGGGCTGTGCTCGACCGCCAGCACCATCGCCTGCGCCGGCGGCAGCGCGTAAGTCTGGCTGTCGGGAATGTAGGTGACATAGCCGCCGGCCGCCTGATTGGCGAGCCACTCGCGGACATAGCGCTCGCGAATGCCGGTGGCCGCGGCGAGCGCTGCCGAGGTGCAGCCGCCGAGCGCGGCCATCGCCTGATAGAGGCCGAGCTTGCGCCCGACATTGACGAGCACGCCGGAAAACGCGGCGCTGAGATCGGTGACGACCTGGCCGATGAAAGCCTCGACATCGCTTGGCGCGGGCGGCGGCATCAATTTCGTCATTGGTGCGGTTCCTTTGCGTTGCATGGCACGGCCGGAAGCGGCCGTTTCCCGTGCCGCATGAGGTATCGCTTAAAGGGGAGGCGGTCTTGATATACTCCGCCAAAGCCTTGCGAGATCGCGCCAATGACGACGGAAAGACGCGCCGCGGCCAGGCTCGCCGCACCGACCATCAATCTGGCCAGCATCGTCTATGGCCTCGAGCCCTATTTGCGCGCGCGCGGCGCCGATCCGGGCGAAGCCTTGCGCCGTGCCGGTCTCGCGCCCGCAGACCTGACCGATCCGGAGCGCCGCGTGCCGCTCATCCGCTATCTGGAGCTTCTGGAGATCTGCGCCGACCTCCTGGCGGATCGGCAATTCGGTCTGAAGTTCGGTGCCCAGTACGATCCGCGCCACGCCGGCGTCGTCGGCAACGTCGCCCTCGCCGCGCGCACGGTCGGCGAGGCCTTCGATACCATCGGTCGCTATCTGCCGACCATGGTCGACGCCACAATCCACGGCGTCGAAGTGAGCGACGGGGTCGCCTTCGTCTATTCCTACTACATCGACCCGCTGATGATGTCGTACCGGCAGAAAGGCGACTGGGCGATCGCCTTCGCGTGCAACCTGATGCGCGTCGGGCTCGGCGATCCGCGCTGGACCCCGCAGGACGTTTTGCTGCCGCAATTGGCGGATGAAACGCCGGCGGAGCGCCGCGCCCGCGCGGAAATCATGGGCGACAACATCCGGATCGGCCATCCCTGGGCCGGAATCCGGTTCGACGCCGGCCTGCTCAAGCGGCCGATGGCGACGGCCGATGCCATGATCGAGAGGCTGATGCGTCATTACGGCGATCTTCGGCTCGCCGCCTTGCCGGTCGAGCGCGGCGAGATCGAGCCGTTGCGGCGCGAGATCGCCCGCCTGCTGGTCAAGGGCGAGAGCGGCATCGACCACCTCGCCGATGCGAGCGGCACTTCCGTGCGGACGCTGCAGCGACGGCTGAAGGATGCGGGCGTCAGCTACAACGACCTGCAGAACGACGTGCGCAAGACGCTGGCGCTAAATCTGTTGGAGAACGACCAGTTGGCGCTGGGCGAGATCGCCTTTTCGCTCGGCTACGCCGAAGTCAGCGCATTCAATCACGCCTTCCGGCGCTGGATCGGCCAATCGCCGGGCGACTATCGCCGGCGGCGCGCGGCTGATGTCGAACCCGCCGCCGCGAAGACGTCGCAGCCGCCCGCTCGGGGATCGATTGAATGAGTCCGCTCGGCAGGCCTCGAACCGAGGCCCTCTGCCACGCCGTGACAATGCGAATTCGAATTGAGGGCGTAGTATCGACTTCACAACGAAGTGATCCAGCGCCGTCCGATGATCCTTGGCTGCATTGGCAGTATTCTGCTTGTGCACGGGAAACGCCACGCGCTCCAATAGGTAATGACATAGAAAGTCAGTACGCCGGATCGCTTGATCGTGTTATCCTGGTTTCGCCAACAGAAAGGAGGCTGCTCGTGAAGATTAGAGCCTCTGTTATCCTGCTCTGTGGCGCTACGATTCTTGCCGGCATCTCGAATGCCTCGGCCGGGGGACACCCTAACGGTGCGTCCGTGGGCGGTCACTTTGCCTTCCAGAGCCGGCCATTTGTCCAGAGCCGGCCATTTGTCGACCATCGATTCGTCGATCGCCGCTTCTTCTTTGCACAACGACCCTTCATCGAGCATCGTCGCGTCTTCTTTGCACAACGACCCTTCTTCCAGAATCGTCGCGTCTTCGCAGCGCGGCCCTCATTCGTCCCTCGTCAGGTATTTGTTGCTCCTCCGCCGGCTATCGGCGTCGCACCGGCTTTGCCCAGTGTTGTGATGGGTCCATCCCGATGAGTATCGAAGCGGCACCGGGGCCAGAGCCCTGCTGATCGCGCACAACGAGCCAACCCTCGCCCCGTCCTTCGCGGCGGGGCTTTCTTTCACTTTCGCTCTTTATGACGGTCGGCATTTGTCAAGGCCGCGCCCGCAGCCTTACACCGCGGTCCAGCCGCCATCCTGGATGAAGACCTGGCCGGTGACGTAGCGCGAGGCATCGCTCGCGAGATAGATGGCGAGGCCTTGCAGCTCATCGGGCGTGCCGCGCCGGCCCATCGGCGTGCCCTTGAGGATGGTCTCCTCGAAGCGCGCGATCTCCTCGGGCGTGGCGATCGCCCTGCGCTCCTCGGCGAGCCGTGTGCCGCCATGCCATCCGGGCGCGATGGCGTTGGCGCGGATCCCGTCCTTGGCGTATTCCGCCGCCATCTGGCGAGTGAAGCCGATGACGCCGGCCTTGGCCGCGGCGTAATTGGCGGCGTTCATGGCAAAACCCGGGTAATTGCCGATGAGCCCGACGATCGAGGCGACGTTGATGATCGAGCCGCCGCCGCTTTGCAGCATGCGCGGGATGAGCGCGCGGCTGACCATGAACACGCCGCGGAGATTGACCGCCATCAGCCGGTCCCAATCCTCGAGCGGCATCTCATGCGTGCGCATGGGCACCGTGGCGATGCCGGCATTGTTGACGAGAATGTCGAGCCGAGGATCGACGCGCGCCGCGTCCCGCGCCATCCTCTCGACCGCGCCCGGATCGGCGATGTCGGCGCAGAGCGCGACCGCGTCGTTGCGCGTTTGGTTGATGAGCGTGGCCGTCTCCTCGGCGCGGCCGCGGTCGCGATCGACGCAGAAGACGCGCGCGCCCGAGGCGGCGAGCCCCTCGGCGAAGGCGCGGCCCAAGCCGCTGCCCGCGCCGGTGACCAGCGCGACCTTGCCGGAAAGATCGAACAGACCGACGCCGCTTCCTGTCACGAACAACCTCCTTTTCGTATCCGCGCGTACGGCTTTTCTCGTTCGGCAATAGAGCGAGATTTAAGGTTCCCTCACCCGCCTCGCTGCGCTCGGCACCCTCTCCCGCAAGCGGGAGAGGGAGGGACCCGCGCAACGCGCGGGAGGGTGAGGGGTTCGATGGGTCTCACTCTCAGCTCGGCTTTTTCGGCGGCGCGCGGGTCGGGCGCTGCGGACGGCGGTTGAACACCGTATCGGCGATCTTCTTCTGCGCCGCGGGCATATCGGCATAGAGCGCCTCGAAGACCGGCAAAAGCTTTTGGATGCCGTCGAGATGCGCCTGGGCGATCGCCTCATAGGATTTGAGATTGTCGACGGCGTTCATGCTCTTCGCCTTCTTCGCGCGATCGCTGACGAGCGCGCCGACCGCCTGCGCATTGTCGCGCATCGCATCCGCGACCGCTTGCCATTTCGGCTCCTCGACCGCCGTGATCTTCAATTCGTCGTGCAGCGATTTGATGCGCGTCTCGACATAGCTCTTGGGCGCCGGCTTCGCGCCGGGTTGCGGCTGCGCCGCTTGCGCGGTTTGCAATTCGGCCGCGTTCGGGGCTTGCGCGAAGGCGAGACCGCCGGCGAGGAATCCGGCAGCGGCGAAGAGCGCGGTGCGGCGAAGCGAGGCAAGGGGCATGTCGAACCTCCGAAATGTCATGCAGGCCTCAGCGGCGGTCGTGTTCGTCGTAGTGGCGCGGCGGCGGGCGATGGGCTCAAGGGAAATCCCACCAGCAGCATGACCGCCATCCGCACGAATTTTCCGTCGCGTCTCATCATGGCCTCATTGCCGAAATTGGCGGCGAACCCCTCGGCCGGCGGCCCGGGCGAGCATGACCCGCGAGTATCGGCGCAAAGTCGCCTGCGCACAATATGCGCGTAAGACGGACACGGCACCCGCGTGCGGGCGGTGGCGCCGGCGCTAAGCCGCGGCCCAGAGATGCTGCGCGGCATAGGCGCGCCACGGCCGCCATGCATCGGCGCGCTCGATCAACTCGGCGATCGAGGGGCTGCGCGCGGCGCCGCGAGCCATCGCGCGCAGCAGGCCGATATCGGCGGCCGGAAAGGCATCGGGCTCGCGCAACTGGCGCAAGGCGATGTATTGCGCGGTCCACTCGCCGACGCCGTTTATGGCGCGCAATCGCTGCACCGCCTCGTCGAGGCCACGGCTCGCATCGAACAGATGCTTGTCGGCGAGGGCGGCCTTGGCCACCGCCGACAGCGCCGCCGCGCGCGCTCGCGGCATGCCGAGCGAAGCGAGCTCCGCCGTCGCCAAGCTCCGCGGCCGCGGAAAGAGATGCGTGATCGCGCCTTCCGGTTGCGCGAGACGCGTGCCGTGAGCGGCGACGAGGCGTCCCGCGAGACGGGTTGCGCCGGCGACGGTGATTTGCTGGCCAAGCACGGCGCGGATCGCGAGCTCGAACCCGTCCCACGCGCCCGGCACGCGCAGGCCCGGCCGCGCCTTCACCAGCGGCGCGAGCACCGGGTCTTGCGCGAGATGCGCGGCGATCGCGACCGGATCGGCGGCGAGATCGAAGACGCGCCGGAGCCGCGCGATGATTGCCGGCAAGGAAGCAAGCTTGGGGAAACGCACCGTCGCGCGCAGCGCGTTGCGCGGGCCGGGCCGCACCGTGACCACGCCTTGCGCGCCATCGAGCGCGACCGAGCGCGTATAAGCATCGGCGGTGACCGTCTCGATGCCCGGTATCGCCCGCCGGCCGAGAAAGCCGAGCATCGCCGGCCAGTCGTAAGGCGGATGATAGCGCAGCAGCAGCTCGATCTCGCCCTGCGGTCCGGCCGAGATATCGCGGCCGCGGATGCGGCGCAGCGCGCCGGGCGGGCGCGCAAACAGGGCGCGGAAGGTCTCGTTGAAGCGGCGGATGCTGCCGAAGCCCGAGGCGAAAGCGATCTCGGCCATGGGCAGGCGGGTCTCGTGGATCAGCTGTTTCGCCAGCAAGACGCGGCGCGTCTGCGCGACCGCGACGGGCGACGCGCCGAGATGCTGCTGGAAAAGCCGCCGCAATTGGCGCTCGCCGAGGCCGAGCCGGCCGGCGAGATCATCGACGTTCGCCTCGTCCAAGGCGCCCAGCTCGATCAGCGAGAGCGCGCGCGACACCGTGTTGGAGGTGCCGCGCCACGCGCCGAGATCGGGCGCGGTCTCGGGCCGGCAGCGCAGGCACGGGCGGAAGCCCGCTTCCTGGGCCGCGGCAGCGGTCGGATAGAAGGTGACGTTTTCGGGGCGCGGCGTGCGCGCCGGGCAGATCGGCCGGCAATAGATGCCAGTGGTCTTGACGGCGGTGAAGAACCGGCCGTCGAAACGCGCGTCGCGCTGGCGGATCGCGCGGTAGCAGGCGTCGTGATCGAGATCCATGGGCTTCAATTTGATCCATGGGGGCGGTATCCGCTAGCGGTTTCCGGACATGATCAGCCGTGCGATGATCGCGTCCGAAAACCGCCAGAGAGTCGCGCCCGCGGGGACCATACCCCCCGCAAACCGCGATAGCCTATCGCGAGAGTGGAGCGAGCCCGAATGACCGAGCACAATTTCTCCCTCGAGCGCATCGACACGCCGACCGGCCGCATGCTGCTCGTCACCGACGCGGCGGAGCGTCTGCGCGCGCTCGACTGGGAAGACCACGCAGCGCGCATGCACGATTTGCTGCGCCGGCATTACGGCGCGGACGCGGTCCGTCTCTCCGATATCGCACATCCGTCGCCGGCGCGGCGCGCGCTCGACGCCTATTTCGCCGGCAAGCTCGACGCCCTCGATGCTGTCGCGACCGCGACCGCGGGCACCGCGTTCCAGCGCGCGGTGTGGGATGCGCTGCGTCGCATCCCCGCGGGCGAAACGCTCAGCTATGGCGCGCTCGCGGCGCGGATCGGCCGTCCCGCGGCGGTGCGCGCCGTCGGACGCGCCAACGGCGCCAATCCCATCGCCATCGCCGTGCCATGCCATCGCGTGATTGGCGCCGACGCCTCGTTGACCGGCTATGGCGGCGGGTTCGAGCGCAAGCGCTGGCTGCTGGCGCATGAACGCGGCTGCGCGGGCTTGGCCCCTCGATAGCGCTTCCCTGGCCGATGGCGCGCGTGGCATGCTCGCGCCAGGCAAAGAGCCGCAAAAGGGAGGGGCGATCGATGATCGAGCTTTATTACTGGCTGACCGATAATGGCCGCAAGGCGCTGCTGATCATCGAGGAGACCGGGTTGCCGCATCGCCGCCATCCGGTGGATATCGGCAAGCGCGAGCAGTTCCAACCCGACTATTTGAAGATCAGCCCCGGCCATAAGATTCCGGCGCTGGTCGACGATGACGGGCCGGGCGGAGCGCGCGTCACGCTCTGCGAGTCAGGCGCGATGCTCAAATACCTCGCCGAGAAGGCGGGCGGCGCGCTCTATCCCGCCGATCCGCGGCGCCGCTTGCCGATC
>DATEKH010000049.1:0-32954 GCA_035277525.1 Allostellaceae bacterium
CAAAGTCGATCCGGCGCGCATGGCGACGGTGCTCTATGTGCTCGCCGAGACCCTTCGGTATTTGGCGATCCTGGCGCAGCCGGTGGTGCCGCTCTCGGCGGCGAAGCTGCTCGATCAGCTCGCTGTCGCGGCGGAAAAGCGCGATTTTGCCGCGCTCGAAGAGGCGCTCGTGCCGGGCACGCCGCTACCCAAGCCCGAGGGCGTGTTCCCGCGCTATGTCGAGGCGGCGCCGGCCTGATGCTCGTCGATAGCCATTGCCATCTCGATTTCGCGCCCGAGGCCGAGCGGCCCGAGATCATCGCTCGGGCCAAGCGGGCAGGGGTCAAGACCCTTGTCACCATCTGCACCAAGATGGAGGAATTTCCGACCGTGCGCGCGATTGCCGAGAGCGACCGCGATGTCTGGTGCTCGGTCGGCGTTCACCCGCACGAAGCGGCGAGAGAGCCCGAGATCACGGCCGAGACCTTGGTGGGGTTTGCCCGCAATCCCAAGGTCGTCGGCATCGGCGAGACCGGCCTCGATTTCTATTATGAGCACAGCCCGCGCGCGCAGCAGGAAGCGAGCTTTCGCGCGCATATCGCCGCGGCCGACGAGGCGGGGGTGCCGCTCATCGTCCACACCCGCGACGCCGATCCGGAGACCATCGCCATCCTCGAAGAGGAGCGACCCCAGGCCGGGGTCATCCATTGCTTCAGCACCGGCCGCGCGCTGGCGGAGCGCGCGCTGAAGCTCGGCCTCTATATTTCGCTCTCGGGCATCGTCACCTTCAAGACCGCGCAAGCCTTGCGCGATATTGTGCGCGATTTGCCGCTGGATCGCTTGCTGGTCGAGACCGACGCGCCTTATCTCGCGCCCGTGCCGCTGCGCGGCAAGACCAACGAGCCGGCTTTCATCACCCATACCGCGGCGCTGGTCGCTAAGCTCAAAGATGTCTCGCCCGAGGATCTGGCTGCGGCGACGACAAAGAATTTCTTCACGCTCTTCACCAAGGCGCGGCCGCCGGACGCATCCTGATGCGGGTGACGATGCTCGGAAGCGGACCGTCCTGGGGTGTGCCGCGCATCGGCGGCGATTGGGGCGCCTGCGATCCCAAGAACCCGAAGAACCGCCGGCGGCGCGTCTCGATCCTGGTCGAGGAGGCGGGCGCCGCATTGCTGGTCGATACATCGCCCGATCTGCGCGAGCAGATGCTCGATGCCGGCGTCAAGCGTGTCGATGCCGTGCTCTTCACCCACAGCCATGCGGATCACACCCATGGCATCGACGATCTGCGCTCGATCAACCGCATGATGGGCAAGCCGCTGCCGATCTATGCTGATCCCGGCACCATGGCGGAGCTCCAGGCGCGATTCCGCTATATCTTCGCGCCGATCGATCCCGAGGCGAAGACGGCGTTCTACAAGCCCGCGCTCGAGGCGCATGAGTTCGCGGGGCCGTTCACGGCGGCGGGCATGGCCGTGGTGCCGTTCACCCAGGATCACGGATTCTCGCTAACCCAGGGCTTCCGCTTCGGCCGCTTTGCCTATTCGACCGATGCGTTCCAGCTCGACGAGAAGGCCTTTGCCGCGCTCGCCGGCGTCGAGGTCTGGATCGTCGATTGCATCCGCCGCGCGCCGCATCCGACGCACAGCCATCTCGAGCGCACGCTCGAATGGATCGCACGGGTCAAGCCGCGGCGCGCGATCTTCACGCATATGGATCAGAGCCTCGATTACGCGACGCTTGCTTCCGAGCTGCCGCCGGGCGTTGAGCCAGGCTATGACGGGCTGGTCATCGAGCTGTAAGGCTTACTGTCTCTCCGCCACGATATCATATTTCCCATAATATACATTATGCGCGAATTAGGTTTAGGGCTGAGGGCGCGCATTCCGGCTAATCCCCTGTTTTTTCGGTATTTGCTTTTCCGCAGCATGGAGCCTCTCGCATGACCGTCTCGCCCGATTTGGACCGTCTCTTGCAGATCATGGCGCGGCTTCGCGATCCGCGCGCCGGCTGTCCCTGGGATGTGGCGCAAAGCTTCAAGACCATCGCGCCTTATACGATCGAGGAAGCTTATGAAGTCGCCGAGGCCTGCGAGACCGGCGATGCCGCCGCCCTCAAGGACGAGCTCGGCGACCTCCTCCTTCAGGTCGTGTTCCATGCGCGTATGGCCGAGGAAGGCGGCGCCTTCGCCTTCAACGACGTCGTCCGGGCGATCGGCGACAAGATGGTACGCCGCCATCCGCATGTCTTCGCCGACGCAGAGATCGCGCCCGCAGCGGCGCAGACCCTGGCTTGGGAAGAGCAGAAAGCCGCCGAGCGCCGCGCCCAGGGTGCGAACAGCGCGCTTGACGGGGTCGGCCTCGGCTTGCCCGCCCTCACCCGCGCCGCGAAGCTGCAGCGCCGCGCCGCGCGGGTCGGCTTCGACTGGCCGGACGTCGCGCCGATTTTTGCGAAGATCGAGGAAGAAATCGCCGAGCTGCGCGCCGCGCAAAGCGAGGGCGCCGAGCGGATCGAGGACGAGCTCGGCGATCTGCTTTTCGCTGTCGTCAATCTCGCGCGCCGGCTCGAAACCGATCCCGAGCAGGCGTTGCGCCGCGCCTGCCGTAAATTCGAGCGTCGTTTCCGCCATGTCGAAAAGCGCCTCGCTGCCGCGGGCAAGGCGCCCGGCGCCGCGACGCTCGACGAAATGGAAGCGCATTGGCAGTGCGCGAAGGCGGAGGAGCGGAAAATGGGTGAAAAGTCCTGAGCGTCTCGGGTAGGCTCGGCCGATACGATTCGGCCGATAACAATCGACGCGCGGGAGGATTGCCATGACGGGCTCGAAAACGCCGGCTTCGGGGATTTCGCGACGCGGCCTGATGAAGGCGAGCGCCGGCATTGCTGCCGGCGTCGCCGCGGAGCGCGCGCTTGCCAGCCAGGCTCTCGCCGCGGGATCGGGCGCCGCCCCTGCGGCCGCGCGCTCGGCTGCGCGCATTCTCATCAAGCGCGCCACCATCATCAGCATGGATCCGAAGGTCGGCGATATCGCCGAAGGCGACATCCTGATCGAAGGCAAGAAGCTCGTTGGCGTGGGCGGTGCGCTCAAGGTCGCGGGCGCCGAGGTGATCGATGCCGCCAACATGATCGCGATCCCGGGCTTCGTCGATGCGCACCGCCATTCCTGGGAAGGCCAGTTGCGGCGCATCAATCCGAACGCAGAGACGCTCGCCGCCTACTCGGCGGCGACCCATCAATCCTTTGCCAAAGCTTACCGGCCCGAGGACATCTATGCCGGCAACCTTGTCACCGCTTTGGGCTGCATCGATAGCGGCATCACCTGCGTCATCGACAATTCGCACAATTCGCGCAGCGCTCGGCATTCCGACATGGCGATCAAGGCGCTCATGGATTCCGGCATCCGCGGCGTGCACGCCTCGGGCGCGCCGCAAGCGGGCGATTGGGACCATCAATGGCCGAATGATCTCGCGCGGCTCAAGAAGCAATTCTTCTCGTCGAGCGACCAGCTCGTCACCTTGCGGATATTCGCGGGGCCGGTGCGCGAGCAATGGGCGCTGGCGCGCCAGCTGGGCTTGCGCATCACCATGGAATTCCAGGGCCCGGTGATGGCGAAGCTGATGGATCAGTTCGCCGCCGAGAACCTCCTGGGCCCCGACGTGACATTCAATCATTGCGGCAATCTGCCCGAGAGCACCTGGCAGAACATCAAGAAGGCGGGCGTCACCATCGATGTCTGCCCGCGCTCGGATTCGCAATACGGTCTCGGCGAAGGCTTCCCCGCCTATCAGCACGCGCTCGACCACGGCATCAAGCCCGGCTTCAGCGTCGACAACGAGACCTCGTACAGCACCGACATGTTCATGGAGATGCGCGTCGCCTTCCATATCCAGCGCGCGGTCGCGACCAACCGCCGCGTCAACGGCGATGCGAATGCACCCGCGCCCGTCTCGGTGCGCGACGTCCTCGAATGCGCGACCGTCGGCGGCGCGGTCTGTGCGGGGCTTGCCGACAAGATCGGCACGCTCACGCCCGGCAAGGAGGCCGATCTCGTGCTGATCCGGACGGACGACATCAACCTCTATCCGTCGAACAACGCGATCGGCACCGTGGTCGCCGCCGCGGACCGCAGCAATGTCGATACCGTCATCATCGGCGGCGTCATCAAGAAGCGCCACGGCAGGATGGTGGGCGTCGACATGGCGCATATCCGCAAGCTCGCGGATGAATCGCGCCGCTATCTCTTCACCAAGACCGGTTATAAGGCCGACATCTTCGCCGAGAGCTTTAAGATTTAGCTAAGGCGTCAACCTATGCCGCAGATATTTTGCCCGACCGTGCGGAAGGCTGAAAACTTGCCGACGATCCTGTCCGCACCAGGCCGATCAATGTGCGCTTGTTCCTCGACTTCATCACGAAATACGTGAAGGAATACACTTTCGCGGCGGGATGTGGGTGTCGTTCTGCGATGCGTCGAAATGCGCTCGCTGGATAAACAATACGCGGGTGGCGCCAAAGAGAAATACGACAAAGACCCGATACCAGGGCCGACACGAAACTGGCGCACCTCGAAGGGGTACGAGAATATGCATTCCTTGGGACGATTAAGAAACCAAGTCCTCTCGGGCGAGCTTTTTCTTTGCTAGGTTCGGATTAGGAGCGCGCCGAACGTGATGCACCATTCAGCGCGGTGGTTTTGTGCAGCAGCATCTGCCGCGGCTTGCGAGAACGAACGCGTTGCAATATGGTTTTAAGCATTTAGACAACAATTGACGCCGGCGCAGGACAACATGGAGGCCGGCAGCGTCCAGGGAGCGAGAAGACGATGTCTGAACGAGCCATTATCTCAGCGCTTAGCGCGATCGCAGCAGCGTGTCTTCTGAGCATCGTGACGCTCGATGCGGCCTGGGCGGCGGAGGACAACTGGGACACGGTCGTCGCTGCCGCCATGAAGGAAGGCGAATTGGTCATCAAGGGCGCTCCAGGAAAGGTGTACACGGACGTGTTCACCCAGGGATTCGAGAAGAAGTACCCGGGGATCAAGGTGAGTTACACCGGGTTGAATGGCTTCGAGTCCATTCCAAAAATCCAACGCGAGCGCGAGGCCGGCATCTACAATTGGGACGTCTATCTCGGCGGCACACCTTCGATCCTTTCGACGCTTAAGCCCGCTGGCGCTTTCGCGCCGCTCAAGCCGGTTCTCCGCGCCGACATCACCGACGACAAGAACTGGCGGGGCGGTTTCGATGCAGGTTGGGAAGATAACGACAAGAAATTCACCTATGCCTATGACTTCACAGTCTCGGCGCCGGCTTACGTGAACTGGGATTTTGTGAAACCCGAGGATCTTAAGACCTACAGGGATCTCTTAAAACCGGAGCTCGCCGGAAAAATAGTGTGGGACGACCCTCGTCGTGGCGGGCCCGGCATCAACGCCGGCGCGGTACTCATGGCCAATTACGGCGACGATTTTCTCGCGACCCTGACGCGGACACAAAAGATCGCCTACACCACCAATGGGCGAGAGATCGCCGAATGGATCGTACGTGGCAAATATCCGATCGGGCTCGCTGCAGGCTCGCAATACCTCGAGCAGTTCTGGAAGCAAGGGCTAGGAAAGAACGTCAAAGCGTACATGGATGACATCCAAAAGCTCAATGGTGGCCCAGGCTTCGGATGCGTTGCGCTGATGGACCACGCGCCACACCCGAATGCCGCGAAGCTCTATGTCAACTGGCTTCTCTCGAAAGAAGGGCAGACGGAATATGTGAAGTCGGTACGTAACAGCCGCCGGCTCGACGTACCGGCCGGCGACCCCGACCTCCTGCCCCAGTCCGGACGGGAGTATGCCGACACGCAGACCGAGGCCTCGATCGCTCTGCGCGAGAAGGAAATGGCGATCACGAAAGCGAACATCGCGCAATAGAGCGTGAGCAGCAGCCGCGGGCCGAGAAGGCAATGATGGCTGAGCCGTTCCTTGAACTCTCGCATCTGGCCAAGCATTTCGGCGACGTCATCGCGGTCGTTGACTTCACACTCGACATCGCGCGCGGCGAGGCGGTTACGCTGCTCGGGCCATCCGGCTGCGGTAAGACCACGACGCTGCGCATGATCGCAGGGCTCGAATCGCCCGATTCTGGGGCTATCCGCTTGTCTGGAAAACAGCTTGTCTCATCCGCCGACGGCATCGAACTGCCGCCCGAAAAGCGCGGCATGGGAATGGTTTTCCAATCTTACGCCATCTGGCCGCATATGACCGTAGGCGGCAATGTCGGGTTTCCGCTGCGCATTCGGCACAAGCCCACGGCAGAAATTCGCGACCGTGTCGCCAAGGCCCTAGCGATGGTCGGTCTATCCGGCTACGAAGATCGGCCGGCGCCCGCGCTCAGCGGTGGTCAGCAACAGCGCGTCGCGCTTGCGCGTGCGCTCGTTTACGAGCCGCAAATCCTTCTCCTCGATGAGCCACTCAGCAATCTCGATGTGAAGCTCCGCGAACAGATGCGATTTGAGATCCGGCTGCTCCAAGATCGGCTCGATCTCACCGTCATTTACGTCACGCACGATCAGGCCGAAGCGCTTGGACTCTCGGATCGTATCGTCATGCTCAACCATGGCCGGATCGAGCAAGTCGGCGCACCGCGCGACCTCTACGAGCGGCCGCGCACGCCCTTTGTGCGCGATTTTCTCGGCAAGTCGATCCGGTTCTCGGGGCGCATCGTGCGCATGGGCCCCGAGGGTGCACTTGTTGCCCTCCACGACGCCGGCGGAACATTGTTGCCGTGTCGCGGGCCAGAAGACCCATCGCTCGGAATCGGCTGTGCGGTCGAGGTCTCCGTTCGCCCTGAATCGATATCGGTCGAAGCAGGTGTCACTCGGGCCGCCCCAGGCCAGATCCTCGGTACGGTCGAGGCTGTGCTCTACCAAGGCGAGCGGTCGGAATGCGAGGTGCGGATCGGCTCTCAAACCGCATTGGTCTTCGTTCCACCCGCGACCGAGATCGCGCGCGCCTCGCGAATCGCGCTGCGCATCCCGCAAGCGGCAATCTCGGTCTGGCCAGCATGAGCATCGAAGCGCTCCGTGGGAGGCGCTTGCCCATCGGCCGAGTGCGGCTCGAAGGACAATATCTTCTGTTCACGATTTTGCTCGCGCTTGTCGCGGTAATGGTGCTGCTGCCGATCGGGATCATCGTGATCAAAAGTTTCACGATTGGCGGATTCGGAAAGCCAACGATCTGGAGCCTCGCTGGCTGGCACGAGGCGCTTGATGATCCAACGATGCTAGCCTCGGTTTGGAACAGCCTACGCCTCCTGGTCGGGATCGAGGCAATCTCAATTCCGACGTCGGTTACGATTGCGTGGCTTCTCGGCCGGACAGATCTGCCGCAACGCGGCGCGTTGGAGTTCGCTTTCTGGATCACCTTCTTCCTGCCCGCGCTCTCGGTCACGCTCGGCTGGATCGTGCTGCTCGATCCACAATCGGGCCTTTTGAACAAGCTGGCGCTATCACTGCCTTTCATACATGCGGCACCGTTCAATATTTATTCGTTCTGGGGAATCATCTGGGCGCACCTCGCCACAAGCTCGATCTCGGTGAAGGTCATGCTGCTTACCCCCGCCTTTCGCAATCTCGACGGCTCGTTCGAAGAGGCCGCGCGTGTCGTCGGCGCCGGCCGACTCAAGACCATGGTCATGGTGATCGTTCCGCTGATGCTGCCGGCGATCTTAACCGTCCTCACTCTTGCGATGATCCGGGCGATGCAGAATTTCGAGATCGAGATGGTGCTCGGCCCGCCATTCGATTTCTTCGTTTACGGCACCAAGATCTATCGGCTTATCGAGCAAGAGCCGCCGCAATTCGGAGCGGCGACCGCGCTCGCGTCCATCGGCCTCGTTATCATCGCCCCGATGATTCTGATGCAGCGCCGGCTCATCACGAGGCGCAGTTACAGCTCGATCACCGGACGTATGCGCCTTGCGCCGATGAAGCTCGGTCGTTGGCGCCTTCCGATCTTCGCGACCTTGCTTGCTTTTGTCGTTCTCGTAACCGTAACCCCGGTCAGCTTTCTCGTGGTCGCTTCGTTCATGAAGCTGTTTGGCTTCTTCAGCATTCCTCACCCCTTCACGATCGGCCAGTGGAGCTCGGTCCTGCAAGGACAAGATTTTCTCGCCGCGCTCAGCAGCACGCTCAAAATGGCAACGGGTGCGGCGGTGGTTGCGGTCGTGCTGTGCTCACTTGTCGCCTATTTCACGGTGCGCTCGCGCTATGCGGGACGGGGCGCCCTCGACTTTCTCTCATGGCTGCCGTTCAGCATTCCTGGCATCCTGCTCGGGCTTGGACTTCTGCAGGTGTTTCTCGGCAGCCCGATCCTGCGCTTCCTCTACGGGTCAATCACGCTGCTGGTTGTCGCCATCGTAATTGCCGGCATGACATTCGGCACGCAGGTGCTCAAGACCAACATGCTCCAGCTCGGCGCGGAACTCGAGGACGCGGCGCGCGTGACGGGCGCCACCTGGTGGAAGACCCTCCGAGGCGTGGTGGTGCCGATCGTGATGCCGTCATTGATCCTCGTGGGTGTCCTCAACTTCATTTCGGCATCACGCGACATCTCCAGCGTAGCGCTGCTGGCGACAAACAATACGAAGACGCTCTCATTGCTCCAGCTCGACTATATGATTGAAGGCCGCTACGAGGCGGCTGCGGTGATATCGGTCGTCATCGTTATCCTGACCACGGGCGTCGCAGTGATCGCCCGGCTGCTCGGGCTGCGGCTTGGTGTCCGGCACTAGTCCCGGTCAGCGCGACGGCACCTGCTTAGCGAGCGTGATCTCGCGCCCTTCGCGCGACGACTGCAGGATTCCAAGACAGACCTCGAGCGTCGCTCGTCCCCAGGCGGCATCAGGAAAAGCCGGGCGCCTTTCTTCGATCGCCGCGACCAGTTCGACGAGCTCAGCCTCCCGCCCCGCATTGTGCCGCACTACGATCTCTTCGCATCCGTTCTCCGTATAAACGAAGAGACCGTCAGGCGATTGGCGGATGTGGCCACGCTCGCAAGCGACGATGGTGAGTCCGAAGAATGGCATGCGGCGCGGCCCCTCGCCGCTGTCATGCGCAGGCCCGGCGGTGCGTGCCCAATGGTACTTCGCCTCGGCCGTCAACGATCCTGGGACGCGCGGCTTCGGCTTGCGCGTCCGCGGATCGGGCACCGAGCCGCCGCCTTCGCCGATATTCCAGGTCAGCTCGACGATATCGAAGTAGCCATAGCCGTTAAAGCCGAGCGTCGCGCAAGCGCCGTTTTCGAAAGTGATGAGCGCGCTGAAATGGCCCTCGGTATCGAAATGGGGATCGGCGCGCCCCGTCACGCCGCGCACCGTCTTCGCCATTCCGCCGGCGAGATAGCGGACGATGTCGATGTGGTGCGGCCCTTGGCGATAAACGAGCCCGCCGCCAAGCGCAGTGTCCACTTCGGAGGCTAGACGGGGGCGCTGTAGCCAGTTGTTGTAGTTCCATGAGGTTATCTGGATAACCTGGCCGAGACGCCCGCTGACAACCACCTCCCGCAAAGCGCGGATCGGTGAATCGAAAATCTTGGAATGGCCCTGAATGAACTTAACGCCCGCCTCGGCGCAAGCTTCGACCATGCGGTCGCATTGCTCCATCGTCACGGCCATAGGCTTCTCGCAAATCACATGCTTGCCATGCGCGGCGGCGAGAAGAACGTGCTCGCAATGCAGCGGGTTGGGAGTAGACACCCACACGACATCGACATCTGGTGCGGTGCAGAGTTTCTCGACGCTGTCATAGGCAGGCAGGCGGTACCTGCGAGCAAAATCGTCCCGTGCCTCGGCGCGCAGGTCGGCCGCGCCGGCGAGCCGCACGCCTTTCGGGGGTGTGGTAAACGCCGGCAGCGTCTGCGCCGTAGCAGCGCCCAAACCCGCAATTCCTACCCCGAGTTCGACCGTCATTCGTTGTCCTCCGGACCCGTGTTCAAGCAACCGACCCTAGGTCACCATGAAGTGCGGTACCAGCCTTCGCAGCCGGCCGATGGCGATTGGCAGCCCTCCTCCGCCAATGCTAAAGTTCACATACCCTCGCCTGGCGGAGGAAGACGCCCATGCTTTCGCGCGAAGAGAATGAGCTGCTCACGCGGGTCGGTCCCGGCACGCCTTGCGGCGAGCTTTTGCGGCGATATTGGATGCCGATCTGTCCTATGGCGGAGCTGACGGACGCTGCGCGGAAAAAGCGCGTACGCATCCTCGGTGAAGATCTGGTCGTCTTCCGCGACGGTGCCGGGCGCTATGGCCTTCTCGCCGAGCATTGCTGCCACCGCCACGCGTCGCTCGCCTATGGCTTCGTCGAGAAGGACGGCCTGCGCTGCCCTTATCACGGCTGGAAATATGACGTGGCCGGCAATTGCATCGAGCAGCCATTCGAGCCGTCAGGCAGTCCGCTGATTCACGAGGCGTGCCAGAAGGCCTATCCCGTGCAGCACATGGTCGGTATTCTTTTTGCCTATCTCGGTCCTGCGCCGGCGCCGCTCTTGCCGCGTTATGAGACGATGGTGCGCACCGACGGCGCGCGGGCGATCAAGGTGCTGCCCGTGCACAACGCCAATTGGTTGCAGGCGCAGGAGAACTCGGTCGACCCGGTGCATACCTACTATCTCCATGGGCATATGCTGGCGCAGCAAGGACTGCTGAATAGCGGCAGCCATGGCGGGGGCTATTTCTATCGGCCCATCCAGAAATATGATTTTGAGCTATGCGAGGAACCGGCCTGGGCGGGCATCCGCAAGATCCGCTTCTACGGCGGCGAGAAGCCGGAAAAAGAGGTCGGCCACCCGGCGATCTTCCCTAATATCTTGCTCGCCCCGCAGGGCACCGAGCTAACATTGCATTGGCGCGTGCCAATAGACGACGAACACACCTACATCATCTGGAGCGAATTCACCGCGACGGATGATGGTTCGCAAATCATCCAGCGCGAGGAAGACATCCCGGTCGGCTATATCGATCCGTGGAAGCGGCCGGACGGCACCGTCGACCTGACGAGCTTTCCAACGCAGGACCAAATGGCGTGGGAGACGCAGGGGAAGGTGTTCGACCGGTCACGGGAACTCCTCGGCGTATCCGATCGTGGCATCGTGATGTGGCGGCGGCTTCTCAAGGAGCAGATTGAGCGCGTTGAGGCCGGACACGAGCCCGCAGGCGTCGTGCGCGATCCCAAGCTCAATGAGATTATCCGCTTCACTCTGTCGTCGGGCCAGCGCTCGCACACCCAAGCCGTCCGCCGACTAGTCGTCGAGGGTGCGGCCGAGTAGAAGCCCGGCGGACTCGTCGACGTCTACGACTGGGACCTGATAGCGCAGCATAATTTCTGTGCGTGTCTGCGCGGAGCGCTCGATGGCCTCGACAACCTCCTGCGTTGCTTTGCCCCATCGACCATCCGCGGCAAGCGGCTGGCGGTCGACAACCGCGCGGTAGTAGCTCGCGAGTCGGCCATCGCGCCCGTCGCGGTCGGAGAGGACAGGGATTTCCCATTGCATCTCGTCTCCATCGACGATGAGGCCGGTGCGCGTCAAACGAACATCGCCGCGGTCGAAGCTCGCGATGAGCGGCCCGGCGAGAAGCCAACCGCTCGAGGGGCCGCTATTGGCTCCCCGACGTGCCGTTTCGCGGCCGCCATACCGCTCCGCTTCCGCCTCGTTTTCTTCCCAATTGGGATCATTGCGGCGCTCATCCAGCGCGCGCCGCGCCGGGGCGTAGCGGTCGGGCGCCGTGATCGGCGCGAAGCCGGCTACGAGCTGACGCGAGCTAAAATGATCGTAACCGCTGCAGATCACGGTGCCGGCGATCCCGTTCTCGCATTCGAAAAATGCGGCATAGGCGCCTGGCACTGGACGTTCGCGATCAAACACCGCGGCGGCTCCTCGGACGCTGCGCAGCAGCCCGCCGCAGATCGTGCGGATAAGATCGAATTGGTGCGGCCCCTGACGCCACAAGATGCCGCTGCCTCGGCCGGGCGTCTTCTCGGCGCGCGAACGCGGGCGATAGAGCCAGTCGACATAACGCCAGTTATGGACCATACGCAGCGCTCCGAGCTCGCCGGAGCGCACCAGCGCGCGGAGCTTCAAAATGCGCGGCTCGAAGCTGTGCTTGACGTTGACGCCGAGCAGGACGCCGTTGCGCTCCGCGAGCGCGATCATCGCGTCGGCTTCGTCGAAGGTCACCGCCATGGGCTTTTCGACAAGGACATGCTTGCCGCGTTCCAGTGCGGCCCGCGCGTGCTCGCCGTGAAGTCGGGTGGGCGTCCCAACATAAACCAAATCGACCCGAGGAGATGTTGCCAATCGCTCGACCGACGAAAAAATGTCGACGCCAGGATAATCCTGGCCAAACCGCTCAAGTACCTCTCTATCGGCATCGGCCGCCGCCACGATCGCGAAGCCGGAGCTTCGCTCGAAACTTGGCAGCATGTTGACGGCCGCTCCGCCCAGCCCGACCAGCCCCACTCCCAGTACGCGATGAGATTTCAGTTCGCTCATCAGATTTTATAATCGTTTCAACGAACGGTTATCGGGATGATACTCGCTGCTAATAGGGAATGATCATGGTATCAGAACAATCTGAATGAAACCGGGACCGCGATGCACGGTGGCAGCGCTCGTCATGCCCGCGGAAAGCGGACATCCAGCACTTTCTTGAAGCCCTGGACCTCGCTTGCGCGGGGGTGACGAACACGATCTAATCGGATCAGATCATGCCGCCTCCGCGCTGGCGCCGCTATTTGATGCGCGCCGCGGCTTCCTTGATCATGCTGAGATCGGCATAGGGCGCAACCTCGAGCTTGTGCTTCAAAAAGCCGACCTCGTATTGCGCGTCGACCGCGCGCTGCAGATTTGGGATGTTCGGCAGCATGTTCGGATCGCGGTAGAGGTCCGTCTTGCTGAACACATATTGCAGCTGCGCCGGGGGCTGCTTCGTCAGCTTCGAGGCGATCTCGACCACCGCCTCATGGTTCTTCGGGTCGGTCAGCCAACGCGTCACGCGGATCGCATCCTCGAACATATCGACGAGCGCCGCCCGGTGCTTGGCGATGTAGTCGGAATGCGCGGTCCAGATCACGAATTGCGTCGGGCCGCCGAGCGCTTCCGCCGAGGTGAAGATCGGCCGCGCAATCGCCTTGAAGCTCGGCTTCAAGGTAAAGGGCTGCACGCCGGCGACGAGATCGGCCTTTTTCTCGGCGAGGAGCGACTCCATGTTGGGGAAGCCGGCCTCGACGATGGTGTAGTCGCGCGGCGTTTCGAGCTTATGCTTCTTCAGCATGGCGCGGATCGCGATATCGACGGCCGAGCCCGCACCGACATCGGCGATGACCTTGCCTTTGAGGTCTTCGACCTTGTGGATCGGCCCGTCTTTCAAGACGTAGTAGGAGCCGGATTCGTGGCCCGCGGCGCCGTCCTGCGCTTCGTCGGCGATGAATTTCAAATCCTTCATGCCGGCATTCTCGATTGCGGTCGCGAAGGACGAATAGGCGAGATCGGCGATATCGAGCTCGCCCGCGGCAAGCGCCGTGATCATCGCCGGTGTTCCTTTGAAGTGAATCGGCTCGACCGTGTAGGTCTTGCCGTAATGGGTCATCAAATCCTTTTTCTCGTAGATGATCGACGCCCAATTGCCGACCGGCACGACCCAGGCGATGCGGATTTTGAGCGGCTCCTCCGCGCGCGCGGCAAAGCTGCCCGCGAGGAGCGCTGCGATGACGATGGATGCCAGAAATTTTGCGCGACGCATACTGTCCTCCCCGATCACTTCCCGCGTTTTGCGAAAGGATCGAGAGCGCGCCGCGCCTTGTCAAGCGTGGGCATTCCGCGCGCGTGTGGGCAAGCTCAGGGCTTGGCCAGCAGGTCGATGAGGCTCGACGTGTCCCAGCGTCCGCCGCCGCGTTCCTGCACGCGCTCGTAGAACTGGTCGACCAGCGCGGTCACCGGCAGCGCCGATCTGTTGCGCCGCGCCTCGGCAAGGCAGATGCCGAGATCCTTGCGCATCCAATCCACCGCGAAGCCGAACTCGAACTTGCCCTGGAGCATGGTCTCGAAGCGGTTCTCGAGCTGCCAGGATTGCGCCGCGCCCTTGGCGATGACGCCCGCGGCCCTCCGCGCATCGAGCCCGGCGCGGGTCGCGAAATTGAGGCCTTCGGCCAAGCCCTGCACCAACCCGGCGATCAGAATCTGATTGACCATCTTGGTGAGCTGGCCGTTGCCCGCCGGGCCCATATGGGTGACGGCGCGACCGTAATGCGCCATCACCGGCTCGGCGCGCTGAAAGCTTGCTTCATCGCCGCCGACCATCACCGTGAGCTTCCCGGTCTCGGCGCCCGCCTGCCCGCCCGAAACCGGCGCATCGAGAAAGCCGCGCCCCCTCGCCTTTGCCGCCGCATCGAGTTCGCGCGCAAGCTCGGCCGAGGCCGTGGTGTGATCGATAAGGATCGCGCCTTTCATCATGCCGGCGAGCGCGCCCGCCTCGCCCAGCGCCACCGCGCGCACATCCTCGTCATTGCCGACGCAAGTGAAGACAAGCTCGGCCTCTCGCGCCGCTTCCGCCGGCGTCTTGCGATGCGCGCCGCCGAATTGCGCGCTCCAGGCTTCGGCCTTGGCCGCGGTCCGGTTATAGACCGTGACCTCGTGGCCGGCCTTGGCGAGATGCCCCGCCATGGGATAGCCCATCACGCCAAGACCAATGAATGCCAGTTTCATACTGCCTCCGCTGCCGCGCCTTGTGAATTCGTTTTACAATTTTATCCGCGCGACGACATGGGCGGAACCGCGCAAAATATCGACGGTCACGACGCTGTGCGGTTTCGCTTTGGCGATGAGATCGAGAATGTCCTTGCCGGATTCGACAAGCTTGCCGTCGAATTTGACGATGAGATCGCCGCCGCGCACGCCAGCGATCTCGGCCGCGCTGCCGGGAATGACGGCGAGAATGACCGCGCCGTGCAACGAGCCATGGGTCATCGCTCCCGTCGATTGCGGCAGCATCTCGAGCCCGATGTTACGATCGGCGGCCAAGCCCGCCGGCGGGTGTGGCGCCTCTTCCGGCGTCGTGGCAGCAGCTTTGCTTCCGGGGGCGTTTGGCTCAACGGAACCGTTTGATACGCCTGACGGCCCGGTTGATGCAGAGGCGTTGCGTGATGGTCCCTCGCCGAGAACGCGGGCTTCTGCCGCGAGTTGGGCATTGATCATCTTGGGCGTTATATCGAGGATGCCCTCCGTCCCATCTTGAGCTGAAAGCTTGACTTGGAATCCTGTGCTGGCGCGAGCGCGCAGGGTTGCTTCGTCGATACCAATGCCAAGCGTGTCCGTCCGGTCGCATTTATTGAAGGGGCAAAACTCCCGCCGGATGTTCCTCACGGGCAAGGATCGGGCCGTATCGTCCGCAGCGAAATATCGGCCCGACGAAGGACCCGCATAGGTCCACTCGACATAAATTTGATGCAAGGCGAAATGCGCTTGCGGATCGACTTCGCTTCGAAGCATCCAGAACAAATCGCCGTTGTTGGGATTGAGGATCGGAATACCTTCGAGCGTGATCGACTTGCTGAACTTGTCGCCGATGACGTTGACGGTATCGCGGGGCCGCGATGCGACGCAGCCGAGCAAGCCACTCAGCAAAAGAACCAGAAGACCCCGCGACCAGCCCCGGTAAGCCATGTCGTCCCCCGTCGTTGGCAACACCCTACCGCCTCGCCGTGCTTCCGACAAGAACATTTAGGGAACGAGAGGGAATCTACTCCGCCTGCTGAAAGGCGCCGCGGAATCGACCGAGATCGGCGTCGCTGAGCAGCACTTCGACGTGAGCGTGGCGCTCGTCGTCGCGCCGCTCCAGCACCTCGCCATGGCGGTAGAGCCAAGCGATCGCCGCGCCGTCGCTCAAAGGCACCTCAAGCTGCACGCGGCGGCGGTCGCGCTCGAGCCGGCGATCGAGCAAGGCGAGAAGCGCGTCGCATCCCTCGCCCGTCGCCGCCGAGAGCGGAACCGCGTCGCGGTTGCGCCGTGCCTGATTGTGAAGCGTCGTGCGTTGCTCCGTCGGCAAAAGATCGATCTTGTTGAGCGCCTCGATCAGCCCGCTCTCGACCGTCTCGCCGAGTCCGAGCTCGCCGAGCACGGCATGGACGTCGTCGCGCTGCGCCTCGCTCTCGGGGTGGTGGATGTCGCGCACATGGACGACGAGATCGGCGGCGGTCACCTCTTCGAGCGTGGCGCGAAAAGCGGCGACCAGCGGCGTCGGCAGATCGGAGACGAAACCCACCGTGTCGGAAAGAATGGCCGTGCGCCCGGACGGCAGCGGGAGGCGCCGCATCGTCGGATCGAGCGTCGCGAACAGAAAATCGGCGGCGACGACTTCGGCGCGGGTCAGCCGGTTGAACAAGGTCGATTTGCCGGCATTGGTGTATCCCACCAACGCCACGACCGGATAAGGCACGCGCTTGCGCGCCTCGCGGTGCAGCGTGCGGGTGCGTTTGACGCCTTCGAGCTCGCGCTTCAAATGGGCGATGCGGTCGGTGATGAGCCGGCGGTCGATTTCGAGCTGGCTTTCGCCGGGGCCGCCGAGAAAGCCGAAGCCGCCGCGCTGCCGCTCGAGATGGGTCCAGGAGCGCACCAGCCGCGAGCGTTGATAGGTGAGCGCGGCAAGCTCGACCTGAAGCCGCCCTTCATGGGTGCGCGCGCGGGCGCCGAATATCTCGAGGATAAGCCCCGTGCGGTCGATGACCTTGCATTTCCATTCGCGCTCGAGATTGCGCTGCTGCACCGGCGTGACAGCGGCGTCGATCACGACGACCGCGATCTCCTGCGCCTTGATGGCCTCGGCGAAGTGCGCAACGGCGCCGCGGCCAAGGAGGGTCGCCGGGCGCCACGCGGCAACGCGCGCGATGTCCGCCTGCACGATGTCGAGTACGATCGCGCGCGCCAATCCCACCGCCTCCTCGAGGCGCATTTCCGGAGAGCGGCCGGCCGAGCCGTTGCGCCCAGCCGCGCTTTTCAGAGTCGGGTGGATGACGAGGCAGCGGCCGACCGACTCTGCGCGGCCGCCTGCCGCACCAACCATGCCGTCAGACTTCTTCGGCCGCCTGTCCGGGCTCGAAGAGCTGGATGGGGGCCGCCGGCATCACGGTGGAGATCGCATGCTTGTAGACGAGCTGCGAATGGGCGTCGCGGCGCAGCAACACGCAGAAATTGTCGAACCAGGTAATGATGCCTTGGAGCTTGACGCCGTTGACGAGAAAGACAGTGACCGGAGTCTTGTTCTTGCGGACATTGTTCAGAAAAACGTCCTGAACATTTTGAGTTTTTTCCGACGACATGGGGGTTCCCCTTCTTGAACTTATTGCGGCCGGTCGGATGAGCGCCTCCCGACCGGTGGCGCGAGGCTGTTCGAACCTCGTCCCACTGGATAGCAAAATTGGGTGCCCAAGGGAAATCACAAGGCTTTAATGTCGTTAATTTGAGCAATCCTGCGCTCGCTGTCATCATTCCCCAGTCGCGATTCCCCCCTTTCGCGACACCGGCCGGTGCCCTTATCCTGCGGCAACCATCGGCGCGGTTTGTGTTTTCGCGCACAGAAAGGCAGCGTCGCGCGCAATGTCCAGATGCGGTCGTATCCTGACAGGACGCGCGGCTGCGGCGCTCGGCCTGACTCTCCTTCTGGCGGGCTGCTCGCGGATGTCGGATTTGGACTTTGACGCGCAAAGCGCCTTCGGCAGCGTCAGCCTCGTCGATCGCTGCGGCGATTTTCTGCATCGCGCTTTTCCCAACAGCGCGATCAAGATCGGCGACACCCATGTCGAGGCGGAGATGGATCGCGCTACGGTAACTGTTGCCGCGACCAGGACGGGCGTCCCGGAAGGCGGCGCCTATTTACGCGACGTCGCGGTCGAGTGTCGATTCGAGAATGGCGTGCTCACCGGGTTCCGCTGGACGAAGGGTCCGCTACGGCCGTGATCGCCCGCGCCAGCTCGCCGATCGAGGCAAAGCGCAGCCCGGGCGGAAAGCGCGCAAACCCCTGATCCTCCGCGTCGGCCTCGCCGATGAGCACGCCGACGCAGCCGGCGCGCGCGGCGCATTCCATATCGAGAGCGGTATCGCCGACATACCAGACATCCGCGCCGGCATAGCCCGAGCCCTCGAGCACCGCGGCCATGGCGATGGGGTCGGGCTTGTCCGCGCTCGCATCCCCCGCCCCGACGAGGCGTGCGAAATAGGCGTTCCAGCCCAGATGCTCGACCTCGCGCCGCAAGATGCGTCCGGTCTTGTTGCTCAAGACGCCGGAATAAAATCCCGCGGCGTTGATGCCTTCGAGCAGCTCGCGCGCGCCGGCGAGCGGCGCCATCTTCGCGAGGTGGATCGCGGTGAAATGGTCGAGATAGAGCTTGCGCGCATCCTCCCAGCGCTCGCCGAAAAGCTTCGGGAACGCCTCGCGCAAAGAGTGGCGGACGCGTGCCTTGGTCTCGTCAAGGGTCCAGGGCGCCCGGCCCATGGCGGTGAAGGTCAAGACGAGCGCCTCGTGGATCGTGGACCAGCTGTCGACCAGCGTGTTGTCCCAATCGAATACAAGCGCATGCGGCGCCATCAGCGATCCTGTCCGCCGGCGGTGGCGTAGCCGGCGTAGAGCGCCGCGAGCCTTTTGGCGAGCGGCCCGGGCTTGCCCGAGCCGATCACCGCATCGTCGATCCGCACCACGGGCAGCACGAAATTCGTGCTGCTCGTCAGCAGCGCCTCGCGCGCCGCCTTGGCCTCGTTGACGCTGAAGCGGCGCTCGACGAGTTGCAGGCCCGCATCGGCGACGACGCGGATAAGGCCCTGCCGTGTCACGCCGTTGAGGATCGCCTGATCCGCGGCGTGAGTCACGACCTCGTCGGCATCCGTCACGATCCAGGCATTGGACGAAGTGCCCTCGGTGACATTGCCGTCGCGGTCCACTTGCCAGGCTTCGTAGGCGCCGGCGCGCCGCGCCTTCTCCTTGCCGAGGACATTCGGCAGTAGCGAGACGGATTTGATGTCGGGCCGCGCCCAGCGGATATCGGCGATGGTGATGACCTTCACGCCCTCGGCGAGAGCCCGCGGGTCGGCGAGCGTCTGGCGGCGCGCGGTGACGACGAGGCTCGGCTTCACGCCTTGGGGAAAGGCGAAGTTGCGCGGCGCCGTGCCGCGCGTGATCTGGAGATAGACGAAGCCCTCGTCGACGCCGTTGCGGCGCGCGACTTCGCCGATCACGTTCTTGAGCGCGGCATCGCTCATCGGCGCAGCGATCTCGATTGCATCGAGCGAGCGATGGAGGCGCCGGAGGTGGAGCTCTTCGTCGACGAAGCGGCCGGCACGAATGGCGACGACCTCATAGCACCCATCGGCGAATTGATAGCCGCGATCCTCGATATGAACGGCGGCGTCGCGATGCGGCAGGTAGCGGCCGTTGACATAGGCGACGCGCGACATCGCGGCGATCTTCGCTCGAGCCTCAGCCGGCCCCGGACGCATCGGCATGCGCGGCGTCGCCAGCCGCGCGCTCGCCGTTGCCGCGCTCGCCATTGCCATTGCCACGCTCGCCATTCGCACGCTCGCCGCTGAAGACACCGAGCGATTTGAGCTTGCGGTGCAGCGCCGAGCGCTCCATGCCGACGAAAGCGGCGGTGCGCGAAATATTGCCGCCGAAGCGCGTGATCTGCGCCAGGAGATATTCGCGCTCGAACATCTCGCGCGCGTCGCGCAAGGGCAGCGTCATCAGCTCGCCGCCCTTGTCCCAGCGCACGACCGCGGGCGCGATCGAGCCGATTTCCGCCGGCAGCATGTCGGCACGGATGGGCTCGCTCGACGGGCCGGGCGCCATGATCAAGGTCCAGTCCACCGCGTTCTTCAATTGCCGGATGTTGCCCGGCCAGTCATAGGCCTGGAGCGCGGTGATCGCGTCCTGGCCGAATTCGCGCGGCGGCAGACGCGCGGATTCGGCGGCGCGCGTCATGAAATGGCGCACGAGCAGCGGAATGTCCTCGATGCGCTGGCGCAGGCTCGGCACCGGCAGGGGCACGACCGCGAGGCGGTAATAGAGATCCTCGCGGAAGCGGCCGGCGGCGATCTCGAGCGCGAGGTCGCGATTGGTCGAGGCGATGACGCGCACATCGACCTTTACGCGCGTCCCGCCGACCCGCTCGAAGGTCTGGTCCTGCAAGGCGCGCACGATCTTGCCCTGAGTTTCGAGCGGCATGTCGGCGACTTCGTCGAGATAGAGCGTGCCGCCATGCGCCTGCTCGAAGGTGCCGACCTTGCGCGGCGCGTCGGGTCCGTCGACCCCGGCATCGGTGCCGAAAAGCTCGTGCTCGAAGCGCTCCGGCCGCATCGTCGCGCAGCTCAAGACCACGAGCGGCCCCTTCGCGCGCCGCGACTGCACGTGCAGCATCCGGCCGGCGATCTCCTTGCCGGTGCCTGGCGCGCCGGTGATGAGCACGCGGCTGTTGGTGGGCGCGATGCGCTCGATCTGCTGGCGAAGCTGCACTGCGGCATGGGAATTGCCGATGAGCTCTTCGGCCGCACCCGCCCGCAGCTTCAGCTCCTCGTTCTCGCGCCGCAATCGCGACGCCTCGATCGCGCGCTCGACGACGAGCAGCAGGCGGTCGGATTTGAACGGCTTCTCGATAAAGTCGTAAGCGCCGATCTTGATCGCCGCCACCGCGGTCTCGATGTTGCCATGACCGCTGATCATGACGACCGGGAGCTGCGGCAGTTCGCGCTTGACGATCTTCAGGATTTCGAGCCCGTCGAGCTCGCTGCCCTGGAGCCAGATGTCGAGCACGACGAGCGCGGGCTGGCGCGAGCGGATCGCGGCCAGCGCTTCGGTGCTGTTGCCAGCCTGTCGCGTCTCATAGCCTTCGTCGGCAAGGATGCCGCACATCAAGGTGCGGATATCCGCCTCGTCATCGACGACGATGATGTCCTGCGCCATGAGCTAGGCTTCCACCCTCGCTATCGGCTTTTCTGCGGACGCCTTCGCATCGGTCCGGTGAAACACAAGCTTCACGCGCGCCCCGCCCTCCTCGCGGTCTTCGAGCACCAGCTCGCCATGATGATCTTCCATGATCTTCTTGACGATGGCCAATCCCAGGCCGGTCCCTTTGACGTGGGTCGTAACATAGGGCTCGGTCAACCGTTCGCGTCCTTCTCGCGGCAAACCGCGCCCGTTGTCTTCAACGGCCAGCACGATATTACCATCCTGCTCGGCGAGCTTCACCAAAATCATGCCGGGCGCCGCCTCGCCCTCGCGCGCGTGAATCGATTCGGCAGCGTTCTTCATCAGATTGACGAGCGCCTGCGCGACTTGGCGCGAATCGCAGGAAAGCCGCACCGGCTCGCGCGGCAGATCGGTGTCGACGCGGATATCCGAGGTCGCCGCGCGCTGCAGGAACGCGGTCTGGCGCACGATCTCGCCCAAATCCTCGTCTTTGAGGATCGGCGCCGGCATGCGCGCGAAGGACGAGAACTCGTCGACCATGCGTCCGATATCGCCGACATGGCGGATGATGGTGTCGGTGCAGGCGGTGAAGGTCTCGGGATCCTCGCGAATGTCGCGCAGGTATTTCCGCTTCAGCCGCTCGGCGGAAAGCTGGATCGGAGTCAGCGGATTCTTGATCTCGTGCGCGATGCGGCGCGCGACATCGGCCCAGGCCGCCTTGCGCTGCGCGGCCTGCAGCTCGGTGATGTCGTCGAAGGTGACGACGTAGCCCCTGGCTTCGCCCTCGAGGCGCTCCGCGGCGATGCGCACCAAGAGGATGCGCGCGCGGCCGGCCCGCACGAGCTGCACCTGCGATTCCGAGAGGCGATCGGGGCGGCGATCGGCTTCCGCGACGAGCCCGGCCATCTCGGGCACGACCTCGGCGAGCTCCTTGCCGATAAACTGATCGAGATCGCTCCCCAAGAGCAGCGAGGCCGAGCGGTTGGGCAGGTTGATCCGGCCCTGCTGATCGAGGCCGATCACGCCGGCCGATACGCCCGAGAGCACCGTCTCGGTGAAGCGGCGACGTTGATCGAGCTGGCGGTTGGCCTCGATCAGCTCGCTCTGCTGGGTTTGCAGCTGGTGGGTCATGCGGTTGAAGGCGCGCGACAGCGAGCCGAACTCTTCATCGCTGTCGCCGGCCGGCACGCGCGCGGAAAGATCGCCGCTGCGCACGCGCTCGGCCGCCGCCACCAAGGAGCTGATCGGCCGCGCCATGCGCGTCGCGAAGGAGAGGCCCACCCATACGGCGCCGGTGAGCAGCAGCAGCCCGACCGCGAAGAACACCACCGAGAAGGCGATCTGATAATCCGAGCGCTGACCTTCGAGGCGCTCATATTGATCGACCGCGCTCTTCGTCTGGTTCATGTGGTTGATGACTTCGGGATCGATGAAGCGGCCGGCATAGAGGAACACGTCGCCGAAGCGGTCGAGCCTGACGAGCGCACGCACGCGGTCGTCATTGTCGTTGGTCATGACCGCAACATCGCCCGCGCGCGCCGCCGCCATCGCCCAATCCGGCACGGGCTGGAGCTCGAGCGCGAAGCTGAAGCCGGTGCGCGCCAGAAGATGGCCCTGACCATCGAAGACGATCGCTTCGTTGAGCGAGCGCAGCGCCGCCTGGGCGCGCACCACGTCCTGGAAGCGCTGCGGGTTGAGGCTCAAGAGATTGGCGTCGCGATTGAGATCGTTCGCCATGCCGACCACATCGGCGCGGATCGTCTGCTGATGCTCGTGCAGATAGGCCTCGGCGACGGCAAGCGAGCCCGTCACGGCGGTGCGCACGCGTTCGCTGAACCAGGCTTGGACGCCGAAGGCAAAGAGCAAATAGGAGAAAATCGCGACGATGATCGTCGGGATCACCGCGACTAGGCTGAAAAGCACGACCAGTCGTGTGTGCAGCCGCGAGCCGGCGAGCCCGCGGCGGCGTTCGGCCCAAAGCTGCACCAGGCGCCAAGCGACGATCGCCACCAGCGGCAAGAGCAGGACGAGGTTCAGCAGGAGGAAAAGCTGATCGAGATGCGGCGAGGCCTCGCCCGGCCACATGCCGCGCAGCATGGCGATGGTGGCGATCCCGGAAAGGATCGCGAACACGCCCAAGGTGATCGCCAGCTTGCGGGCAAGCCCCACGCGCCCCGCCCACAACACGAGCCCCCGCGATCCGTCCATGGCGTTATTTTAGGCCACGGGCGACATCGATGTCCAATTCGCGCACTTTCTTGCGCAGAGTGTTGCGGTTCAATCCCAAAAGCTGGGCGGCGCGAAGCTGGTTGCCGCGGGTCGCGTTCAAGGTGAGCTGGATCAGCGGTCGCTCGATCTCGCGCAGCACGCGGTCATAGAGGCCGGAGGGCGGCAGTCCGCCCTTGTGCGCCGCAAAATAGTCGCGCAGATGCCGCTCCGCCGCGGCGCTCAGATTTTCCTCACCGTTGATATCGATGGCCGTGTGCGCCGGCGAGGCTTCGGTGAGCTCGGCCTCGATCGCATCGACCCCGATCATCTCTTGCGAGTAGAGCGCCGCCAGGCGGCGCACCAGATTCTCGAGCTCGCGCACATTGCCCGGCCAGCGATAGGCCTTGAGCCGATCCATCGCCGCAGGGTCGAGCGATTTGACCGGCAGGCCTTCGCCGCTCGCCTGCGCGAAGAAATGCCGCGTCAGCGCCGGAATGTCCTCGCTGCGCTCGCGCAGCGGCGGCAAGCGGATCGGCACGACGTTGAGGCGATAGAACAGGTCCTCGCGGAAGAGGCCCTGGCGAATGAGCTGGCGCAGGTCGCGATGCGTTGCCGCGATGATGCGTACATCGGCGCGGATCGGCGTGCGCCCGCCGACCGTCGTGTACTCGCCCTGCTGCAGCACGCGCAGGAGACGAGTCTGCGCGTCCAAGGGCATGTCGCCGATCTCGTCAAGGAAGAGCGTGCCGCCCTGGGCCTGCTCGAAGCGGCCGACGCCGCGCGCCATCGCACCGGTGAACGAGCCCTTCTCGTGACCGAAGAGCTCGCTCTCGATCAGCTCGCGCGGGATCGCCGCCATGTTGATGGCAACGAAGGGCCCGACACGCCGCTTGCCATACTCATGGAGCGCGCGCGCCACCAGCTCCTTGCCCGTGCCGCTCTCGCCGCTGATCATCACGGTAAGATCGGTGCCCATCAGCCGCGCCAGCACACGATAGATTTCCTGCATCGCCTGCGAGCGGCCGATCAGCGGAAGCTGCTCGTCGGAATCGTCGGGCTCGGCCTCGAGCGCGGCGTTGCCGTGCGGCACGGTGAGTGCGCGCTTGACCACGTTGACGAGCTCGCGCAAGTCGAAGGGCTTGGGCAGATATTCGAATGCGCCGCGCTCGGTGGCTTTGACCGCGGTCAGAAGCGTGTTCTGAGCGCTCATGACGATGATCCGCAGCTCGGGCCGCAGCTTCTTGATGCGCGGCACGAGGTCGAGCCCGTTCTCGTCCGGCATCACCACATCGGTGATGACGAGGTCGCCCTCGCCGTCCGACACCCAGCGCCACAGCGTCGCAGCGTTGCTGGTGGTGCGGACATCGTGACCGAGGCGGCCTAGCGCCTGGCCCAGCACGGTGCGGATCGCGCGATCGTCATCCGCGACGAGAATGGTGGCGGCGGTGCTCATTCGGGCCTCGCGGTGTCGTTGCCCGCCGCCATCGGCAAGAGAACGCGGAATACGGTGCGGCGCGGCTGGCTCTCGAATTCGATCACGCCGCCATGATCGCCGACCACCTTGGCAACCAGCGCCAAACCCAAGCCGCTGCCATTGTGCTTGGTCGAAACGAAGGGATCGAAGAGATGCGAGCGCAGATCCTCGGGGATGCCGTCGCCATTGTCGGTCACGGAAACGACGAGCGGCAGATGCACGCGGCTGTCGCTGCCCGCGACCGCAAGGCGCACGCCGTGCTGGAACGCGGTCGAGAGAATGATCTCGCCGCCCTGCGCCGGCGCCGCTTCTGCCGCGTTCTTCACGAGGTTCAGGAAAGCCTGGATCAGCAGGTCGCGATTGCCGTGCACCGGCGGCAGCGAGGGATCGTAGTCTTCGATGAAGCGGATGTTGCGCGCAAAGCCCGATTGCGCGGCGCGGCGCACGCGCTCGAGCACTTCGTGAATATTGACCGGCGCGCGCTCCAACGGGCGCCGGTCGGAAAACACGTCCATGCGGTCGACGAGCGCGCAGATGCGGTCCGCCTCGTCGCAGATGAGCCGGGTCAGCTCGCGATCGCCCGGGCCTGCATTCTCCTCGAGGAGCTGGGCGGCGCCGCGAATGCCCGAGAGCGGATTCTTCACCTCATGCGCCAGCATCGACGCCATGGCCGTCACCGAGCGCGCGGCGTTGCGGTGGGTCAATTGCCGATCGATCTTGTCCGCGATCGAGCGGCCTTGCAGCGTCAAGACGACGTGGTCGTGCTCCTCGCCCAAGGGTGCGGCCTGAACCGTCAAGACGCGCGCGCCGAGGCGCGGCATCTCGAGGCCAACGCCGTATTCCGACACGCTGGCGCCGGTGCGGCGCACCGAATCGACGAGCGCGAAGATCGGGCTGTCCGCCGGCAAAAGCTGGGCAAGCGCCAGGCCCATCAGGGCTGCGGCGCCGGCGCCGAAGAATTCCTCGGCAGCGCTGTTGGCGTAGCGCAGGCAGCCCTCTCCGTCGATGACAAGGACCGGATCGGGCAGCGCCGCGAGGATGGCGCGCGGCTCGATCGCGATGGCGGGCGGAAGCCGATGGATGACGCTGCCGCGCGGCGGCATGGTCACGCCGCCTCTGCTATGAACGAACGATAGAAATCGCGGATCATCGCCTTGACGGCGTCGGGCTCGTCGGTGCGATTGACCGCGGCGCGGAATTCCGCCGAGCCCGGCAGCCCCTTCGAATACCAGCCGATATGCTTGCGCGCGATGCGGCTGCCGACCGCGGCGCCGTAATGCGTGAGCATGTCCTCGTAATGGCCGAGCACAGTGTCGCGCTGGAAAGCCAGCGGCGGATCGGCCAAGCGCTCGCCGGTCTTGAGGAAGTGGATCACCTGGCGGATGAACCAGGGCTTGCCATAGGCACCGCGTCCGATCATCAGCCCATCGGCGCCCGATTGCGCGAGCGCCTCACGCGCCTCGTTAAGATCGGTGATGTCGCCATTGGCAAGCACCGGAATGCGCACCGCGGCCTTCACCTCGCGGATGAAGGCCCAGTCGGCGCGGCCCTCGTAGAATTGGCAGCGCGTGCGGCCATGGACTGCGATCATGCGAATACCGCAGTCCTCGGCGATGCGCGCAAGCTTCGGCGCGTTGCGACTCTTATCGTCCCAGCCGGTGCGCATCTTGAGCGTGACCGGCAGGTCGACCGCCTTCACCACGGCTTCGAGAATGCGCGCGGCGAGAGCTTCCTCGCGCATCAGCGCCGAGCCGGCCTGGCCGTTCACCACCTTTTTCACCGGACACCCGAAATTGATGTCGATGATGGCGGCGCCGCGGTCGGCGTTGAGCCGCGCCGCCTCGGCCATGACATGCGGCTCGCAGCCCGCGAGCTGCACCGCCATGGGCCGCTCTTCCGGACAGTTCTTGGCCATGGTCATGGATTGCCGAGTCTCGCGGATCATCGCTTCGCTGGCGATCATCTCCGATACGACAAGACCGGCGCCATGTCGCTTGACCAGTCGGCGAAATGGCAAATCGGTTACGCCGGACATGGGCGCCAAGATGACCGGATCGTCGAGGCGAACTGAGTCGAGAGTGATGCTCATTTTATGTGCAAAAGCGCGGTTGCCCAATATTTCATCAAAATATACCGCACTGCACAATGAATGCAACCGAAATCGATCCGGCGATGGAGGGTGCGGGGTTCCGGCTGTCAGGCGATCGGCGCGCCGCCGAGGATGACGTCCGTGACGAACTTGATCCCGGGATAGGCCAAGGTCAGCAGGAGATAGGCGATGAGGGCCCAGCGCGCGGCACGCTGGCCGCGCAGCCCCGTGGTGCGCCGTGCGAGCAGGAGCATGGCGATCACGGCGAAGGCCGCCACCGAGAACAGCGTCTTGTTGTCGAGAGCGAGCCCACCCGCTCCCGAGAGGTATTGAGTTGCGATGCCGCTCAGCACGCCCAAGGCCAGGATCGTCTCAGCGGCATAGAGCAGCCGGATCTCCAATCGCTCGCCATCGGCGACCGCCGGCAAACGCCGCGTGAGCGCGCTCGGGCGCTTCAATTTAAGGGCGCGCTCTTGCAACAACACGGCCGCACTGGCGACCGCGGCCAGCGTGAGCAAGCCATAGGTCGCGATCGCGAAGCCGATATGCGCATCGAGCCAGCCCGCCGGCAGGTTTTGCGGAATTGGCGCTTCGGGCGCGTCCTGCCAGATTGTCGCCAGAATCCCGAGCAGCAACAGATAAGGCAGGAGCAGCGCGGTTAATCGCCAAGCATGAGGCGTAATGGCAGCGAGCACGAGGAACAAAACCATGGTCGCGGCGATCGTGATCCACAGCGACATCGCGAAGCCCGCATGCCAAGCGCCGCCGAGCTGCGCCGCCGCCCAGGCGAGCGGCCCGACCGCGGCGAGCGCAAGCGCGCCGAAAAACACCGCGTCCCGTGCGTCGTCGCGCCGCCAGCGCACCAAAGCCGCGGGCAGCAACGTCGCCAAGGCCGTGAGATCGAGCAACAGGCTGGTCGAGCTCGCCGTCTCCACGCGACCGGCATAAGTCAGCCATCGCTTGTTGGCAAGGAGATCATGCTCTAGCTTGGCGCACCATGCCTTCCTGCATCGCCCTGGTTGTGGCGGCGGGCCGCGGCACGCGGCTCGGCGGCGCGCGGCCGAAGCAATATCTGCCGCTCGCCGGCCGTCCCCTGCTCCGCCACTCGCTCGAGACGCTGGCACGGCATCCGCGCATCGCCACGACGCGCGTCGTGTTTCATCCCGAGGACCGCACGCTCTACGACGACGCGGTGGCGGGGCTCGATTTGCTGGCGCCCGTGCCAGGCGGCGCGGCGCGGCAGGACTCGGTTCGGCTCGGCCTCGAAAGCCTCGAAGAATTCGCGCCTGAGCGCGTGCTCATCCACGACGCGGCGCGGCCCTTTCTCGACGCTGCGCTCATCGACCGCGTGCTCGACGCGCTCGGCGATGCGCCGGGCGCCATTCCCGCGCTTGCCGTCAGCGACACGTTGAAGCGCGGAAGTGCCGGCATGATCGCGGCGACGCTCGATCGCACGGCGCTCTACCGCGCGCAAACGCCGCAAGGCTTTCGCTTCGATGCGATCCTCAAAGCGCATCGCGCCGCCGCCGGGCAAGAGCTCTCGGACGACGCCGCGGTTGCCGAGCGCGCGGGGATGGGCGTGCGTCTGGTCGCGGGCAGCGAAGACAATCTCAAAGTCACGCGGCAAGAGGATTTCGTCCATGCCGAACGGCTCCTCGCCGCGGGCGCGGGCGAGTTTCGCACCGGCCAAGGCTTCGATGTCCACGCCTTCGGGCCCGGCGACCATCTCTGGCTGTGCGGGTTGAAGCTCGCGCACAGCCAGGGCCTCATCGGTCATTCCGATGCCGATGTCGGCCTGCACGCGCTGACCGATGCGATCTTGGGCGCGCTCGGCGCTGGCGATATCGGCATGCATTTCCCGCCGAGCGATGTGCGCTGGCGCGATGCGCCCTCGCATCTCTTTCTTCGCCATGCCGCCGATCTCGTGCGTCAGGCGCGCGGCAGCATCGTCCATGTCGATGTGACGATCATCTGCGAGGCGCCGCGCGTCGGCCCGCATCGCGCCGCTATGATCGCGCGGATCGCCGAAATTCTCGCCATCGCGCCCGCGCGCGTCAGCGTCAAGGCGACAACCACCGAGGGGCTCGGCTTCACCGGCCGAGGCGAAGGCATGGCGGCGCAAGCGGTCGCAACCTTGCGCCTGCCCGCCTAGCCCGCGCCGATGCGCGGCGCGGCGATCTTCGTCACCTGGTTCGGCAGCGGCTGGCTGCCCTGGGCGCCGGGCAGTTGGGGATCGCTCGCAGCCCTGCCCTTCGCCTGGGCGCTGGTGAAAGCGGGCGGCCCGGGGCTTCTTGCCTTCATCGCGCTTTCGGCCTTCGCGCTCGGCTGCTGGGCGGCCGATATCGCCTTGCGCGAGACGCAGACGCGCGATCCCGGCTGGATCGTCATCGACGAGGTGGTGGGGCAATGGTTGACGCTGCTCGCGGCGCCGGCGAGCCTGGCGGGTTATGCCTCTGGGTTTGTGCTCTTCCGGTTGTTCGACATCTGGAAGCCCTGGCCGGTTTCCCTTGCGGACCGCAAGCTCGAGGGCGGCTTCGGCGTGATGGCGGACGACGTGCTCGCGGCGATCTATGCTGCGCTCGTGCTGCTCGCCGGGAGGTATCTCTTTGAGCGATGACGCGATCCGCGATTTGGCGCATGAGATTCTGGAGCGCTGCCGCGCCCGGAAATGGATGCTCGCGACAGCGGAGTCCTGCACGGGCGGGATGATTGCCGCCGCCTTGACCGACATCGCCGGCTCTTCGGATGTGGTGGAGCGCGGCTTTGTCACCTACTCGAATGCCGCCAAAACGGAGCTTCTCGGCGTGCCCGCCGCTCTCATTGAGCGCGTCGGCGCCGTTAGCGAAGAGGTGGCGCGGGCGATGGCGGCGGGGGCTCTCGCCCATGCGCCGGTCGATCTCGCCGTCGCGGTCACCGGCATTGCCGGACCGGGCGGCGGCAGCGCCGAGAAACCTGTCGGCCTCGTCCATTTCGGTCTGGCGCGCCGCGGCGGCGCGCTATGCACCGAGCGTCATGTCTTTTCCGGCGACCGCGAAGCCGTGCGCCGCGCCACGGTCAAGCGCGCGCTCGAGATGCTGCTCGAAGCAGCCCAGGGCTAAACGGGCAGGCCGGACGCAGCCGCACTTCTCAAGCCGGGACCGGAACGCGATGCAGCTTCATCGCGATCGCGACCGCGCTGTAATAGCCAAAGAGCGCCAGCACCTCGGCGAGGCCGTTGCGGCCGAGCGCCTTCACCGCCCGCTCGAACATCGCGTCGCTGCCGGGGCCTTGCGCCTCGGCGGCTTTGGCGAGGTCGTGGATCGCGCGCTCGCGCGGATCGCGGAAGTCGGGATCCTTGCCTTCGGCAATGGCGCGGAGCGCCGCTTCGGGCACGCCGAGCTCTTTGAGGCGCCTCGCATGCACGGTTTCGACGTAGGCGCCGTGCCAATGATGCGCGGTCAAGGTGATGCAGAGCTCGACCTCGCGCTCGCTCAAGGAGCAGGCCTTGTTGAGGAACGTGCCAAGGGTTTCGAGCGCGCGCATCAAGGTCGGGCTGTAGAGCCAAACCTTGTAGGGCGTCAGCAGCCGACCGCGACCGCCGATCACGGCTTCGATTCCGGCCTTCTGCTCGGGCGAAAGCTCCCCCGGCGGAATCTCGAGAATGCGGGCGGGTCCGGCGTCGCTCATGGTCTCTCCTCCTGTCGGCCTACCCGCATATTCCCACCAACGGCGCAGCGGGGAAAGCGGATTGATTGCGATGTTAAAGATGTTAAGGAAAGCCGCCCCAGCCCTGTCTCCGCCCGCTGCCTTCGTACGCGGAATCGCATATCGCCCGAAGCGCTAAATCCGGGGGTTGTGCGCCGGCGCGTCCGTCGCCTAAATTGGCGAAATGCAATTCGGTCTTTTCGGTGGTGCGCGTTCCAAAGGTGAGGGCCCGGTCGGCGACAGCCAGGGTTACCTCGACTACATCGCCTATGTGCGCGAAGCCGAGGATTTGGGCTTCCGCAGCGTCTTCCTGGTCGAGCACCATTTCACCGGTGTCGGCCAGGTCTCGGCCTCCTTGGGACTTCTCTCCTACCTCGCGGCCTGCACGCATCGCATCCGGCTTGGCACCGCCGTCGTGGTGCTGCCCTGGCACAACCCCGTGCTCGTTGCCGAAGCGGCGGCCACGGTTGATCTCCTCTCCAATGGCCGGCTCGAATTCGGCGTCGGCAAGGGCTATCGCGATCAGGAGTTCAGCGGCTTTTGCGTGCCCATGGCCGAGGCGACCGAGCGCTTCGACGAAGCGATGGAGGTCATCCGCAAGGCCTGGACCTCCCCAGGCCGGTTCTCGCATCGCGGCAAGCGCTGGCATTACGAGGACGTCGTGGTCGAGCCGGCACCGACGCAGCGGCCGCACCCGCCCTTTTGGCTCGGCGCCGGCAGCGAGGAATCGATCCGCCGCGCCGCGCGCGAAGGCTACAATTTGCTGCTCGATCAGATCGCGCCGATCGATCTGACGGTCGAGCGCGTCGCCATGTTCCGCGACGAGTGCCTCAAGGCCGGGCGCGCCTATGATCCGACCATGGTCGGCACGACGCGGGGCTTGCAGCTCGTGCATTCAAAGGCCGAGCGCGAGCAGGCGCTCGCCGTGCGTATGAGCATGCTGAAGAACATCGGCACGCTGGCGCGCGGCAAGGGCGCCGAGCGCTACACCAATCTCAAGGATTATTCCGGGCCCCCGATCGAGTTCGACGACGCGCCGCTCTTGGGCACGCCCGACGAGATCATCGCCCGGCTGAAAAAGCTCGAAGCCGGCGGTGTCGAGCACATTCTGCTGGTCGATCCCTCGGGCTCGATCGAGACTTTGCGCGATTTCGCCAAGGAAGTGATGCCCGCTTTCGCGCGGAGCCCCGTATCCGTCGCCTGATCCCGTTTCGCGCCGCCCTCATGCTCGGTGTCACCGCGCTCTCCGGATGCGCCGCCGAGCAACACGCCACGCGCTGTCCCTTTCCCGGCCAAGAGCCGCTCGCGATCGCGGAATTGTTCTTTGGCCGCAATGTTCCGGGACGCGGCCCGGTGACCGAGGCCGAATGGGCCGATTTCGCCACCGGGGTGATCGCCCAGGAATTTCCCGACGGCTTCACCGTGCTGGATGGCGAAGGCCAATTTCTCGATCAAGCATCGAACCGAATCATCCGCGAGCCGAGCAAGATCCTGATCGCCGCGGCCGATCCGGAATCGGATTTGAAGAGCCGCATCGGCGCGGTGGTCGATGCCTATCGCGCGCGCTTTCATCAGCGCTCGGTCGGCGTTGTCACGAGCATGGCCTGCGCCGCGTTTTGATCGGCGAACCGGATGCCGCCGATCGACAGTGCCGTTTCCGCCGTCACCCCCATATCAGCGGGCAAGTACAAGCCCAGCACACACCTCAAGTATCAGATGTCTATGAAATTGATTTGATTATACGGCATTTTTATCAAAAGAGTTTGTCAACGGCGGGCCTCGTTTCGAGCGAAAGGCCGCGCGAGGGCGGCCTACGGAATTGTCGCTAAGCGATACGCCGGCACGAGTAATCCAACCGCCGTCGATAGTTTAGCTCACCGCCTGAGGCGATTGCGGCGAAGCGCCGGACGGGCGGCGCGCACGCAGCCTTAGTCTCTCCCGATTCAGTTACGCCGTGGAAGAGGTTTAGAACGGCCCCGCAGCATCCGCCTTTCGCTAAGAAAGCAACGAGCCCGTCTTCTGAGCTCCGGCGAGGCGCCGCAAGGGCAGCTCTCTACAGCCCCTCCATCCCCTGCGACTTGATGACCGCCCGGACTTTCGGAGTTTTGAGAAACTTGATCAGTTCGCGCGCTTGTGCCTGGGCATGCGAGTCCGGGCTAATTCCGGCCGTGAAAACCGTGTAGAACTGGATTTCGGGCGGCAGCGGCCCGACCAGTTCGACGCCCTTCGTCGTCATGATCTGGGTCATCACCACGACCCCAAGCTCAACCTCACCTTTCGCGACCAGTTCCGACACGATGTCGGTGCCAGGCACGGTGGTCTTCGCTTTAATCGCGGGGGTAAGCCCGAGACGATCCATCAACTCAGGCACGCCGCCGCGCCCGAGATAGGCGATCGATTTTGCATTGAGCAGCGCGCGCTTAAACGAATCAACTGTGGCGATGTCGGGCTTGGGCGCGCCGGCACGTGTTTCGACGCCGACACCCGAACGAACGAGATCAGCGCGCGAGTCCGCGACAAGCTTTCC
>DATEKH010000050.1:0-2655 GCA_035277525.1 Allostellaceae bacterium
ACTGTCCCAAAGGCATCATCGCTGACAGAACCGCCCTGGAGGGCCGGCCAAGCGACGACGGCTATGTCTTCGTCATTGCCGATCGCGCGCGCAACGTAGACCTGCCTGGCCTGAAAATCAGGCCGCGCCGCGGACATGGGCCGGTCGAAGGCGACCGCCCCTTCATAGCCGACCTTATTTTTTCGTCACGTGCCCGGGCATTCCTTGAAAATCTATGTCCGTCGCGCGCACGAAAAGGCGCAACGCGCACCCTTTCAATTGCTCAGATCGAAGAAGCCCTGGAGCGGGATCTCACGCGCGGCGGCGGTGCCCTCAATAAAATTCGGGATCAAGCGCGTACGATTGCCCCCGCCCTCGGCCTTGAAGACGAAATGAAAAAACTCGACGGAATTATCGGGACGCTATTAGGAACGAAGGACGTCCCGCTTACCTCGGCGAAAGTCGCAACACGCGCCAAGGGGCAGCCTTACGATGCACGACGATTGGAATTGCTGACGCAATTACACGCCGCTCTTGTCCGTACTGCACCAATTATCCGCGCTTTCCGGAACACCGGTCCGGCCGGCTTGACGAACCTTTGTTTCTTTGAGGCCTATTTTTCGAATTTCATCGAAGGGACGGAATTCCCTCTCGAGGAAGCTCGGGACATTGTTTTTAAGAAAATAGTTCCTCCCGAGCGCCCCGAGGACGCGCACGATATCGTCGGCACATTTGATGTGGTTTCGAATTCGCAGGAAATGAGTCGCCCGCTAAAAACGGCGGAAGACTTTATCAACGCGATGAAAGAGCGCCATGCGACGATCATGGCAGCTCGCCCCGATAAAACACCGGGTGCGTTCAAGGACCGTCTCAACCGTGTAGGGGGTATGGTTTTTGTCGCTCCCGATCTCGTCGAAGGTACGCTCACACGCGGATTCGAGCTCTATAGATCGCTCGAAGTACCATTCGCCCGTGCCGTATTCATGATGTTTCTCGTCTCGGAGGTTCATCCGTTCCTCGATGGCAACGGCCGCATTGGACGCATCATGATGAACGCTGAATTAGTGACGGCCAACGAACAAAGGATCATCATTCCGACGGTCTATCGCAACAACTATCTAAGCGCGCTCCGCGCGCTCTCAAACGGCGGCGCAACCGATCCGCTTATTCGGGTGCTGGATTTTGCGCAGAATTACACCGGCGCAATCCCCTTCGATTCCTTCGAAGTTGCAAACCAGGTCCTAGCGCGCACGAATGCGTTCGTTGACTCCAATGAAGCGGAGGAAAAGGGAACACGACTGAAGATTCCGACTCCAGATCTCATCCACGAAGTCGAGCAGCTTACCGCTGCCGAAAAAGCGGCAAATAACGCCTCTGCGGCAAGCGTATGAGGGCGTAAGTAAGGGCCATATCGCCTTTTGCCATTTTGAGAGAGGCTATCAACTAAAATCGGAGACCGACGTGCCGTCACCCACGGGATATCACCTCAGTATCGCGATCTCCAACCGCGAGATGCTCTCGAGCCTAATGAGCTAGGACGGAGATGGGTCGAAACAAAAAGTTCTATAATCGTCCACGAAGGGCAGCCACCACCAGATTTGGTGTGCTTGCTAAGTCAAATGCAGCAAAGCCTCGTTTAACGCCCGCCACTAAACACCAGATAGAGTTCGAATCCTTAACGGGATGTTCTGGCATCACCGGGAGCTGTTGCCCTCGCGAGCCCTGATGTCTGAAGTTGGTCGCGACGCGGACAAGCCCCACCCCTCCTGTTCGAGCGCTTTGTGCCAAACACGCACTCGGGTGCCGAAAAGCGGAGTTCCGAAGTCGATTCTTGGCTCGGGGCCGCCAACTGCCTGCCGTGCTCGTCGGCGATAGCGATGCGACGCGGAGCGCTTAGGAGGTGCCGAAGACCAAGTCCCAGACGATCGTGTCCGGCCACAGCACGCCCATCAGCTGATCGAGCAGAACAAGCGACACCACCGCGACAATGATTCCGGCGCAGGCGCCGGCCACCCAGCGCATGGGTCCTTCACCCATGACGAGCGGAAAGCTGACGGCGAAGGCAATAACCGCATATTGCAGACCCACGAACGCGCTGAGCAGCAAGAAAGCGGCAATGAAGCCGGCGACGATCAGCGCGGTTCTCCCGCAGCCCGGCACCGTGACGCAGCGCAGCCCGATATCCATGATCTCGCCGGTAGCCTTTCCGCGCTGAAACAGCAGCAGGAACACCAGCAGCAGCGCGACTGGCGTGCCGGCGAGCAGAGGCATGAAGCGCGCACGCACCGGAAAGCCCAACGCGGTCCAGATCGCCCAGAGAACGACCAGCAGAATCCCCAAGGCAAACCAATGCTCGAGGCGCCAGGCGCCACTAAGCAGCGGCCGCCTGCGCGCAAGCTCCCCTCCGGCAGACCCAGGCAGGGTTGGGGCTCTCGCCTCGAGCCGCGTCAAGATCGCGACCGCGACAAAGGTCGCGGCGATGAGTGCGAGAGTGATAGGGCGCGTGACAAAAGCGACCGCACCGTAGGCCGAGAGCGCGCTCTGCAGATTCTGCTCGATGATCGAGCCGAGAATGAAGCCCAGGATCAGCGGCGGGCGCGGCCATTTGCACGCTTTCATGGCGAGGCCGAGCGGCGTGAACAGCAGCAGGACGAGAATGCCGGCCCATCCGTCGGA
>DATEKH010000051.1:0-27965 GCA_035277525.1 Allostellaceae bacterium
TTTTTTGAATTGCGTCGCGATATAGAGGCTGCTGTGGCCACTGCCAAGTCGCTTGGCTATAAATCCATCGTGTTACAAGGCCACAGCATTGGGGCGCTTCAAGTCGTATTTTACGCCGCGACCGATTGGGATCAAGCCGTCAAGGGCGTTATCTTAATCGCTCCGTTTGCTGACCTTCCATGGAAGTCTCGGCACGTCCTAATACAGAATGAGGACGAGTATGAGGCTCTGGCGAGAGCCTCGCGCGATGCGCTCAGGCAAGGCCACAATTCAGATCCTTTGCCACTCGGAATGCGGTACACACTGGGCCGGGTAACGGCGGTGACGGCACAGCATTTCCTAACCTATCGCGACGACAAAACAAGCGTAGCCAACAACACCTTTTGGATCTCACGCATACCGCAACCGATTTTGTTGCTGCGCGGAGATGCTGATGCCGTTGTGCTCCCGTTTGAACCGCATGCGCTGCTCAGCGCTGGGCACGCAGAAGGCTCGCTCGTCCAGGAGATTACCTACGTGCGCGTTCCCGATCGGCGCTCACCGTGTATGGAAGGTCATACCTTCGCCGGTAATACACAGCCCTTGATCGATGCCCTGTTAAGCTGGCTTGCGGAACGACATCTGTAAAGCGCCTTCGCGATTGACGCCGCAAAAGCAGCGTGCGTCCCATGAGCTTAACGAAAGGCGACACGCGCTCCGCTCCCGCGGAGCGCTGCTCACGATGAGGTGAGAATTTTTACGGCATCAAACGGCGATGCCCTTCGCCCTTTTTTCCTCATCCTGAGGAGCCCGCGAAGCGGGCGTCTCGTCCCTCGACAGGCTCGGGATGAGGGGACGCGCGATCGGCTTGCAGCCATCCCAACAAAAAGGCCGCCAGGAGGCGGCCTTTCTGCCGACAGCTATTCCGCTTGCGCTTTCACCCCCACCCTCGAACCGCTTCGCGGTTCTCTTCCCTCCCCCCTCGATGGGGAGGGTTAGGGAGGGGGGCGCTATCGCCATCCCTACTCCACGTATTCGGGCTCTTTGGGGGCGTCGGGCTCGTCGGGCGTCGCGGGCCGCGGCGCCGCCTCCTCGAAGCCGAAGACGAGCTTGTCCGTCTCCTTGTCGAGCGAGACCTTGACCACGCCGCCCTTGACCAGCTTGCCGAAGAGCAGCTCCTCGGCCTCAGGCATCTCGATGCGCCACCTCGACCAGGAGATCGCCTCGCGTCTCCAACTGTCCAGCTCTCAGCAGCCGGTCAATACTTGCGTCGATCACTGCTTTTAGTTGTGCACTGGTGGACGCGTATCCAAACAGGCGCGATACCGCATGCACAAGCTCTTCCCGAGTGGCGCCGAAATTCTCTCCGACAACCTTAAGAAGGCCACATTCAATTTCTTTTGGTGGCAACATTTCTGGTTTGCGCAAGGTCGGCGACGCAACTTGCGAACGATCGCGCACCGCGATGGGGCTTCCTGGAACGATGAAAAACTCTTCACCAGCTATAAGCCCCCGCTGAGCCGCAACCCCCGCCGCCCGCTCAACTGCCGAGCGGATTCGGGAACCAGCCCGCTGTAATCCCCAAAGCGCTCGTATCCGAACCGAAATTTCGTCAAGATGAATCGGCCCTTCGATTTGCACGATCTTCACTACGTAGGCAGCCATATCCGCAAGCTGTGCTTGATGTGGCTCGACCGACCGATTCACGGCGAACGACGCTTCTTTGTACAGCACCCTCTCGTGCTCAAATGATGAGCTTGGTTCGTGGACTCCTCCTCCTATGACTGTATCGTCATCGTGAACACCAGTTTCGAAGGCAATCGGGACGGCTTTAGGGTTCACGACGCTCCTTTCATCCCTCTCGCGCCATTCGGCTCTCGCTGCAGCAATCGCCGTCTCGACTTTCTTGAGCTCCTCCTGCGGCCGAAGGTACCAATCAGCACTCCAGATTCGATGTATAATCCACCCGTGCGCTTCTAGCACCTGCTGGCGTAACCGATCTCTGTCGCGAGCAGATCGAGAGGAGTGGTACTGCACGCCGTCGCACTCTATGCCGAGAACGAAGCGTCCGGGCTTCTCTGGATCTGCGATCGCCAAATCGACGCGAAACCCTGAAGCACCGATCTGGGCTTTGACGTTGTAACCCAGAGCTCGCAATTTATCGCATACTTGCGCTTCAAACTCGCTGTCGTGATCGCCGCCCGTTATTTCTCCGAGTCCAAACTTTCCTGTCTCGGCGAAGGTGAGAAACAATTTTAGCGCTGCAACTCCGCGTGATCGAGTGCGCTCGAGGTCGATGTCTGCACCTGTAAAATTGCAGAACACCTCACACCTGAGCTTTGCGCGCGAGATAAGCACATTCAGACGGCGTTCGCCTCCTTCGGCACTAAGAGGGCCAAAGGCATGCGCCAGGTATCCCTCCTCAGTCTTTCCATAACCAACAGAGATAAATATGACGTCGCGCTCGTCGCCCTGGATATTTTCAAGGTTCTTTACTACGAATGGTTCCGATGCATTCGCACCGAAGAAGTCTTCCGTCTCTGGATGCGCCCGCCGAAGGAGTTCAAGCTCTTTTAGAACCATCTGCCGCTGAGCCACCGAAAACGTAGCTACTCCGAGACTCTGATCCGGGGTTTCGATAGCGTGTCGCATGACCGCCTGCGCAACGATCCTCGCCTCAGCGGGATTGGTGCGGGTTCCACCCCGATCATATGGAGCATCTTTGAGCAGATGGAAATGCAATCCCATTCCGGCGATAGCATCATAAGGACTCGGAACGATGAACAGTTTGTTGTCGTAAAATTCTTTATTGGAGACAGCGATAAGCGATTGATGTTTCGAGCGATAATGCCAGCACAGCATCCGATCTGGTACGCCCTTCGCGAGGCACAGATCCAAAATGCTTTCCGCGTCTTTTGCCTGCAAAGCTACGTCGAGTTCGTCCTCATCTATGTCTTCCTCGCCAGTAAGCTTTTTAAAAAAAGAGGTCGGGGGCAATTGGCGCTGGTCGCCGACTACCACGAGTTGCTCTACGCGAGCGATTGCTCCAAGTGCATCAACTGGTTCAATCTGGCTCGCTTCGTCGATGACCAAGACATCAAAGCGTAGCCCGCCGGGCTTCAAGAATTGTGCGACGGACAGCGGGCTCATCATAAAGACAGGTTTGAGTTGCTGAATAGCAGGTCCCGCCTTGTCAAGAAGTTGCCTGATCGGTAAGTGCGCCCTTCGTTTGGCCAGCTCCGCATTTAGAACCCCCAACGGGCCAACGCCGCCATTCGCGCGAGGCCGTTGCTCTGAATGCATCGACGCGATTTGTTCCCGTGCAAGGCTGATACGGGCGCGGTCGAGTTGACGAAAAGCCTGGACCAACCGGTCGTGCGACTGCCCATCAAATGCACGTAGCTCGGGCCACGCTCTAAACATGGATCGTCGCAACGTTTCACACCAAGCCCGCTCGAATGCGAGCCCGATGGTTACGGGATCAAGTCGCCCATCATGGATTCCTTTGACGAGCGAGGCTGCGCCCAATCCTTCGAGTACACGCCCCCTAGTAGCAAACGCAATGAATCTCGATAATGTCTCAATCTCTTGCGCCCAACGTTCGAGCGCTCCAGACAGATCGTCGAGCAAAATTTGTTCAACGTAATCCGCCTTAAAGGCATATCGAAGATCAAGATCGAGAAATTCGATCAACGACCCTAAATTCTGCCGGACTTCAGAAAGCGAAATGTTCAATCGCGAAGCAGCTTCCGTGAGTTCGTCAATATTTGCATCCGCCAGAGCTGGCCAGGTGCTATCGGGCAGATGCCCATGGGCAATTCTCCACGCGAGCACCTGTGCAAGCTCTTTCCAATCGCTACGGTCGAAGACCCAGAGACGGCCAAACGCCTTTCCAAGGACTTCCACCGATTCGAAAGCTCGCTTTGTCTCCTGTGCCTCCGTGATTTCATCGATAAGCGCCAATCGATCAGCCACTTTTTTCGGCAAGGGACTCTTTAAATAGGAACGCAAGAGCGCGAGTTGGCTTCGATATTCGCCGCTAAGGAATCGGAAGACTTTGGATCCTTTTCTAGCTATTGAGCGTCGAATCGCCGCAAAATCCGCCGTCCAGGCCGTCGGCGTGGCGAGAGCGTCGATCCGCTGGCGCTTTTTACTGTAGTCCTCACCCACAGCTACCAGGCGCTGCAGTCGGTGAACATCCTGCCGCCATTCCGCGCATCGTAGTGCGGAGCGGTCGATAACCGTTGGTATATCTTGCGCGGCCTTAAGATAGGCGAGCGAGCTCTCGAGATTGCCCAAACTCGTCGCGTGAGGAGCGCCGAGAATTCTATTCGCTGCCTCACTAGCCTCCATTGCGCTGGCCAGAGCATCGCGGAGCATCCCAATCTGGCGCAACAGAGTGTCCTGTTCACTGGGATCGACTGCATCACGGCGTACGCCTCGCCAAGCATGAGCTGGTGGAGGTCCCAGCTCCCTTAACCGCTCCGCCAGCTCGGCAACGATCGTTTCTCGCTCCTTGTACTCAGAGGGCGTCCAACTATCAGCGCCAATCAACTCGTAACCCGGTGTCCCACCCAACTGCTGAGCACGCACGAGACGCCCCATGACCTGATAGGGCGTAAGACCGCATGGACGAAGGGACAGATGTAGTCGATCGGCAAAGGCGTTCAGCTGCCCGCCAGTCTCGCCAAGCTTCTGAATCACCGATATATCGCCGCGGGGATGCTTTTGTGCTGCTTCTTTCGTTCGGCGTAACTCTTCCAACACCGTACGTTTGTTGATCTTGTTAGAGTGCAGTTCAAGCGCAAGGGGACCAAGCCCCGCATGCTGCAAACGACGATACACTACTTCTAGCGCAGCCATCTTTTCTGCGACGAACAGAACTTTGCGGCCCTTCGCAGCAGCAGCTGCGATGATGTTGGTGATCGTTTGCGATTTTCCCGTACCCGGCGGTCCTTTGACAACCAAGGTTCTGCCGTTGGCCGCCTCTGCAATCACGACAGCCTGCGAACTATCCGCGTCCACGACATGGTTGCGTTCGAGCGGCGGTACCGCGACGTCCACCGAAACGTCGTCGCCAATTAACGGCGGGCTCTCTGGAAACCCATCTCGAAGAAGGGCCGATATTAGAGGATGGTCGCCGATCGCAGTGCTTTCCGGCCAATTATCAGGATCAAGGTCACGGTACATGAGAAATTTGGCGAAAGAGAAGAAACCCAATACCATTGCGTCGGGGAGGACCTCCCAACGCTTTTGTTTCGAAACGGTTTGGGCAACGCTCGCCATGTAAGCACTAATATCGACCGCGTCCTCGTCTGCAAAGTCATCGATAATGATGCCGAACTCGGCTTTCATCTTTGCTTGCAGCGTAAGATTGGGAGAAGGAGATTCGCCTCGCGTTTTCAAATGAAATCGGTCGGCCGCGCTACTACGTTCGAGCATGATAGGCATCAACACGATCGGAGCGTGCCGCACGATTTCCGAAGTCTCGCTATCAAACCAACGCAGCAACCCGAGAGCGAGATAAAGAATGTTTACGCCCTGCTCCTCCTCGAGAGTGCGCGCGTCGTACCAGATGTCGAATAGGCGTTTCTGCAAGCCTTCAGAAGTGAGGCGCGTCTGTAGCTTTGTGTCGGAATGCCGTGTAGCTATCCCGCGATCGTCGACCGTTTCATTTTCGTCCGGCTGGGGAATCCCGCCCGTCTCATTATCATCGGCTTGTAGTTCGGCGTGCTCACCGTCGCTTAATTGAATTCCGGGAAGAAAAGTCATCGATTTGCCTTCGCTCAGAAGGCGAAACACCTCAGTCGATTTCTCATCGACAATCTCGATTGTCCGAATGTTACGAGTCCGCAGCGGAGTATTGAGCAACCGATTGCGCGCCGAAAGATCGAGAAGAGCCTCGCGCTCCTTCAAGAGTCGATCGCGAATCGAAGCTATCACCCCCGTACTCATCCCCTGCCCCCGGTCTCACGAATTTTCTGATGTAATGGCTTAGATTATCAAAACCAGGGAGCAGAAAGGTATTCACTTCTCGCTAAAATAGCAAAGAAACGTGGTTAAGCGCTATTCACCTTGGCAATAGAACGTGAGTCTGGGAACGTGTTGGCGAACCGGGAAGCGTAGATCCGACCCGAGCGCCAACAAAAGGCCGCCCTTAAGGCGCCTTTTCTGCCGACAGCTCTATAGGATAACGCCCCCACTCCACGTATTCGGATTGCATCAGCAGAAACCCGCGCGCAACGGCGAGGGTATTCACAGTCGCCTTTGCCAGCGCCGCGGATCGCGCGCGCCGTGAAAGCAGGCAACGACAAGAATCGCATCGCCGGAATCCGCGGGCACATAGATCAAGTTGTAAGGGTAGCGCCGCAGCACGGCCCGCCGCGCCGGCGCCAGCACAACGGGATAAGCAAGAGGATTGCGCTGGACGGAAGCGAGCGCCGCATCCAGCGCGCGGAGGAATTCAGCCCCCAAGCCGCGTCCGCGCGCCTCGTACCAATCAACGGCTTCCGCCAATTCCGCCTCGGCCTCCGGCCGAAACGCGATCGAGGGCATCAGCCGAGACGCGACCAAAGCCTTGTGCGCACCTCGTCCCAAGCACCGGCCGAAGAGGGATCGCGCGCATGCTCATCAAGCCGGCGCTGCACCTCCTCGCGCTGCGCTTCGGTGAGCGGCGGCAAACCCGCCGGATCGGCCGCCACGCTGTCCCAGAGATCCTCGGCGAGCTGAATGCGCTCTGCCGGCGTGAGCTTCATCAGCTCTGTCGCCAAGGAAACGGTCGAGCGCGCCATCCCTACTCCACGTATTCGGGCTCTTTGGGGGCGTCGGGCTCGTCGGGCGTCGCCGGGCGCGCCGGCCCCGAGGCTTCCTCGAAGGCGAAGGCGAGCTTGTCCGTCTCCTTGTCGAGCGAGACCTTGACCACGCCGCCCTTGACCAGCTTGCCGAAGAGCAGCTCCTCGGCCAAGGGCTTCTTGACATGCTCCTGGATGATTCGGCCCAGCGGCCTTGCGCCGAAGAGCTTGTCGTAGCCCTTGACGCCGAGCCATTTGCGCGCCTCGTCGTCGAGCACGATCTGCACATTGCGGTCGGCGAGCTGCTCCTCGAGCTGGAGGATGAACTTGTCGACGACGCGGCCGATGGTGGCGGGGCTGAGCGCCGAGAACGAGATGATCGCGTCGAGCCGGTTGCGGAACTCGGGCGTGAACATGCGATTGATCGCCTCGTGGTCATCGCCGGTCCGGACCTCGCTGCCGAAGCCGATCGCGGGCTTGGCCAGGTCCGAGGAGCCGGCATTGGTGGTCATGATCAGGATGACATTGCGGAAATCGACATTCTTGCCGTTGTGATCGGTGAGCTTGCCGTAATCCATCACCTGCAGCAGGATGTTGAAGAGATCGGGATGCGCCTTCTCGATCTCATCCAGCAAGAGCACGCAATGCGGATGCTGGTCGACCGCGTCGGTCAGCAAGCCGCCCTGGTCGAAGCCGACATAGCCCGGCGGCGCGCCGATGAGGCGCGAGACGGTGTGCCGCTCCATATATTCCGACATGTCGAAGCGCGTCAGCTCGATGCCGAGCGTCCTCGCCAATTGCCGCGCGACCTCGGTCTTGCCGACGCCCGTGGGCCCCGAGAAGAGATAGGAGCCGATCGGCTTTTCCTGCTCGCGCAGCCCGGCGCGCGCCAATTTGATCGCCGCGACCAGGGTCTCGATCGCCGAATCCTGGCCGAACACCATGGTCTTCAAATCGCGGTCGAGATTTTTGAGGACTTCCTTGTCGTCGCGCGACACGCTCTTGGGCGGGATGCGCGCGATCGTCGCCACCACCGCCTCGACCTCCTTGCCGGTGATGGTCTTGCGCCGCTTATTCTCGGGCAGCAGCATCTGCGCCGCGCCGACCTCGTCGATCACGTCGATCGCCTTGTCGGGCAGCTTGCGGTCGCCGATATAGCGATGCGACAGCTCGACCGCGGTGCGGATCGCCTCGGCGGTATAGCGCACCTTGTGGTGGCGCTCGTAATAGGGCTTGAGGCCGCGCAAAATCTTCACCGCGTCCTCGACCGTCGGCTCGTTGACGTCGATCTTCTGGAAGCGGCGGACGAGCGCGCGATCCTTCTCGAAGTAGTTGCGGTATTCCTTATAGGTGGTCGAGCCGATGCAGCGGATGTTGCCCGAGGCGAGAGCGGGCTTCAAAAGGTTCGATGCATCCATCGCGCCACCCGAGGTGGCACCGGCGCCGATCACGGTGTGGATCTCGTCGATGAAGAGCACGCTGCCGGGCATCGCCTCGAGCTCCGACAGCACGGCTTTGAGGCGCTCCTCGAAATCGCCGCGATAGCGCGTGCCGGCGAGGAGCGCGCCCATGTCGAGCGCGTAGATGGTGGCGTTCTGCAGCACCTCGGGCACTTCGCGCTGCACGATGCGGCGCGCGAGGCCTTCGGCGATCGCGGTCTTGCCGACGCCCGGATCGCCGACATAGAGCGGGTTGTTCTTCTGCCGGCGGCACAGGATCTGGATGGTGCGGTCGACCTCCATCTCGCGGCCGATCAGCGGGTCGATCTTGCCGTTGCGCGCCTTCTTGTTGAGGTTGACGCAATAGGCATCGAGCGCGTCATGGCCGCGCTTCTGCTTGCCGCCGCCGTTTTCCGCGCGCTCGTCCTCGTCGGAGCCCTGGGCGCGCCGCGTCTCGGAGCGGCCGGGCGCCTTGGCGATGCCGTGCGAGATGTAATTGACCGCGTCGAACCGCGTCATCTCCTGATCCTGCAGGAAATAGACCGCGTTCGATTCGCGCTCGGCGAACATCGCGACCAGCACATTGGCCCCGGTCACCTCCTCGCGGCCCGAGGATTGGACATGGATCGCCGCGCGCTGAAGGACGCGCTGGAACGAGGCGGTGGGCTTGGCGTCCTCGACATGGGTCGAGACGAGATTGCCGAGCTCGTTGTCGACGTAATGGAGAATATCGCGGCGCAGCTTGTCGACATCGACGGTGCAGGCGCGCAGCACCGCCATCGCGTCCTGGTCCTCGGTCAAGGCGAGGAGCAGATGCTCCAGGGTCGCGTATTCGTGCCGCCTTTCATTGGCATAGGCGAGCGCGCGATGGAGGGTCTTTTCGAGGTTACGCGACAACATGAAACCGGGATTCCTTCGATGAGGGCCAAAAGGGGGCGGTCAAGATGCTCCGGCGCGGTTCAGTCCTTCTCCAGGGTACATTGCAGCGGGTGTTGATGCTGGCGGGCGAAATCCATCACCTGGGTCACCTTGGTCTCCGCGACCTCGTAGGTGTAAACCCCGCAAATGCCGACGCCGCGGCGGTGGACATGCAGCATGATGCGGGTCGCCTCTTCGCGATTCTTGTTGAAGAAGCGCTCGAGGATGTGCACGACGAACTCCATCGGCGTGTAATCGTCGTTCAGCATCAAGACCTTGTACATCGAGGGCTTTTTCGTCTTCGCCTTGGGCTTGACGATCACGCCCGTGCTCGGGCCTTCGGTGCCATTGCGCTTCTCGATATCGCTCATCGCATCGCGTCTGCTGCGCCCTAGCGGGCCTGGCGTTGCTCTCCAATCTCACGCTCGCCCGTCTATGATATGGTTAGCGCGGGGCCGGGGCAAAGAGCTTTCTCGGAACGATCCCCAGGCCTTAGGGGGCAAAGCCTAGCGCGGTTTCCTTAACGCCGGCGAAAGCCGCGCCGGCGGCCCTCGCGTTTTTTTCTCGGGCGAGCGCCTCCAGGCAGAGCGCCGGAGCGCCGCAGACGGGCGCCGGCGCGCGCCGCTCAGGCGGCGGGCTTTGCCTCGGACGGCACGAGCTGGGCGATCACCGCCTCGACGCGGCCGCCCAGCGGCGCCATGGTCTCGCTCGCGACCGTGCAGCCGATCTCCGAGAGCTTCGCCGTGCCGCTCATGAGCCCGTCGAGGTTGCGCCTGGCGAAATCGGTCTGGAGCTTCAGCACATCCTCGAGCGTCTTCGCGCCGAGGAGCCCGCGCGCGGCCTCGGTCGCGCTCTGGAAAGCCTCGCGGGCGCAGGCCATCAATTCCTCGCCGATCGATTCGAGGCCCTCGGCCAGCGCCTCATTGGCCTTGGCCGCGGCTTCGAGATTGTCGCGCCCGAAGGCGGCGAGCGCGGCATAGGAAAAGCCGGCGACAGCCGGGCGGTCTTGCGGCTCGGACGCTTCGGGCTGCGGCAGCGCGGTCGCGGGCGCGGCGTCCACGGGAATTGCGGCTTTCTTCGACTTTTGCGCCATGCTCGGCCTCCTCAAAACGCGGCGGGACCGCAGCGCCGGCCGCGCGGCACAATGGTTAATGGTGCGCTGCAATATAGACTTTAGCTCCGTCTCAACGCGCCTCTCAAGGCCTTTTGTGCGCTGCACAATCCGGTTGCCCGTCCGCCACAAAATTGTCGCAACCGCCGCAATCTAGAACTGGATTTTGATTCAATGACTTGTTAACGTATTTTCGCTTTTGTATTCACGTTTTGGCGCATTGCGACTTTTGGGGGCTTCGGTGAAGGTTTTTCGGGTTCGCTCGGGTGGATTTTTGGCGTCGGCGGTCTTCCCCCTCATCCTCGCGAGCGCGCTCAGCGGCGGCGCCGAAAGCGCCCTCGCCGCCAAGCATTCCTCGATCGTCATCGATGCGCAGACCGGACAGGTCTTGAGCGAATCAAACGCCGACGCGGTGACATACCCGGCGTCGCTCACCAAGATGATGACGCTCTATCTCACCTTCGACGCGCTGGAGCGCAAAGAGATCACCCTCGATCAGCGTTTCCCGGTGTCGGCTCACGCCGCCGCCCAGGAACCCACCAAGCTCGATCTTGTTGCCGGCGAGTCGGTACCGGTTCGCGACCTGATTTTGGGCATTGTCACCCAATCCGCCAATGATGCCGCCGTGGTCCTCGCCGAGGGTTTGGGGGGCACCGAGCACGCTTTCGCGGAGAAGATGACGCATGTCGCCCATGCCATGGGCATGGAGCATACCAATTACGACAACGCCTCGGGTCTCCCCGATCCGCTGCAGCGCACGACGGCCCGGGATACCGCGGTGCTCGCGCGCCGTCTCTATCTCGATTTTCCGCGTGAATATAAATATTTCGCGACCGAGGACTTCACGTATCACGGCGTCACCTACGGCAATCACAATCATCTCATGAACAGCTTCCGCGGCATGGACGGCATCAAGACCGGATTTATCCGCGCCTCGGGCTTCAACCTCGCGGCCTCGGCGGTGCGCAACGACCGCCGGCTCATCGGCGTGGTCATGGGCGGCCAATCTGCTCATTCGCGCGATCTCAAGATGGCGGCCCTGCTCAACACGGCGTTTGCTGGCAAGATCATGCCCGACAACCAGATGGTCGCGAGCAACGCCAGAGCGATGCGGCCAGGCCAGGGCGAATCGACTCTGCATGTTCTGGCTCATCACGCCGCGCATGCGGTCGCGAACCTCTCGCCCATTGGCCAGGCGGAGGCGGCGACGCCGGTGCGCAAGCCGAATACGGGTTGGAGCATTCAGGTTGGCGCATATCGGCAGAAGGCCGCAGCGGCTCATGCCGGGAGCATTGCGCTGTCGCATCTTCCGGCCGAGCGCGGCAAGGCTGTCGTCCTCGTCGCCGCGCATTCGAAGAGGCACACGACCTATCAGGCGCGTATCGTCAATCTGACGGAAAAGCAGGCCCAGAGCGCTTGCCACATCCTGCGTCGCGCTCATCGCGCCTGCGCGGTGCTGGAACCCTCGATGCAGATGGCGGCGTCGCCGGCAGCGTCTAAAAATCTGGCGGAGTAATCCCGCTGGCGCACAGCTGATCGACGAGCTGCCTTTTCAAGACTTCGAGCCCTGAATCGCTGCGCGCCTCGACGCGCGCGACGAGCACGTCCTGCGTGTTGGATGCCCGCAGCAGCCACCAGCCATCGGCTGCCTTCACGCGAACGCCGTCGATCGCGGCGATGCTCGCGCCCGAAGCCTCGAGCCGGGCGCGGACTTCCTCGACGACGGAGAATTTTCTGTCGTCGGAACAGGGGAACCGCAATTCGGGCGTGTTCACGACTTGCGGCAGCGTATCGCGGAACTGCGCGAGGGTCTGATCACCCCGCGCGATAATTCCCAGCACGCGCACGGCCGCGTAGAGAGCGTCGTCATAGCCGTAATAGCGATCAGCGAAGAAAATATGACCGCTCATCTCGCCGGCCAGCGGGGCGCCGGTCTCGGCCATCTTCGATTTGATGAGCGAATGCCCCGTTCGCCACATCAGCGGAATCCCGCCCATGCGCGCGATTTCGTCGAACAGCACTTGGCTCGCCTTGACATCGGCGATTATGGTTGCGCCAGGCTTCGCGCGCAGCACGTCGCGCGCCATCAGCACCATGAATTGATCGCCCCACAGGATGCGGCCTTGGCCGTCGACGATGCCGATGCGGTCGGCGTCGCCGTCGAAGGCGATCCCGAGATCACAGCCTTCGCGCCGCACGGTCTCTTGCAACTGAATAAGGTTTTTTGTCTCGGTCGGGTCGGGATGGTGCGCCGGGAAACGTCCATCGATCTTTTCGTTGAGCAGAAGATGACGGCCGGGCAATTTCGCCGCCAGACGCTGCAAAGCGTCGCCGGAGGCGCCATTTCCAGCATCCCACGCGACGAACAGCGGCTTGCGCCCGTCATAGTCCGCGAGCAGCCTCGCAACATAGGCGTCGAGAACGGCGCGCTCGGTGACGCGGCCCTTGCCACGCGGGAACTGTCCCCGCGCCGCGATCTCGCCCAGGCGCACGATATCCCGGGCGAAGAACGGCTTCTTTCGCAGCGTGATCTTGAAGCCGTTATGGGCCGGCGGGTTGTGCGAACCCGTCACCATGATTGCGGCGTCGACGTCGAGCGTGTTCGCGGCGAAATAGAGCATCGGCGTGGGGCCGAGCCCAATGCGAACGACGTCGATGCCGCTGCTGGAAAGTCCGGCGACCAATGCTGATTCGAGAGCGGGCGACGACAAGCGGCCGTCCCGGCCGACCGCGACCGATCGTCCGCCGGCTTCATGCACCACCGCGGCAAAGCTTTGTCCGATGGCGCGGGCATCGTCTTCGTGCAGGGTGTCGCCGACCACGCCGCGAATGTCGTATTCGCGCAGAATGGTCGGATTGAAGCGATGACCGCCCGCCGCGTGGTCGTCCATGTATTACTTCCCTCGTTCAGCGATACGCGGCGAGGATCCGTCGCACCGCCGACTGCATATCCGGCCGCGCCAGCGCGAAGGCGAGATTGGCTTCGAAGAAGCCCGCCTTGTCGCCGCAGTCGAAACGTTTTCCTTCGTAGCGCAGCCCGAAGAAGTCGCGACGGGCTGCGATAAGCTGCGACAGCGCATCGGTGAGCTGAATCTCGCCGCCGGCTCCACGCTCGAACTTGCTGAGATGGTCGAAGACCTGCGGCTCGAGGATGTACCGCCCGATGATGCTCAGCGTCGAAGGCGCGTCCTTGGGCGCCGGCTTTTCTACCACGCCCTTGACCTTCACCAGCCGTCCATCATCGCGTTCGATATCGAGAATGCCGTAGCGGTTCGTCTGCTCGCGCGGGACATCGACCACGGCGACGATGTTGGCCTTGGTCTGTTCGTAGGCCTCGACCATCTGCTTGAGGCATGGCTTTTCGGCAAGCACCAAATCGTCGGCGAGAAGCACCGCGAAAGGTTCGTTTCCGACGAGGCGGCGCGCGCACCAAACCGCGTGTCCGAGCCCGAGCGGGTGTTGCTGACGCGTGTAGGCGACCTGTCCCGGCCGCGGCATCCAAGAGCGAATAGCCCGGAGCTCAGCGTCCTTCGAGCGTTCCTCCAGCGTGTCTTCGAGCTCGTAAGGATAGTCGAAATGATCTTCGATCGCGGTCTTCGAGCGACCGGTAACGAAGATGAATTCCTCGATTCCAGCCGCCTGCGCCTCCTCAACGGCGTATTGGATGAGCGGTTTGTCGACCACGGGCAGCATCTCCTTGGGCATCGCCTTGGTCGCCGGAAGAAAGCGCGTCCCCAATCCACCGACCGGAAACACCGCTTTGAGAATGCGCTGACTCATCGACCATGCTTCTCACAGTTAAAGGCCCAGGGCAACAACGTGGCTTGCCCCCACTTGTTCCCAAATGGGTTTATACCGAAAGCGCTAACCTTTTCATAACCGGTTTACGTGCCGAGAAGCAGGTCCTTCGCGCGATTGATCTCTGCCGCCAAATAGGTCGAGCCGCCATGGTCGGGGTGAAGCTTCATCATGAGACGCCGATGCGCCTCCCTGATTTCGTCTGGGCTGGCGCCAGGCTTGAGATCGAGAATCGCGTAAGCTTGGTCGCGTGTCATTACCGCGCCGGAGCCCGCGCCGGAGCCCGCGCTTGCTCCCTCGCCTTTGCGCCAGTCAGGCCTGAAACGATCGAGATAGGTCTCAAGCAGCCTTGCTCCCTGCTCGTCTTCGGCCAGGCACAGCCGCCATAGCGTCAGCATCTCGCTACGATCGAGATCCTCAAGCGCCCGCCCGGCAAAAGCCCCGCGGCGAACCGTACCGGTCATGACTCCCGTGTCGTGCTCGAGTTTCATGCGCAGAAATTCGGTTTGCACCTCCGACCGCTCGCCGCCGCCCCCGGTCGCGGCGCCGTAGCGGCGGCGCCAGCGTGCGCGGCGGCGTAACACGAGCGGCGCGAGCCCGCCGGCGAGCACCAGGGCGGGCGCCCAGCGGTCGGTGACGATGAGAAAGAGCAACCCGGCGGCAGCCGCCGTCATGCCGATTCCGGCGGCGAGCCATACAAGAAAACGCCCAAGCTGCGCCGCGTCCGCATTCACGATCGCGCGGGCTGCGAGCAGTAGCAGCCCGAGCAAAACGACGCCGAAAATGAGGTATGGCATCGAGGCTATTCGCTTCCGCTCAGGCGATGTACCAGCAGCAATGCGGCGCCGCCCTTTGCCTTCCCGTAATCGGCGAGCGCCCGTCGACCGCCTGCGGCATAGGCGGCCACCGCCCCAAGCAGGGAGCGCAACTCATCCGCACTGTTGCCGTCGAAACGGCAATAGGCGCCGCGCGTCAGCCGCGCGAGCTCCTTGAACGCCCGAGCGGCGGTCGGATCAGTGCCTTCGTGGAACGCAAATACCGGAACGCCGCGTAGACCGAGCTTGCCCGCGAGCGCGCAAAGCTCATCGAGCTTTTCCTCCATGGCGTCGCCGACAAAAACCAAGGCGCCGATGCGCCGGGCTTCCGCCTCCTTCAGCGCGTGGCGCAGAATCCTGGCGATCTGCGTTTCGCCGCCGACGCAAAATACGGCACGCATCGCGGCGTGCAGCGATGCCCCGTTTGACAGCCACCGGCTGGCTTTGCACTCGTTGAACCCGCGATAAAACACCAACTGGACGTCGAGGCCGCCCAGCCCCGCCGTCGCGTCGAACATCTCGCCCTGGATGCGACATGCACGGTCCCAGGTGGGCTCGCGGCTCGCCGTTGCGTCCATCGCGAAGATAAGTCGTCCGCGCGCGCCTTCCTGCGCAACCTTGGGCATCGCCGCAACTTTGCGCAGGAATTCCTCGACCTCGGTTCGCTGGGCCGATTTTTGAAGCTGGCCGTTCGCGTCTTTGTCTGACATGACGCTTACTCTGGTGTGAGCGCGTATCCAATAATATAGGCCGCTCGGACCCCATCGCCTAGAAGCGGCGAAGACCGATCCTCCCCGCCGCGTGTTTTGTCGGTATTGCCCAGTGAGCGTGACGATTTCGTGATCGGAGAGAAGTCTCGTCCGAGTGTTCGCCCGCCAACGACGCCTATGCCGGGTCGTCCTCGTTCAAGGACAGAAGGCTCGCATTTCCCCCGGCGGCGGTCGTATCGATCGAAATCACCCGCTCGGTCGCGAAGCGATGAAGATAGTGGGGGCCCCCGATCTTGGGGCCGGTACCCGAGAGCCTTTCCCCGCCGAAAGGCTGCACGCCGACCACGGCGCCGATCTGATTGCGATTGACATAGGTGTTGCCGATCCTCAATCGATCCGCGATATACCGGACCGTCTCGTCGATCCGGGAATGAATTCCAAGGGTAAGCCCGAACCCGGTCGCGTCGATCGCGTCGAGAACGTCATCGAGCCTGTCGCCTTGCCAGCGAATGACGTGGAGAATGGGGCCGAAAACCTCGCCATGCAACAGATCGAGCGTGCCGATCTCGAAGGCATGAGGGGCGAAAAAGGTTCCATGCTCGGTGTCAGCCGGTAGCGAAAGCGCGCGGATGAGGCGGCCTGCTCCTGTCATCCGGTCGGCGTGACGCTGCAGCGCGTCGCGCGCCTCTTCATCGATCAACGGGCCAATATCGGTCGCGATCAGCGCAGGATCGCCGATGACGAGCTCATCCATTGCACCCGCGAGCATGGTGATGACGCGCTCGGCAATATCGGTCTGGAGGAAAAGCACGCGCGCCGAAGAGCATCGCTGACCCGCGCTGTCGAAGGCGGATGCGAGCACGTCGGCGACCAGCTGCTCGGGAAGCGCGGTCGAATCCGCGATCACTGCGTTCTGTCCGCCGGTTTCCGCGATGAACGGGACGATCGGACCGGAGCGCTGCGCCAAGGCCAGATTGATCGCGCGCGCCGTCTCGGTCGAGCCGGTGAAAGCGATCCCAGCAATGCGCGGATCGGCGACGAGGGCCGCGCCCGTCTTGGGTCCGCCGGGCAGGAGCTGCACAACATCGTCGGGAAAGCCTGCCTCGCGGAGCAGCCTTACGGCCGCGGCCGCGACCAGCGGCGTTTGCTCGGCGGGCTTGGCAATGACCGAATTCCCCGCCGCCAAGGCTCCCGCCATCTGCCCCATGAAGATGGCGAGCGGAAAGTTCCAGGGCGCGATACAGGCAAAAGCACCGCGTCCGTGCAGCGCAAGCAGGTTCCGCTCGCCCGCAGGACCGACGAGCTCGAGCGGCCGGGCAAAATCCGCGCGTGCGCGCGTGGCGTAATAGCGGCAGTGATCGACCGCCTCGCGCAGCTCGGCGAGCGCATCGACGATCGTGCGTCCGCCTTCCCGCACGATCATGGCGATGAAGGTCTCGGCGTGTGTCTCGAGGAGATCGGCAGCACGGTCGAGCAATCGCGCGCGATCTTCGGCAGGGGTTGCGTCCCATAAGGGAGCCGACGCGCTCGCGCGGTGCAGTGCGTCCTCGATCTGTGCGTCGGTTGGCTCGCTGGTGGTTCCGACGACCTGCCGCCGATCCGCCGGATTGCGAATCTCACGAAGCGGCGCCGCGGACGATTCGGTGGCGCCAATGATCGGCGCAGCAGTCCAAGGCGCGCTGGCTGCGCGGGCCAAGGTCTCGGCCAGAGCTGCGAGCTGCGCTCGGTTGCTTAGATCCATGCCGCGGGAATTGACGCGCTCCGGGGCGTAGAGGTCGCGCGCAAGCTTAATGCGGGGATGAGGTTTGGCGCGGAGCGCAGCGACACGTGAAACCGGGTCGGCAACGAGAGCGGCGATCGGTGCGGTGTCGTCGACGAGCCGATTGACGAAGGAGGTGTTGGCACCGTTTTCGAGAAGCCGGCGTACCAGATAGGCAAGGAGATCTTCATGGCCGCCTACCGGCGCGTAAACCCGGCAGGCAAACGAGGCCGCTTCAGTGCCCACGATCTGGTCGTACAGCGCCTCGCCCATTCCGTGCAGCCGCTGAAACTCGAAATTGCGCTCACCCGCGGCGAGATCGATCACGGCGGCAACGGAATGCGCGTTATGCGTCGCGAATTGTGGAAAGAAGACATCGCGTATCTGCCACAGATGCCGGGCGCAGGCGAGATAGGAAACGTCGGTCGAGGCTTTTCGGGTAAAAACCGGAAAGGAGTCGAGGCCGCGCTCCTGCGTGCGCTTGATCTCCGTGTCCCAATAGGCGCCCTTGACAAGTCGTACCATGAGGCGCCGCTTGTCGCGCCGTGCCAAAGCCGCAAGCCAGTCGAGCAGCGGCAGCGCGCGCTTTTGGTAGGCCTGAACCGCGAGGCCGAGCCCGTTCCAGCCCGCGAGGTCGGGATGGCCGGAAAGAATTTCGAGCAGGTCGAGGGAGAGTTCGAGCCTGTCGGCCTCCTCGGCGTCAATCGTCAATCCAATTCCGGACGCTTTCGCCCGCTGCGCGAGCGCAAGCAATATCGGCGGCAGCGTAGCCAGAACGCGCGCGCGTTGCGCTTCCTCGTAACGCGGGTGGAGCGCCGAGAGCTTCACCGAGATGCTGGGCGCCTGCCGCAAATCGCGGCCATTGATCGTCGTGCCGATCGCCTCGAGCGCCTGGTGGTATCGCTCGGCATAGCGCGCGGCGTCGTCCGAGGTTCGGGCGGCTTCTCCAAGCATGTCGTACGAAAATCGATAACCTTGCACTTCCATCGCCTTGGCACGCAGAAGCGCCTCCTCGATGGTCCGTCCCATCACGAATTGATGGCCGAGAATGCGCATGGCCGCAGTCACGGCCTGGCGCAGCACGGGCTCGCCGGTGCGCGCGAAAAGCCGCCGCAGCGTCGATGCCAGATCCTGCGCGTCGGGATCCTCGCGCAACAGCTTTCCTGTTAGCATCAGCGCCCAGGTCGAAGCATTGACGAAGAGCGATTTTGAGCGCCCGAGATGGCGCGACCAATCCGCGGAGGCGAGCTTGTCGCGAATCAGCTTGTCGATCGTCTCGGCGTCGGGCACCCGCAGCAAGGCCTCGGCGAGGCACATGAGCGCGATTCCCTCCTCGCTCGACAGCGCGAATTCGTTGAGAAACGCGTCGATGCCGCCTTTGCCGTGGCGGCGGTGGCGCGCTTCGGTGACGAGCGCGGATGCCCGCGCCTCGACGCGCGCCTGGGATTCGGGCGGGGTTTGGGCTGCGGCCAGAATCCTTCCAACCGCCTCCGTCTCGTCCATGCGGTAGGCCTGCCGGAGGGCCTGACGCGGCGGATCGGGCGGTGACGGAATTTCCGGTGAGACCCAACTCATCCCGATCACATGCCACGAGCGCCGGTTCTTGCCAAGCCGTTCCCGTCGCGGCAAGCGCGCTCCGGAGAGAAAGGAGAAAGCAGGCGGGCGTGTTCGACGTTCGCTTGGTGTTCCTTTTGCCGGTTCGCGGCGGGCGTGGTGCCGGCGCCGGTTGCCTCCGTTCGGCTTTGCGCGTAGAGAGGCATGCGACGCCGCTTCGCGATCCCGGGGAACCCATTTGACCTTCGCCGACGAAGTTCATCGCTTTGTCGCTGATTACGGCTATCTCGCCGTGTTCTTTGGCATCCTGCTCGAGGATTTCGGCCTGCCGACGCCGGGCGAAACCATGCTCATTGCAGGTTCGGTGCTGGCCTCACGCGGGACGCTGAACATCGTTTGGCTTTTGCCGGTGGCATGGTTCGGTGCGGTCGTCGGCGACAGCATCGGCTTTTTCATCGGCGCCTTCGGCGGACACCGCGTTCTGGTGCGCTATGGCGGACGCATCGGGATCACGACCGAGCGGCTGCAAAAGGTCGAGGCGTTTTTCGCCCGCTATGGCGACATCGTCGTCGTGATCGCGCGGTTTTTCGTCGTGCTGCGCCAATTCAATGGAATCGTCGCGGGCAGTCTCGAAATGCCATGGCCGCGCTTTCTGCTCTACAATTCGATCGGCGCGGCGCTGTGGGTCGGGTTCTGGGGCGGCCTCACCTACTGGCTTGGCAGCCGCTTCTTCGAATTCATTCATTCCGTCGGCTGGGTCGGTCCGACCGCCGCCGCGGTTGCGATATTCGCGCTCATCGTGCTCGTAGGAAAATTCTTCTGGGCGCGCCAAGCGGGCGGCGATACACCAGCCGCGACAAAGCGAAAGCCCGAGGAGCAATAACTTTTGTTCGCGGGAGGCGCCGCGCCGCGCCGGCGAGCAGCGCGCCCCCGCCCCCCAATTCGACGCACCTCGGCGGCACGCCCTGCGCGTCCCGGCTCATTCCAGCCCGCCGCCCCTAGTCTAGCCGCCTGGCACTGAAGAATGCGGCGGCGTTGAGTAACTGGAACAGGACGCCGTCGTTGGCCCCGCATCGAGCCAGCAAAAACAAGCTGCGATTGCGAAGCGTTTGCAATATGATCCATACCCCGCCACAAGGACCCGGACTGGCCTCCGCCCAGCCAGGCTTCCGCGGCCTTTGCCCACACCCCTCTCGCCGAGAAAAAGACGGGTGATGACATCATCCGATATTGACGCAGTCTTGAGCGCGAATTTGGAGTTCTATCGTGCGTTCGCCGGCCGTGATGCGGCGGCGATGGACGCGATCTGGGCGCGCGAAGCGCCCGTAACCTGCGTCCATCCCGGCTGGACTCCGCTGTCGGGACGCGCGGGCGTGCTGAAGAGCTGGCGCGACATCCTCGCCAATCCCGAAAGCCCACGGGTCATGTGCCATGACGATCAGGCTTTCTTGCACGGCGAGGTGGCGCTGGTCCTGTGCGAGGAGGAGCTCGATGCGGGACATCTCATCGCCACCAATATCTTCGTACGCGAAGCCGGCGCGTGGCGCATGGTGCATCACCAGGCCAGCCCGATCATCGTCCGCTCGTTGGAAGCGGATGCGCGCACGCGCCGCCGAGGCCCGCGCCGCTAGCATCTCGAGCAAAGAGCCTAGTCGCTCACGACCTTGACGATCGCGCTGGTGAGCCGCGTCAGCTCCGCAGGCTCGATCGTGAGTGGCGGCGTCACATAGACGATGTTGCCGAACGGCCGGATCCAGACGCCCTCGGCAACGAAGCGCCGGATCAAGGCGTCGCGGTCAACGGCCCCTTCGAGCTCGACCACTCCGATTGCGCCCTTGACCCGGACCGATTTTACGCCGGCAAGGCGCCCGCAAGGCGCCAGCGCGCGCGACAATTCCTCGGCGATCGACGCCACTTGCGCGAGCCGCGGTTCGCGCTCGAACAGATCGAGGGACGCAAGAGCCGCGGCGCAAGCCAAGGGATTGGCCATGAAGGTCGGGCCGTGCATCAAAGCTGCGTCCGGATCGCGCGAAAGAAACGCCTCGAAGACAGGCCGACGCGCCACCGTTGCGGCCAGCGGCAAGGTTCCTCCGGTCAGGGCTTTCGACAGCATGATGATGTCCGGCACGATACGCGCTTGCTCGCAGGCAAAGAGCGATCCAGTCCGGCCGAACCCCGTAAAAATTTCGTCGCAGATCAACAAAAGATCGTGACGCTTCGCCGCTTCGGCGACTTTGCGCAGGGTTTCGGCGTCATGGAAAACCATCCCGCCGGCACCTTGAACGAGCGGTTCGACGATCACCGCGGCAAGCGCCGAACCCTCGCGTTCGAGGATGCGCTCGAGAGCCGCGGCGCTCGCGGCGTCGCGGGGAAGATCGGCGATGATCTGTCGCGGCAGGACGCGCCGCAGCGCGCGATGCATCCCATGCTCGGGATCGCTGACGCTCATCGCCCAATGCGTGTCGCCGTGATAGCCGTCGCGGAAGGCGAGGAACCGGGACCGCTCTTTTCCGGTGTTGAGCCAGTATTGCACAGCGATCTTGAGCGCGATCTCGACCGCGACCGAGCCCGATTCCGAAAAAAACACATGATCGAGATCGCCGGGCAGCAATCGCGCAAGCCGGGCGGAAAGCCTTGCTGCCGGCTCGTGAACCAGCCCCGCGAACATGACATGCGGCAAAAGGGCGAGCTGATGCGTCACGGCTTGCTCGATATGGGGATGGCGGTAGCCGTGGCACGCCGTCCACCATGACGCCAAGCCGTCGATGAGTTCGCGGCCGTCGTCGAGAATAATTCTGCATCCCTCGACGCGACGGACCGGCAGGGGAGCCGGCGCGGTCTTCATCTGCGCATAAGGCAGCCAAAGGTGCCGCAGGCCTTCGCCGAGCCATGGCGGCTGAGGGGTCATGAAGGCGCCTACTCCATCGGCCGAAGGCCGAGGCGTTCCATCAGAGCGCGATCGCGATTGCGGCCCGGATTGGGCGTCGTCAAGAGCCTATCGCCGCAAAAGATCGAGTTGGCGCCCGCCAAGAAGCACAAGGCCTGCATTTCGTCGGTCATGGCATCGCGTCCAGCCGACAGCCGCACCACGGAAGACGGCATGGCGATGCGCGCGACCGCGATCATGCGCACGAATTCGATCGGATCGAGACGGTCGGTGCCAAAGAGCGGAGTTCCCTCGACCTGCACGAGAAGATTGATCGGCACGCTTTCGGGGTGACGCGGCAGGGTTGCGAGCGCGAGGATCATGCCAATTCGATCCTCGCGTGTTTCGCCCATGCCGACGATACCGCCGCAGCACGCGGAGATACCCGCTTCGCGCACATGCTCCAGGGTTGCGAGGCGCTCGGAAAAATCGCGCGTGGTGATGATGCTCGGGTAATACTCCGGCGAGGTATCGAGGTTGTGGTTGTAGTAGTCGAGGCCGGCGCTTTTGAGGCGCTGCGCCTGAGCCAGCGTCAACATGCCGAGCGTGGCGCAGGTCTCGAGGCCAAGGCTGCGCACGCCTGCGACCATTTGGCAAACCGCCTCGAGATCGCGGTCCTTGGGCTCGCGCCAGGCCGCACCCATGCAGAACCGCGTGGCCCCCCCGGCCTTCGCCGCCTCTGCCGCACTGAGGACGGTGTCGGCGTCGAGCAATTTGCCAGCCGCCATGCCGGTTTCGTAATGGGCGCTTTGCGGACAATAGGCGCAATCCTCCGGGCAGCCGCCGGTCTTGATCGACAGCAAGGTCGAGAGCTGAATGGTCTCCGGATCGAAAAACCGCCGATGGGCGAGCTGCGCACGGAAGATCAGTTCGGGCAGCGACAGCGCAAAAAGGGCGCCAATCTCGGTGCGGGTCCAATCGTAACGCAGCGCGACCGCGTCATTGCTATCCGGCATATCGAAGCCCTTGTCTTGAGCGGCTCTTCGCCTAACGCTATATGCCGGCCGGGTCAAGCGGAACTCCGCCATGCAATCGCTCGATGCCTTCGCCTCGGAAAAGCTTCAGGCGCTCGACTCGACGGATCTCCGCCGCCGCCTGGCGACGAGCGCGCGCCACGACGCCGCCTGGATCGAGCGCGGCGGCCGCAGGCTGCTGTCCTTCTCGTGCAACGACTACCTCAATCTGAGCCAGCACCCTTCGGTCCGCGCCGCGGCGGCAGCGGCGATTGCGGCGTATGGGACCGGGTCGGGCGGATCGCGGCTCGTCACAGGAAACCATCCGCTTTACGCCGAGCTCGAAGCGCGGCTCGCGCGATTGAAAGGCACGGAGGCGGCTTGCGTTTTCGGCTCGGGGTACCTGGCCAATACCGGCGTCATCCCGGCCTTGGTCGGCGCGGGCGATCTGATCCTCGTCGACGAGCTTGTGCATGCTTGCATCTGGGCGGGCGCGCGGCTGAGCGGCGCCGCGATCCGTAACTTTCGTCACAATGACGCCGGCGCGGCTGCGGCGATCCTGGCGGAGCGACAGCACTATCGCCACGCGCTCATTGTGACCGAGGGCGTATTCTCGATGGACGGCGATGTCGCACCGCTTGGGGCGCTTGCCGAACTTGCGCGTCGCAGCGACGCCTGGCTCATGAGCGATGACGCGCATGGCGTGGGGGTTTTCGGCCAAGGCCGTGGATCGTGCGCGGCGCTCGGTCTTGGCGCAGCGGATATCCCGCTGCAGATGGGGACGCTCAGCAAGGCGCTTGGCTCGTATGGGGGCTATCTCTGCGCGTCGCGCGCCGTGATCGATCTTCTGCATAGCCGCGCGCGCACACTGATCTACTCGACGGGTCTGCCCCCGGCCTCGATTGCCGCGGCGATCGCCGCCCTCGATATTGTAGCGGCAGAGCCCGCTTTGACGGAACGGCCGCTTGCCAAGGCGCGGCGCTTTACCGCTCTGGCGGGGTTGGGCGAAGCTCAGAGCCCAATCGTCCCGATCGTCATCGGCTCGGCATCCGCCGCGCTCGCCGCCTCTCTTCTGCTCGAAGAGGAGGGATTTCTCGTCACCGCCATCCGTCCGCCGACCGTGGCCGACGGGACGGCACGCCTGCGCCTTGCCTTCTGCGCTCAGCATCCGGACAGCGAGATCGAGCGCCTGGCTGGAATTGTTGCGGCGCGTCTTCGGCGATGAGCGCGGTCTTTGTCACGGGAACCGGTACCGATGTCGGCAAGACTTTCGTCACGGCCGCGCTCATCCGGATTTTGCGCCAGCGCGGCCGCCAAGTCGCCGCGCTGAAGCCGGTCGCAACCGGCTTCGACCTGGCGTCTCTCGAGACCAGCGATTCCGGCATCCTGTTGGCGGCGCTCGGACGGCCGCCGATGCGCGAGACGCTGGATCGCATAACGCCGTGGCGCTATGCCGCGCCGCTCTCGCCCGACATGGCCGCGCGGCAGGCAGGACAAGCGCTCGATTTCTCCAGCCTCGCGGCCTATACGCGCCGCGCGATCGCCGAGGCGCCGGACCTGCTGCTGATCGAAGGGATCGGCGGCGTGATGGTGCCCCTCGATGAGCGTCACACGGTGCTCGACTGGATCGCGGCGCTCGAGGTGCCGGTGGTCCTCGTCGGCGGCAGCTATCTGGGCGCCCTCAGCCATGCCCTGACGGCGCTCGCGGCTCTCACAAGTCGCAATTTGACAGTGCTCGCGACCGTCATCAGCGAGACGCCGGGCGGGGTCGACCTTGCCGCAACGCGCGCGACGATCGCGCGTTTCTCACGCGGGATAAACGTCATCGCTCTGCCCCGCATGCGCGACGCCGCCTCGGCCGCAGCAGCGCTAAACCCCGTGGCGGATTTGCTCTAGGATAATGGCGTCAGCGCGCCGCAGCGAAAGGATCAGGCTTCATGCGTATTGCGATTGTCGGTCAGCAGGCGTTTGGCAAAGCGGCGCTCGATGCGTTCTTGGAGCGCGGCGACGAGATCGCTGGGGTCTTTGCCGCGCCGGAAGCGCCCGGCGCCCGTCCCGATCCGCTGCGTCTCGGAGCCACAGAACGCGGCCTCAAGACCTTCCAGTTCAAGAGCCTCGGTTCACCCGAGGCGCTGGCGGCGCTGCGGGATCTGAAGGTCGAGCTCGGCGTCATGGCCTATGTGACGCAATTCGCGCCGCAAGCCTTCGTCACCATCCCGAAACACGGCATGATCCAGTTTCATCCCTCGCTTTTGCCGCTGCATCGCGGCCCTTCCTCGATCAACTGGGCGATCATTCACGGCCGTCGCAAGACCGGGCTGACGATCTTCCGTCCTACGGACGGGCTCGACGAGGGCGCGGTGCTGCTGCAAAAGGAGGTCGCGATCGCGCCCGATGACACGCTGGGCAGCGTCTATTTCGATAAAATCTTTCCGCTCGGCATCAAGGCCCTGCTCGAAGCCGCCGACGCCGTGGTGGGAGGGCGCGCCCGCGAGACCGTCCAAGACGAGTCACAGGCGAGTTACGAAGGCTGGTGCCGCGCGGCCGAGGCGCATATCGATTGGAGCAAGCACGCCGACCAAATCTACAACCTGATTCGCGGCTGCAACCCGGCCCCGGGCGCCTGGACCAAGCTTGGCGAGCAAAAGCTGCAAATTTTCGACGCCGCGAAAATCCCGGTGCGGACCTTCGGCATGGTCAAAGGATTCAAGCCTGGGCAAGTGATGAAAATCTCGGAAAAGAGCTTCACGATCTGCGCCCAGGGCGGGCTCATCGAGGTTCTGCGTTGCCGCATCGGCGATGGTCCGAAGATCGCCGGCAATGAAGCTGGAATCGCCGCGGGAACAACGCTCGGCGCGTAGATTTCCGCGTCAGCGGCGTACGGATTCCTGATGCCAGACCAGGAGCCGCGCGCGCACCATCTCCATCAGTTTCACGAGGACGGAGCCGACGATGGCGATGGCGACGATCCCCGAGAATACACCCGGGGAGTCGGCGAAACGCATCGACGTCATCATCGAGCCGCCGAGACCCTCGCCGCCCATCGTCATCTCGCAAATAATCACGACGATCAGCGAGATCGGAAGCGCGATCTGCAAGCCGGTGAACACCTCCGGCATGGCGGAAGGCAGGACGATTTCCCACAGCAGCGCGCGTCGGCTGACACCGAGGCTTTGCGCCGACCAGATCAGATATTTATCGACGTTCTCGGTTGCCGCCCAGGTCGCGACCACGACCGGAAACACCGAGGAGAACGCGACCATCGCGATCTTCGACCAGTCGAATACGCCGAACCACAGAATGAAAATCGGCAGGAACGCGATCTTGGGCAGCGGATTGCCGACCGAGACGACCGGATCGAAGAACCAGCGCACCAGGCGAAAGCGCGCGATGGTGACGCCGATCACGACGCCGGCCACCGCCGCCATGGAGAACCCCGCAAAGGTCCGGACCAACGTCAGTCCCAACCCTATCAGCAAATCGCCCGACACGAGGTCGTCGAACAGCCTCACCAACACCGAAGACAGCGACGGCAAGAGGAAGTCCGAAACGAAATGCATGCGGGCGCCCCACTCCCAGGCGACCGCCAAAATAATGACCGACGACGAGCGCAGCAGCTTGCGCCGCCATTGCGTGTTTATTCTCTCCATATGAGAGTCCGCCGCATGAAATAGAGATAGGCGCGGTCGGCGAAGAAGCCGAGCGCCGAGACGGTGACGACGACCGCGAACATCGCGTCGTAGACGCCTCCCTCGCCGAGGAAGGAGATGAGATAGCCGAGGCCGCGCTGGCCGACGAGAAGCTCCGATGCCACGAGCACAATGAAGGAAATTGCGACCGCATTGCGGATGCCGGCGAGGATCTCGGGCAGCGCGCTCGGCAGAACGACCTCCCAAAGAACGTCGCGCTCGTTCGCGCCGCAAGATCGCGCCGACCACAGGAGCGTTTGATCGACACCGCGCGCGCCGTTATACGCGCTCAAGATCACCGGCAGCAGGCAGCTCATGCCGATCGATGCGATCTTCGAGCCCGCGCCCAGACCAAGCCAGAGAATCATGACCGGTATGAGCGCCGATTTCGGCATCGGATAGAGCGCCTTGACGACGGGGCTCGCGATGTCCTCGACCACGGCGAACCGCGCCATGGTGACCCCCAGCGGCACGCCGATCGCGATCGCGCCGCCGAGCCCGAAGAACCAGTTGAAGAAGGACGAAACGCCGTTCGTCCATAAATCGCCGTCGAGCAACAGCCCGACCCAGGCCTTTGCGACAGCCGAAAGAGGCGGCAGCTCGCTCGGATCGACCAGGTGAAGCCGCGGCGCCACCTCCCACAAGATCGCCAAGAGGGCAAGCGGCAGGTAGCGGACCACGATATTGTCGTCGCCCAGCCCCAGCTTCGCGACGCGACGCTCGGTCCGCGGCGCCGGCGGGGCTACGGATGCGACGTCATTGCTCATCAGTCGCGCACTTCCTGCGCGCGAATCGCTTCGTCGCGCACGAGATTCCAGAGATAGTCGACCTTGTCGGTATATTCGCGCGTGTGAATGAATTCCGTCCGCGAGCCATTGGACGGATGCGTGTCGACGATCTCTTTGACCCGCCCGGGCCGAGCGGTCATCACGGCGACGCGGTCGGCAAGGTAAACCGCCTCGCGCACGTCATGCGTGACGAACACCACGGTTTTCGGCGTGCGGCGGATAATCGCCAACAACTCTTCATGCATCAGCGTGCGCGTTTGCGCATCGAGCGCGCCGAACGGCTCGTCCATCAGAAGGGTTTGCGGATCGATCGCCAAAGTGCGTGCGATCGCGACGCGTTGCTTCATGCCGCCTGAAAGCTGGGACGGGTAGCTGTCCTCGAAGCCCGAAAGATGCACGAGATCGATCAGCTCTTGTGCCCGCTTTTCGCGCTCCGCCTTGGGCAGGCGCTGCTTCTCGAGGCCGTAGAGCACGTTCTGGCGCACCGTTTTCCACGGGAACAGCGCGAAATTCTGAAAAACCACGCCGCGATCGGGTCCTGGACCTGACACCGGCTTGCCGCTCACAGAGATCGAGCCGGATTCGCAGGGGAGAAACCCCCCGAGCAGATAGAGCAGCGTGCTTTTCCCACAACCCGACGGACCGAGCAAGGCGACGAACTCCCGCTCCCCGACTTCGAGCGAGACGCCGTCGAGCGCCAGTACCGGCCGACCGCGCGGCGGCCGATAGGTGTGA
>DATEKH010000052.1:0-43631 GCA_035277525.1 Allostellaceae bacterium
GTCGCAATATTCGGCCTCGTCCATGAAATGGGTGGTGACGAGGATGGTGACGCCCTTCTCGACGAGACCGTTGATATGCGTCCAGAACTCGCGCCGCGTGATCGGATCGACGCCCGAGGTTGGCTCGTCGAGAAAGAGCGCTTCGGGCTCGTGCATCACCGCGCAGGCCAAGGCGAGGCGCTGCTTGAAGCCCAGAGCGAGGTCGTGCGCGCTGTGCCCCAACTCGCGGCCGAGATCGAAAATCTCGGCCATCAGCGCGATCTGGCGGCGCTTCCGTGGGCCGGATAGCCCATAGACCCCGGCGAAAAACTCGAGATTCTGCGCGACGCTCAAATCGCCATAGAGCGAGAATTTCTGCGCCATGTAGCCGAGCCGGCCGCGCGCTTCCGCCGTATCGCGCCGGAGATCGAAGCCCGCGACGCGGCCTTCGCCCGCGCTCGGTTTCAACAACCCGCATAGCATCTTGAAGGTGGTCGATTTGCCGGCGCCGTTGGGACCCAAGAGGCCGAAAATCTCGCCGCGCGGGATGGTGAAGGAGATGTTGTCGGCCGCGGTGAAATCGCCGAAGCGCTTGGTCAAGCCCTTCGCCTCGATCACGGGCTTTGCCTGGGCCGGAAGTGTCGGCATCGCCTCGGCCAAGCGCGAGCGCCCGCCGGGACCGCCGCCCAGAATATCGACAAACGCATCCTCAAAGCGCGGTGCGACCGGCCTCAGCTCGGCCGCGGGGCCGGCTTCCGCGGGCGGCGCGGGCAAGCCCGCGATTCCAGCGGATGCGACGAGGCGGATCGTCTCGCCCTGGATCACGCCGTCGATGATACCGGGCTCCGCCAGCGCGCGCGCCAGCACCGGCCGCCGCCGGCCTTCGATATGGCTCACGCGAAAGACACGGCCCTCGACCCGCGCGGTCAGATCGCGCGGCGCGCCGGTGAAGAGCAGCTTGCCCGCATTCAGCAGCAGGACGGTGTCGCAGGCCTCGGCCTCGTCGAGATAGGCGGTCGACCAGACGATGCCGATGCCTTCCTTGGCGAGGTCCTTCACCATGCGCCACAGCTCGCGGCGCGAGATCGGATCGACGCCGACGCCGGGCTCGTCGAGCAGCAGAAGCCGCGGCTTGCGCATGAGCGCGCAGGCAAGCCCGAGCTTTTGCTTCATTCCGCCCGAAAGCTTGCCGGCGAGCCGGGCGGTGAAGCGCTGCAAATCGGTGAAGCGCAGCAGCTCGTCGAACACCGCCGCGCGCTCGGCCTTCGGCAGGCCGCGCAGCTCGGCGTAAAGCGCGAGGTTTTCGGCGACCGTCAAATCCTCATAAAGCCCGAAACGCTGCGGCATATAGCCGATGCCGGATTGAATCGGAGCCGGATCGGAAGCGGTGTCGAAGCCCAGCACCTCGACCGAGCCCTTGTCGGGAAAGAGCAGCCCGGTCATGAGCCGGATCAGCGTGGTCTTTCCCGCGCCGTCGGGGCCGACAAGGCCAGTGATTGCGCCGCTTTCGATGGTCCCCGAAATCTCGTCGAGCGCGGCGGGTCCGGCATCGAAACGCTTGGTGACGTTGTGGAGTTCGACCAGCGCTTGCGGCATCGCTCACCCCGCCTTGGCCTGGGCGGCGAGCGGAATCGTCAGCGTGACCGGCATGCCTTGGCGCAGGCCTTCATCCGCATCGTCGACGATGACGCGAAGACGATAGACGAGATCGGTCCGAAGCTCGGGCGTCTCGACCGATTTCGGCGTGAACTCGGCGACCGGCGAGATGAAGCCGATATGGGCGTGGTAGGCGTGATGCGGCGCGCTGTCGCTGGTCAGCGTCACCGCCATGCCAGGATGAATGCGGCCGAGCTGCGGCTCGCCGATATAGGCGCGCACCCAGACCGGCCGCGTCAGCGACAGCACATAGACAGCATCGCTCGGTGCGACAATCGCCCCGGGCTCGCGCACGCGCGACAGGATGATGCCGTCCGCGGGTGCGGTGAGCTTGGTGTCGGCGAGATCGGTTTCCCCCGATTCGAGATTGGCTTTCGCCAGCAGCGCGTTGGCTCGGGCGGCGGCGATGTCTTCGGGCCGCGAGCCTTCCTCGAGCAGGGCGAGCGCCTGTTGCGCGGCCGCGGCACGCGCCACCGCCATGCCTTCGGCGGCCTTGGCTTCGTCGAGCGCGGCTTGCGAGATCACGCCGGTCGGGCGGAGCTTCACCGCGCGCTCGAGCGCCTGGCGAGCATTGGCGAGATCGGCCTGGCGTTCGGCGAAATTGGCGCGGCCTTGGGCGATTTCCGCCGGGCGCGGCCCGGCCTCGACCTTCTGCAAGGTCGCGGTCTCGACGGCGAGCTGCGCCTCGGCCGCTTTGACCTTGTCGTCATAGGGCCGGGCATCGAGCTGAGCGAGAACCGCGCCGGCCTTGACGCTCTGCCCTTCCTCGAAATTCATGGCGTCGAGCCGGCCGGCGACGCGGAAGCCGAGCTCGACTTGGCGAATATCGACATTGCCGTAAAGGGTGAGAGGCTCCGTTCCTTGCGCGCGCCAGCCGAGACGGCCCGGCACATCGAGCGCCCAGGCGGCAAGGCCGCACCCAACGACCACGACGGCGATGATGATCGGAACGCGCTTCATGACGACACGCCCTCGACGAAGCCCCAGGCGATTCCGCCGACGCTGCGCTGGATCATCGCGTCGATCAGCGCGAATTCGCGCGGACCGACCTGCTGCCAACCGAGCTGGCGCATGACGGCAGCATGGGCGACGCGAAAGACCAGAACCTGTCCCAGCAAAGCGAGGGTGCGCAGGCGCACGACTTCGCTCGCCGCATCCTCGCCGATGATGAGGCCGACGAGCGCGCGCGCGGTTTCGAGCAAGGGCGACATCACGCGGGCATAGATCCGCTCGAAGGCCTCGGTCGGCTCCATCTGCTCGCTGACGATGAAGCGCGCCCAATGCGCGGATTCGGCGCTGAGCATCAGCCGCGCGGCGGTGCGCAGCATCTCGGTGAGGAGTGCTGCTGCCTCGGCGACGGCGAGCGGCGTGCCGCCCCGCGCCGGATCCTGCGCCGCCAGCCTTGCGCCGATGCGCGCGGCGACCGGGCCGACATGGCCGCGGATGCGCTCGGCGATGTAGTCGGCCGCGGCGAGGTAGAGCCCTTCCTTGCCGCCGAAGTAATAGGGAATGGCCTGAAGATTGGCGCCCGCCGCGCGCGCGAGCATGCGCGTCGAAGCGCCGTCATAGCCATGCCTCGCAAAGACATCGATCGCGGCTTCGAGCAGCCGGTTGCGCATCTCCTCGCGGCGCGCTCCGGCGCGGGCAGCGGGAACGATATCGGGTTCTCTCTCGCTCATAGGGGACATTACTAATTCATTCGAATGCATATGTCAATCGAATGATTTAATACAGCCTAAGCGAGAGAACGGCCGTATCCTGGCCGAGAAATTCCCTTATTTAGAGTCTATTCGGTGAGGGCGCTCGTCCATTCGGAGCGCACGCCTGAATCATCCTCGCGTGGGAGAAGCCGCCCTCGCGCGGCGCGCAGCTCCGTCGCCCTGCCGAGGCGCGCCAACGCCCAAATCGCCATTGCGCGTACCAGCGGCGATGCGTCCTCGAGCCGCGCGGCCGCGAGCGGGGCGAGCGCCGGCTTGCCCGAGTTGCCGATGGCGATCAGGACATTGCGAACGAAGCGGTTGCGGCCGGTGCGCTTCACCGGGGTTCCGGCAAAGCGCTTGCGGAACGCCGCGTCGTCGAGCTGGACGAGCTCGGCCAGCGCCGCCGCATCGGTGCTGCCGGCAAAGCAGGTCTCACGGGCCGTTTTGGCGAATTTGTTCCAAGGACAAACCGCGAGACAATCGTCGCAGCCATAGATGCGGTTGCCGATGGCGAGGCGCAGCTCGGCCGGGATGTGTCCCTTGTGCTCGATGGTGAGGTAGGAGATGCAGCGCCGCGCATCGAGGCGATAGGGCGCGGGAAACGCCCGGGTCGGACAAACATCGAGGCAGGCATGGCACGCGCCGCAATGATCGGCCTCGCCTGCATCGGGCTCCAGCGCCAGCGACAAATAGATCTCGCCCAAGAACAGCCACGAGCCGAAATCGCGCGAGACGAGATTGGTGTGCTTGCCCTGCCAGCCGAGGCCAGCCGCCATCGCCAGCGGCTTTTCCATCACCGGCGCGGTATCGACGAAGACTTTGAGCTCCTGCGGGCCGATCTCGATGATGCGGCGGGCGAGCTGCTTGAGGCGCGACTTGATTACCTCGTGATAGTCGCGCCCGCGCGCATAGACCGAGATCGTGCCGCGGTCGCGCTCATCGAGGGATGCGAGCGGATCGCTCGGCGGCCCGTAATTCATGCCGAGAACGAGAACGGTCTTGACCTCTGGCCAGAGGGTTTTCGGGCTCGCGCGTTCGCCTGCGCGCGCGGCGAGCCACCCCATATCGCCGTGATAGCCCTGGGCGAGAAACGCTTCGAGATTGCGCCGTGCCGTGTCGGCAAGCTCCGGCCGCGCGAAGCCGACCGCGTCGAAGCCCAATTCGAGTGCGGCGTTGCGGATCGCCGTTTTGGCGTCCGCGGCCATTTCACCCGCGTCCGCGATAGGGTGCGACACCGGGATCGGGCAGCCACAGCCCCGCGGGCGGCGCGCCGGTCTGGTAGAACACGTCGATCGGCATGCCGCCGCGCGGATACCAATAGCCGCCGATCCGAAGCCAGCGCGGCGCGATCGCCTCGATGAGCCGCTTGGCGATGCCGAGGGTACAATCCTCGTGAAAAGCGCCGTGATTGCGGAACGAGCCCAGGAAGAGCTTCAGCGACTTGCTCTCGATGAGAAATTGCCCGGGCACGTAATCGATGACGAGATGGGCGAAATCCGGCTGGCCGGTGACTGGGCAGAGTGCGGTGAATTCGGGCGCGGTGAAGCGCACGAGGTAGGTCTCCTTGGGATGCGGGTTCGGCACGCGCTCCAGCACGGCTTCTTCGGGCGAGGCGGGCAGCGGCGCGTGCGAGCCCAGAATCTTCAAATCGCGATAGGTCGGATCAGCCATGGCAGCGCGCTTTCACAGCGTTGGGATATCGCCGAGCGCCTCGGTTTCCGCAAAGCCGGCCACGTGATCGGCGAGCCTCCCCGCTTCGATCGCGTCGCGCAAACCCCGCATAAGGCGGCCATAATAGCGAAGATTGTGCTGCGTCAACAGCATGGCGCCGAGGATCTCGTTGGCCTTGATGAGGTGATGGAGATAGGCGCGGGCATACTGGGTGCAGGCCGGGCAGTCGCAGCCTTCTTCGAGCGGGCGCGGATCGGCGGCGTGACGCGCATTGCGCAGATTGACCGTGCCGCGCGCGGTGAACGCCTGCGCGGTGCGTCCCGAGCGTGTCGGCAGCACGCAATCGAACATGTCGACGCCGCGGGCGACCGCGCCGACGATATCGGCGGGCTTGCCGACGCCCATCACATAGCGCGGCCGGTCCACCGGCAGGGCGGGCACGGTCTCGCCCAACACCTTGAACATCGCATCCTGGCCTTCGCCGACCGCGAGCCCGCCCACGGCATAGCCGTCGAAGCCAATCTTGGTCAGATCTTCGGCCGAGCATGCGCGCAAATCTGGATAAACGCCGCCTTGAACGATGCCGAAAAGCCCCGCGCCCTCGCGCGGCTCAAACGCGTCCTTGGAGCGCGCCGCCCAGCGCATCGACAATTCCATCGAATTGCGCGCTTCCTCCTCGGTCGCGGGAAAGGGCGTGCATTCGTCGAACGCCATGGCGATCTCGGCGCCGAGCAGGCGCTGAATCGCGATCGAGCGCTCCGGCGTCAGCTCCATCCGCGTGCCGTCGAGATGCGAGCGGAACACGACGCCGTGTTCGCCGATCTCGCGCAGCTTTGCCAAGGACATCACCTGATAGCCGCCCGAATCGGTGAGGATGGGCTTCGGCCAATTCATGAAGCGGTGCAGCCCGCCGAGCGCCGCGATCTCTTCGGCGCCGGGGCGCAGCATCAGGTGATAGGTGTTGGCGAGGATGATCTCGGCGCCGGTCGCTGCCACCTCTTCGGGCCGCATCGCCTTGACCGTCGCCGCGGTGCCGACCGGCATGAAGGCGGGCGTGTCGATCGTGCCGCGCGCAGTTGTCACGCGGCCTCGCCGCGCCGCCCCATCACGCGCCAAGACCTCAAAGCCGATCATGCGGCGTTCTCGGGAAAGAGCAGGCAGGCATCGCCATAGGAAAAAAAGCGATAGCGTTCGTCGATCGCATGCGCATAGGCGCGCTTCATGCGCTCCAAGCCCGCGAAGGCCGCGACCAGCATGAAGAGGGTGGAGCGCGGCAGGTGAAAGTTCGTAAGGAGCACATCGATGGCGCGGAAGCGATAGCCGGGCGTGATGAAGAGCGCGGTCTCGGCGGCAAAGGGCTTGATGATGCCGTGCTCATCGGCCGCGCTCTCGAGCAGCCTGAGGCTCGTCGTGCCGATGGCGACGACGCGGCGGCCCTCGGCGCGCGCCGCTTTGAGGCGGTCCGCCACGGCGGGATAGATCACACCGAATTCGGAGTGCATGCGATGATCGCGCGTGTCCTCGACCTTGACCGGCAGGAAGGTTCCGGCGCCGACATGAAGCGTGACGGTCTCAAAGGTCATGCCGGCCGCGCGCAGCGCCTCGACCAGTGCCGGGGTGAAGTGAAGCCCGGCGGTGGGCGCCGCAACCGCGCCGTCGCGCGCGGCAAACATCGTCTGATAGTGGCGCCGGTCGGCCGGGTCCCCACCCTTGTCGCGGTGGATGTAAGGCGGCAGCGGCATTTGGCCGAACCGCTCCAACAGCGCGGAGAGCACCGCCCCTTCCGCGGCAAAACGCAGGACGATATCGCCCTCGGGCTCCTTCTTCGTCACCGCGGCGGCGAATCCAGGGCCGAAGCTCAGCTCATCGCCCGGTTTGAGGCGGCGGGCGCCCTTGGCGAAGGCGCGCCACAGCCCTCCGCCCAGATCGCGATGCAGCGTGACCTCGATGGCTGCGTCGCTGCGGCGGCCTTGGAGCCGCACCGGAATGACGCGCGTATCGTTGACGACCAGCACGTCGCCCGGCCGCAGCAGGTTGGGGAGATCGCCGATCCGGCGATCCTCGAGGCCGGCGCCGAGGACGAGCAGACGCGCCGCGTCGCGCGGCTCGATCGGCCGTTCGGCGATGAGCTCGCGCGGAAAGGCGAAATCAAACTCCTCGACCCGCATGGCGGCTCGTCTAGCCCGAACCATGCGCGAGGGAAAGGCCAGGAGAGGCGGGCTTATCCGTGGGCGCGGGCGATGTCGAGCAAGACGCTGGCCTCGGCTTCCTTCTCGTCAAGCCGGTATTTGACCAGATCGCCGATGCTGATGAGGCCGATGAGTCGGCCTTCAGCCATGACCGGAAGGTGGCGGATGCGATGCGCGGTCATCGTCGCCATCACGGCGTCGATCGGGTCGTCGGGCGCGCAAGTGGTGACATCGGGCGTCATCAGCTCGTGGACCTCGTAATCGAGCGCCGCCGCGCCGTCTTGCGCCAGAGCGCGAATCACGTCGCGTTCGGAGAACATGCCGGCGAGCTTGCCCCAGCGGTCGACCACGACCAGCGCGCCGATCCGCTCTTGATGGAGCTTTGCGATCGCATCGGCGACTTTTTCAGTGGTCCGCACCGTCGCAACGTGAGTGCCCTTGCCACGCAAAAGCGCTGAAACGCTCATAACCTAAACTCCCGTTCACGCAAAATTTCCTTCATTTTAGATAAGCATGACAGCGTTTCACTTGAAGCCCGCGCGGCGACGGGGAGAATGGGCCGCAGAATGACGCCGGTGTCCGATCCGCCCGCACCTTCGCCGCCATGGGGCGCCGCCGCGCGTGCGCATTGGGCGCTCGCTCCGGACGTCGCCTATCTCAATCACGGCGGCTTCGGCTTGACGCCGCTTGTAGTGCTCGCGGAGCAAGATCGCTGGCGTGCCCGCATCGAGAGCAACCCGACGCGGTTCCTCGGCTGCGAGATCGAGGAGGCGCTGCGCGCGGCGGTGCGTCCGGTGGCCGAGGCGGTTGGCGCGTCGGCCGAGGATCTGGTCTTCGTCGAGAACGCGACCGCGGGATTGAACGCCGTGCTGCGGGCGCTCGACTTCGAGCCCGGCGACGAGATTCTGATCACCAGCCTCTCCTATCCGGCAATTCGCAAAGCGGCCCATTACGCCGCCTCGCGCAGCGGCGTGCGCGTCGTCGAGGTCGCGCTCCGACTGCCGCTCGCGACGGATGGGGAAGTGCTCCGCGCGGTCGCGGCGCGGCTCGGCTTTCGCACCAAGCTGGCGATCTTCGATCACATCGCCTCGCACAGCGCGCTCATCCTGCCGGTCGCGGCGCTGACGCGCCTTGCGCACGAGGCGGGCGCGCGCGTGCTCATCGACGGCGCGCACGCGCCGGGAATGATCGCGCTCGATATTCCCGCCATCGGCGCCGAATGGTATGTCGGCAATTTGCACAAATGGTACTTTGCGCCGCGCAGCTGCGGCTTTCTCTGGGCGGCGAAGCCGGCGCAGGCACTGATCCACCCGCTGGCGATCTCGCATGGCTATGGCGACGGCTTCCAGGCCGAGTTCGAATGGACCGGCACGCGCGACGTGACGGCCGCGCTTGCGGCGCCGGCCGCGCTCGCCTTTCACCGGCAGCTCGGCGGCACCGCACTGATGGACCGAAACGTGGCGATGGCGCGCGCGGCGGCGATGCGGCTGAGCCGGCTTTGGCGCAGCGAAATCAGCGGTCCGCCCGAAGCCTTTGGCGCGATGGCGACGATCCGCCTGCCTTTGAGCGGTCAAGCCGATGCGGCACGCCTCGCGGCGCTCACGCGCGACGTTTCCGAGCGGCATCGGATCGAGGCCGCCTTCGTCGCGCTCGAAGGCGCGGCTTGGGTCCGGATCGCGGTCCAAGCCTATAACGCGGACGAGGAATACGATCGCCTGGGCGCGATCTTGAGGGCCGCATCGTGAGCCGCGCGCGGCGTTCATACCGCGCGGGTCTTGCCTTCGGGATCGTTTTTTTATGGGCACTGTCGCTGCCGAGCGCGGGCGAGCTCGGCTTGAGCGTCGATCCGCGGCCGCCCGTTCTGCTGCTTGCGATTCTCGCGATCCTCGCCTTCATTGGCTTGAGCGGTCGCCGCGTCGGAGCCCTTGGGCGATGGCTGCTCGCGAGTGTCTTCGTGGTGTTGACCGGCCTGCAATTCGCCGCGGGCAAGGTCGCGCAAACGCTCGATCGCCCGCTCGATCTCTATTTCGATCTGCGCCACGTCCCCAACCTGTTTGGTCTTTATCTCGATGCGGCGGGCTGGCGCGGCGTCGCGATTGTCGCGGCCGGGCTCGCGGGTTTTGTGGTCGTGCTCGTGCTGGCGGCGCGCTCGCTCGCCGGTATCGAGCATGCGATGGCGCGGCCGGGGGTGGCCGCGCCGACGCTCTTGGCCGCGCTGCTTGGCCTCGTGCTCATCGCCGTGCCGCTTGGCAAGGACGGACTCGTCAATCGCGGCGCGATCGCGACGGCATCGCACCAGGCCGATTCGGCGTGGCGGGCTTTTGCCGTTCTCCACGGCTACGACCAGCGCTACGCGGCGGCGCTCGCGGCGCCGCAACCCCCGCTTGCCCCACTGCCTGGGCTCAAGGCGCACGACGTCTATCTGATCTATGTCGAATCCTACGGCACGGTTGCCTTGGACGAGCCAGCCTATCGCGCCGTGCTCGCGCCGGCGCTTGAGAAATTCGCCCAGACGGTGAAGACAGCGGGTTACCAGCTGCGCTCCAGCCGTCTCGTCTCGCCGACCTTCGGCGGCGGGTCCTGGCTCGCGCACAATACGATCGCGAGCGGCGTGAAGCTCGATCCGCTGCTCAACGAGCTCGTGCTGAACGGTCAGCGCAAAACTCTGCCACGCTACCTCGCGGCCGCCGGCTACCGCACCGTCGAGGTGATGCCCGGGATCAAGAAGCCCTATCCCGAAGGCGCGTTCTGGGGCTTCGATGCGCATTATTACGGCGCGGAGCTTGGCTATACCGGCCCCGAATTCGGCTGGTTCGGCATTCCCGACCAATACACGCTGCGGGAATTCGCGGCGCGCGAGCTGAGGCCCGGCCGTGGCCCGCTCTTTGCGCAGATCGTGCTCGTCTCGAGCCACACGCCCTTCGCGCCCGTGCCGCCCTATCTCGCCGATTGGCGCGACGCCGGCACATTCGCAACCGTGCCGCAAGCCGACTGGGCGCGCATCTATACCCCTCCCAATTGGTCGAATCTCGACGCGCCCTATCTCGAAAGCATCGCTTACGACTTGAAGACGCTGGGTGCGTGGCTGTCGCGCCTCGAGGGCTCGCCACTGATCATCATCCTCGGCGACCACCAGCCGCCCGATCTGACGCGCGGCGCGGGCGAGGCGTGGAGCGTGCCGGTCTATGTCCTCTCGCGCGATCCCGATCTGGTGCGCCCCTTTGCTGCGCTCGGCTATGGCGAAGGGCCGGCGCCGGCGCCGCGCGCCGAGCCCGAGGGGATGGAGAAATTCCTCGGCGAGTTTCTCGAGGCCTTTGGTGCTACGTCCGAAGAACCCGCGTCAGAGCCGCCGCAAATGCCTGGCGCTCAGGCGGCGTCCCAACCGTCACGCGAATGAGGTGGTCGAGCGGCGCGACGCCCGGCATGCGCAGGAACACCGCTTCGCCCGATAAAAGCTTCGCCAATGTGCCTCGCGCGCGATCGCCGTCGCCCATATCGATGGCGACGAAATTGGTCGCCGATGGCAAGGCCGCGAGACCGAGCGAGGCGGCGAGGGCCTCGTAATCGCGCCGGCCTTCGGCGACGAGGCGCTGGACCGTCGCGATGAAATCCTGATCGCCGAGCGAGGCGAGCGCCGCCTCCTGCGACAGCCGCGTCACGCCGAAATGATGGCGGATCTTGTCGAAGGCGGCGATCAAGCCGCGCGCGCCGATCGCATAGCCGATGCGGGCGCCGGCCATGCCATGCGCCTTTGAAAAGGTGCGGATGCGGATGACGCGTGGATCTTCCGGATCGAGCGCCGGCAGCGAACCCGCGGGCGCGAAATCGCTATAGGCTTCGTCGAGAACGAGCAGGCTGCCTTGGGGAAGCTTCTCGAGAATCGCAAGCTGTTCCTCCGCCGCGAGCCAGCTTCCGGTCGGGTTGTCGGGGTTGGAAAGATAAACCAGCCGCGCGTTGCTCTTTTGCGCGGAGTCGGCGAGCGCCGCCGCATCGTTGCGGAAGGCGCGGTAGGGCGGGGTCACGAACCGGCCGCCGAACCCGCTTACGTGAAAGGCGAAGGTCGGATAAGCGCCGTGCGACATGACCACCGGGTCGCCAACATCGATGATGGCGCGAACGACGAGTCCCAGCAGATCATCGGCGCCAGCGCCGAGCCCGATCTGATCGCGCGCGACACCGTGATGCCGGGCAAGCGCCTCGCGCAGCACATGACCCTCCGGATCGCAATACCAATTGACGCGCGTCGCGCCCTCGCGGATCGCGGCCACCGCTTTGGGCGACGGCCCGAACGCGCTCTCATTGGCGCCGATACGGACGGCAAGCGGACGCCCGAGCTGTCGCTCGAAAGCTTCGGGCGGGACGAAAGGAACGACGGCCGGGAGCGCGCCGACGAGCCGCGAATAGCGCAGCATCGCGTCGCGGCCGCGCTCGGTTTTAGCGGCGGTCAGCCGCGGTCATGGGCAGGACGGTCGGCGGCAGCCGTGGTCGCGTTTGGCGGGCTGACTTGCGGCGGCGGGCTCGCGATCTCGTCCTCGTCTTTCATGCCCGCCTTGAACGCCTTGATGCCTTTTGCGAAGTCGCCCATCACGCGCGGCAGCTTGCCGGCTCCGAAGAGCAGCAGAACGATCAGCAGAACGACCATCCAATGCACTAAGCTGAACGAACCCATGGGCCTATCCTTGAAGCGGCGGTGAAGAGGCAGCGTCTGGCGCGTATGGCGCAGCCCAAAGGCTCAATTGTCAAGGGAAAACGGCCTTACGGGCAAAGCGCTTTCGCCCCTCAATGTGGCGCCTCGAGCGCCCCAATGCTAGGGTCCGGTCATGCGAAAAAGCATTTTCGCCGCCCTTGGTCTGGGCGGGCTGCTGGCGGTTCTTGCTGCAGCAGGCCTCCTCCATCGTCCCAGCCCGCAGCAACCCGTCGGCGGCGAAATCGCGCCGCCGCCATCGCTCGCCGCGCGCGAAATCACGCGGGCGACCGCCCCCGTCGGCACGCAGGAAGAGGCGGCGCAGCCCGCTCCCCCGGCCGTGCCCGACCTGCCGACCATCGAGGTCGCGCCGCGCCCGGTCCACGAGGTCCCGGAAGAAGCGCCGCCGCCGAAATCGGACCTTGCCGACCGCGCCGGCCGGACGCTCGCCTTCCCCGGCCCTGCGCGCGACCGGCCACGACCCTTCGTCAGGCCGGCGGCACCGGTCATTGCCGGCGCCGCCGAGGCATCGGGCGGGACAACCTTGGCCGTTGCCGGGCGCCCTGTCCGGCTGTTCGGTGTCCGCATCGCCGAGCCGGGCGATCGCTGCGGCACGGCAAGCGGTGGACGCGGCAATTGCGCCGAGGCGGCGCGCGAGGCGCTGGCGCAGCGATTGCGCCGCTCGCCGCGGGTTTCGTGCCAAACGCCGCCTGGTCAGCGCGGCAATCCCGCGGCGATCTGCGTCGATGCCAGCGGCACCGATCTCGGCGGCTTTCTCGTGACCGAAGGTCTGGCCCTCGCCGATACGAGCCAGAGCTATGAATATTTCGGCGCCGAAGGCGTCGCACGCTCTCACCGCAGCGGCCTCTGGGGCCACCGCTAAAGGCAAGAACCGTTGAGAGCGGCGCGCAGTCGAAACGCCGCGCGCCGCGAGAGCCCGCTTTCAGGCGGCGTTGTGCTGCTTCTTCGGCTGGACGTAAGCCATCGCCGCGTGCTCGCTGCAATAGGGCTTGCCCGGCATCGGACGCTTGCCGCAGAAGTGGAATCCCGCTTCGCCCGGATGTCCCAAAGGCCAAGTGCAGCTCGGCGGCGCGATGCCGATCACGCGACGGGTCGGCGGTCGCTTCAGCGGCGAGGGCCGCGGCTTCAGCAACAGCCGATGTGCCTTGCCGACCACGGCGTTCTTGCTGATCCCCAGCCGGCGGCCGATTTCAGCCGTGGAATGCCCTTCGGCCCAAAGTGCGGCCAATTGCTCCATGAGTTCCGGCGTCCAGATTGATTCCATGGCTGCCCCACTGTATCCTGTGGATAACTGGTCTCCCGACCCCAACATATAGTAGCATGATGGAATGGCGGCGCAAGCGACTTTCGCCGTTGGCGTTGCAGAAGTGCGGGTACCCGCGAGCAAAACGAGGAAGGATCTCGGCTTCAGCCGAGCAATTGGATGCCGATTGCCTCGCGGCCGCGACGCGCCTGAGCCACTTGGATGCGCACGGCCTGGCCCGGCTGAAGCTCGTCAATCCCCGCCCGCCGCAGCACCGTCACATGGACGAACACGTCCTTGCCGCCGTCATTTGGCAGAATGAAGCCGAAGCCGCGCGCCGCGTCATACCATTTGACGACGCCGTCGAGGGTTTCGGACGGACCCGGTGGCTCATCCTCGCGCTCGCGGCGCTGGCGCGACTCGCGCGGCGCTCGCGCGGTCGAGGTGTCGAGTTCGAAGATCTGCGTGGCGGCGCGGCCTTTGGGTCCTTGGACCCAGGCGAAGGTGATGGCGGCACCATCCGGCGCCTCGCTGAAGCCGGCGCGCTCGAGCACCGCCGCGGGCAGAAACACGTCGCCCGAGCCGTCATTCGGCACGATGAAGCCGAAGCCCTTGCTCCGATTGAACCATTTGATTTTGCCTGAAAGCGTCGCCCCGTCGCTGGGAGGCGCTTGAAACGCGTTCATGACACCACCGTGGGACAGCACCGAGCGCTTCGCCCCGCGGGGTATGTTGTTCGCAAGCCCCCCGGTTGCGACACTCAACGTGACTTCAACTCTATTTCTACCGGGGTTTGGTGGCAAATATTAAATAGTTGACCCGCAAATCTCTGGCGATTCGCCACGCGCCGCTTGCCGGCTCGTAGCTGAGGCCGGCCATGTCCTCGATCCGCAATCCTGCCCGGGTGAGGGCGCCCGAAAGCTCGGAAGGACGGCAGAATTTGCGGAAGGAGTGCGTCCCGCGCGGCAACCAGCGGAGGATGTATTCGGCGCCGAGTATCGCGAACACATAGGCGCGCGGCGTGCGATTGATCGTCGAGAGCACGAGCGCGCCGCCCGGCTTCACCAGCTTGCCCGCGAGCGCAAGGAATTGCCCCGCGTCGGTCACATGCTCGACCACTTCGAGCGCGAGCACCGCATCGAACCGGTCCTTGCGCGCGGCCAGCGCCTCGATCGACGAGGAGCGATAATCGATGGCGAGGCCCTGCTGACCTGCGTGCTGGCGCGCTACCGCGAGCGCTTGCTCATCGGCATCGATGCCCGTGACGCTGCAGCCCAATCGCGTCAGAGGCTCGCTCATGAGCCCGCCGCCGCAGCCGATGTCGAGCAGTTTCAGCCCGGCGAAGGCGCGGCGCGCTTTGACATCGCGACCGAAATGCGCCGCCAATCGATCACGCACGAATCCCAAGCGCGCCGCGTTCAGCCGATGCAGCGGCCGAAACGCGCCGCCCTCGTCCCACCATTGCGGCGCGATCGCGGCAAAGCGCGCCAATTCCCCGGGATCGACCGACGACGCTGGCTGCGGCTTCATGATTGCCTTCCTCGTTCGGACTATGTATAGGGCGCCCGCAGGGCGGCAGCGAGATTTTCGACGCCAATTATTCCAAGGCATCGCGCAGGTCGGGGCGGATGGCGCGCATCGTGCAAAAATTCGGCGGCACCTCGGTCGCCGATATCGAGCGGATCAAATCCGTCGCGAGCCGGGTCAAGCGCGAGGTCGATGCCGGCAACGAGGTCGCCGTGGTGGTCTCGGCGATGGCGGGCGTCACGAACCAGCTTGTCGGCTGGACGAACGCGTTTGGCGAGCTTCCCGATCCGCGAGAATACGATGTTGTCGTCGCCTCGGGCGAGCAGGTGACGGCGGGCCTGACCGCGCTCGCTCTGCAAGCCTTGGGCGTGCCGGCGCGCTCCTTCCTCGGCTGGCAGCCGCCGATCCGCACCAACTCGGCGCACGGCAAGGCGCGCATCGAAGAGATCCCGAGCGAGGCGTTCATCGCCGAGATGCGATCGGGACGCGTCGCCGTCATCGCCGGCTTCCAGGGCGTCGGCGCCGATGGACGGCTAACGACGCTCGGCCGCGGCGGATCGGACACCTCGGCGGTCGCCTTGGCTGCTGCGCTCGGCGCCGAGCGTTGCGACATTTTCACTGATGTCGACGGCGTCTACACCACTGATCCGCGCATCGTTGCGAAGGCGCGGAAGCTCGATAAGATCACCTATGAGGAGATGCTCGAAATGGCCTCCTTGGGCGCGAAGGTGCTGCAAACGCGCTCGGTCGAGCTGGCGATGAACCACCGCGTGCGCCTGCAGGTGCTGTCGAGCTTCACGGATGCGCCGGGAACCCTGGTCGTTGACGAGGAAGAGATCGTGGAAAAACAAGTGGTGAGCGGCATCGCCTACAGCCGGGACGAGGCCAAGATCACGCTCGTCAAGGTGCCCGATCGTCCGGGCATCGCCGCGGCGATTTTCGGGCCGCTCGCCGACCACGCCGTCAATGTCGACATGATCGTGCAGAACATCGCCGAGGACGGCACCACGGACCTGACCTTCACCGTCACCAAGGCCGATCTCGCCCGCACCGTGAAGGTGCTCGAAGAATCCCGCGCCAAGCTCGGCTTCCGCGAATTAAAGCCCGACTCCGACGTGGTGAAGATTTCGGTGATCGGCGTCGGCATGCGCAGCCATGTCGGCGTCGCGCAGCTGATGTTCAAGACGCTCGCCGAAAAAGGCATCAACATCGAGGTCATCTCGACCTCCGAGATCAAGGTCAGCGTGCTGATCGCCGAGGAATACACCGAACTCGCTCTGCGCGCGCTCCACACCGCCTATGGTCTCGATGCATGACGCCTGAGGCCGAACGGCGCGGCACGTTGAGACCGCCCGCCGCGGCGCTGCCGCTGCCCGTGTCGGCGCGAGCGGAGGCGCGCCGCGAACTCCAGCGTCTGTGGCGCGCGGGCACGGATTTTCTCGGCTGCGAGCTCGCCATCATGGGTGGCGCGATGACCTGGGTGTCGGAGCGCAGCCTCGTCGCCGCGATCTCGAATGGCGGCGGCTTCGGCGTCATCGCTTGCGGGGCGATGGGGCCGAAGGAGCTCGAGGCGGAGATCATCGCCACGCGCGCGCTGACCGTGCGGCCCTTCGGCGTCAACCTCATCACGCTCCATCCCGAATTGCCGGCGCTTATCGAGGTTTGCGTTGCGCGCCAGGTCGGGCATGTGGTGCTCGCGGGCGGACTGCCGCCGGCCGGCGCGGTGGCGAAAATCAAGGACGCGGGCGCGAAGCTCTTGTGCTTCGCGCCGGCTTTGGCGATCGCGAAGAAGCTCGTGCGCATGGGGGCCGATGCGATCGTGATCGAAGGCATGGAGGCGGGCGGGCATATCGGCCCGGTTTCGACCAGCGTGCTGGCGCAGGAAATCCTTCCCGCGTTGCGCGAGGTTCCGGTCTTCGTCGCGGGCGGCATCGGGCGCGGCGAGGCGATCGTTTCCTATCTCGAGATGGGCGCGGCCGGCGTGCAGCTCGGCACGCGCTTCGTCTGCGCCTTCGAGTCGATCGCGCATCCGCGATTCAAGCAGGCCTTCTTGCGCGCCGGCGCGCGCGACGCCGTCCCCTCGGTGCAGCTCGATCCGCGCTTTCCGGTCATTCCGGTGCGTGCGCTCGCCAATGAAGGCACGCGCGCTTTCGCCGAGATGCAGCGCGGCGTGATCGATCGCTTCAATCGCGGCGAGGTGTCGCGCGAAGATGCCCAACTCGAAATCGAGCACTATTGGGCGGGCGCGCTGCGCCGCGCGGTGATCGAGGGCGATATCGAGCGCGGCTCGCTGATGGCCGGGCAAAGCGTCGGCTTTGTCACGCGCGAGCAACCGGTCCAGGAGATTCTCGAGGAGCTGCTCGATCAGGCGGCCGCCGCGCTCGGGGCGCGAACACGGGTCGCGCTTGCGGAGCCGCCGCCGGCGGAGCGCACAGGCCGGTAATGGAAACGGTCTCCGCTTCGCGTCTGGTCCTCCGCCGGTTGCGCGACGTGATGGCGGGGCAGGGCACAGCTCAGGAACGCCTCAACACGATCGTGCGTATCATCGCCGCCGACATGGTGGCGGAGGTGTGCTCGTGTTACATCATGCGTGCCGGCGAGGTGCTCGAGCTGTTCGCCACCGAGGGCTTGCGGCCCGAGGCCGTGCACCGCACGCGGCTCAGGGTCGGCGAGGGGCTGGTCGGTGCGATCGCCGGGACCGCCACGCCGTTGGCGCTGGCCGACGCGCAGGCGCATCCCGATTTCGCCTACCGGCCCGAGACCGGCGAGGAGATTTATCACTCGCTGTTGGGCGTGCCGATTCTGCGCTCGGGCCGCGTGCTCGGCGTGCTGGTGGTGCAGAACCGCACGCTGCGGCATTACACGGAAGACGAGATCGAGGCGCTGCAGACCATCGCGATGGTCTTGGCCGAGCTTGCGGCCTCGGGCGAGCTCGTGAATCCGCTCGAGCGCCAGGCTGTGCCCGGGGGGCTCGGCCAACAGCCTTTGCGACTCGACGGCGTCAAGCTCAATGGCGGGCTCGCCATCGCGCAAGCGGTTCTGCACGAGCCGCGCATCGTCATCCGCCAGGTCGTCGCCGAGGACCCCAATGCCGAGCTCGAAAGGCTGCGGCGCGCGGTCGAGGCGATGCAGAGCGCCATCGACGATCTCCTGGCGGCGAGCGATGTCGCGCCCGGCGGCGAGCATCGCGATGTGCTCGAAACCTATCGCATGTTCGCCGGCGATCATGGCTGGCTGCGGCGCATTTCGGAGACCGTCAAGAGCGGCCTCACCGCCGAGGCCGCCGTGCAGAAGGTCCAAAGCGACATGCGCGCGCGCATGAATCAGGCGACCGACTCATACCTGCGCGAGAGGCTGGCCGATCTCGACGATATTGCGAACCGCTTGCAGCAGCATCTCGCGGGCCATGCGCTCGCGACGGCCGCCGCCGATTTGCCGGATGAATTCATCCTGGTGGCGCGCAACATGGGTCCGGCGGAGCTGCTCGATTACGATCGGCGGCGTCTCAAGGGCGTGGTGCTCGAGGAAAGCTCGCCCAACGCCCATGTTGCCGTGGTCGCCCGCGCTCTTGACATTCCCGTGGTGGGGCGGGTCAAGGACGTGTTGAACCGAGTCGACGCCAACGATCTCGTCGTCGTCGACGGCGACGAAGCGGCCGTCGTGCTGCGACCGAGCGAGGACGTGCAGCAGGCGGTCGACGAGCGCATCAAGGTCCGCCTCGGCCAACGGCAGCAGTACCAGGCACTGCGCGATCTTCCGGCCGAGACAAAGGACGGCGTTGAGGTGGCGCTCCTGCTCAATGCCGGCCTGTTCGTCGATCTGCCTTATCTCGAGGAGACCGGCGCGGCGGGGATCGGCTTGTTTCGCACCGAGCTGCAATTCATGCTGCGCGAGAAATTCCCGACCGTCGCCGAGCAGACGGCGCTTTATCGCCGCGTGCTCGACCAGGCGGGCGACCGCCCGGTCACGTTCCGCACGCTCGATATCGGCGGCGACAAGGTGCTGCCCTATATGGACGACATCGTCGAGGAGAATCCGGCGATGGGCTGGCGGGCGATCCGCATCGCGCTCGATCGGCCGGCCATGCTGCGTCAGCAGCTTCGCGCTCTCATCCGCGCCGCCGGCGGACGCTCGCTGCGCGTCATGTTCCCGATGATCGCCGATGTCACCGAATTCACGGCGGCGCGCGACATTCTCGATCTCGAGCTCGATCGTCAGCGCAAGGACCAAAGCGTCATTCCGACCAAGGTCGAGGTCGGGCTGATGCTCGAAGTGCCGGCGCTGCTGTGGCAATTGCCGGCGCTCGGCAAATGCGCCGATTTCATCTCGGTCGGCACCAATGACCTGGCCCAGTTCCTGTTTGCGGCCGATCGCGGCAATCCGCGGCTCGCGGAGCGCTACGATCCCTTGTCGCAACCCATGCTCAAAGTCCTTGGCGAGATCGCATCGACTTGCCGCGCGCGCGGGATTCCGGTTGCCGTCTGCGGTGAGATGGCGGGCCGGCCGTTGGACGCGCTGGTGCTGGTGGGCCTCGGCTTTCGTGCACTGTCCATGGCGGCCGCATCGATCGGGCCGGTGAAGGCGGCGGTCCGCAGCGTGGACGCGTCGGCGCTCCAGGCCTTCATCGCCTCGCTCGGCGAGGTGTCCGGCCACAGCCTGCGCGGCAAGTTCCACGACTTCGCGCGCGATCGCGGAATCGGCGTTTGAAACGCGGGCGGTTGCGGCGTCTGCCCGCAATTTGCTAGAAGAATCGGCGCGGGCGAGCACCGGCGCCGCGCTCGGTCGTTCGAGAATTGGCGCCGGCCTTCGGCCCATCGCCCGAACCGGAGAGCGCGGACGCAATGCCGACCTCCACCAACGCCATCGAACCGGGAGAGCCGCCGCGGAACTCGATCGGTGGCTTGCTGCGCGAGACACGCCGAAGTCTTGGCGGCGATCTCGACAAGATCGCCGAGACTTTGCGGATTCGCGCCTCATTTTTGAAGGCGATCGAAGAGAGTCACTACGACCGGCTGCCGGCGCAGGTTTACGCGATCGGCTTCGTTCGCGCCTATGCGCTGCATCTCGGACTCGACGGCGACGAGGCCGTGCGCCGCTTCAAGCAGGAAACCGCAGATTTCGAGCCGCTGCGCGGCCTGAGCTTTCCCGTCCCGCTGGTCGAGCGCAGCATCCCGGGCGGCAGGATGCTGCTGGCGGCGTTGATCTTCGCGCTCTGCGGCTATGGTCTCTGGTATTACGTCTCGACCGGCGAGCGCGCGCGGCCCGAGCGCGTGAGCGCGGTTCCGGCCGATCTTGAGGGGCAGGCCGCGAACCAAGGCGCGGCCGCGCCGCAAGCTTCCGCAGCATCGCCGCCGGGCACCGAGACGAAACCCGCGGCGGCCGCTGCGACGCCGACCCCAGCAGCGCCTTCGGGCGGTGTCGCGGCGGGGACGGCCGCGCCGACACCCCCAGCCCCTGTCGTAACATCGGCGGCGCCCGTCGCTCCAGCGCCCGCAGGAACCACACCTGCCGCCACGGCGAGCGCAACAAACAGCGCCGCATCGAGCGCGGCATCTCGGCCGGCGACTGCCACAGGCTCGCCCGCCCCTGCGGGCGCCTCGCCGCCCGCGCCGACTGTCGTGACGGGAGCAAGCGAGGGGCGGGTCTATGGCTCGGTTGGCGTGGCGTCGCGCATCGTCATCGAGGTGACGAAGGACAGCTGGGTACAGATCAATGACGGCGACCGCGTGTTGCTCGATAAGGTTCTGCATCCGGGCGATTCCTATCGCGTCGGCAACAGGTCCGGCCTCGTCATGCGCACGGGCAACGCGGCTGGGCTCGCGATCGAGGTCGATGGCCGTCCGACGCCGCCGCTCAAGGGCACGGTCCGGAATCAAATTGCGCTCGATCCCGACCGGCTGGTCGCCGGAACGGCCGGCGCCAATTGATCCGGATTGGTTACCTTTGGCTTGCCCGAGCCGCGGCCGCTTCCGCCGCTATGCCAAACGCGCTATAAGCCCCATATTCAAGGCTGAGCGCGGCTTTTCCCCGTGAGGTTTCTTGCGATGAGCGTGCGTCCTTACCGCGACATTCAACGACGCCGGTGCCGCCAGATTCACGTCGGTCCGGTGGCAGTGGGCGGCGATGCGCCGATCACCGTGCAATCGATGACCAACACGCTGACGCATGATGTGAAGGCGACGGTCGAGCAGATTCAGGCGCTGGAGCGCGCTGGCGCCGACATTGTGCGCGTCTCCTGTCCCGACGAGGAATCCTCGGTGGCGTTGAAGCAGATCGTGCCGCAGGTGAAGGTGCCGATCGTCGCCGATATTCATTTCCATTATAAGCGCGCGATCGAGGCGGCGAAGAACGGCGCTGCCTGCCTGCGCATCAATCCCGGCAATATCGGCTCGTCCGAGCGCGTCAAAGAGGTGGTGAAGGCGGCGAAGGATTACAATTGCTCGATGCGCATCGGCGTCAATGCCGGCTCGCTCGAGCGCGATCTCCTCGAGCGCTATGGCGAGCCCTGCCCCGAGGCGATGGTCGAGAGCGCGCTGACGCATGCGAAGATTCTCGAGGACAATGATTTCTTCGAGTTCAAGATCTCGTGCAAGGCCTCCGACGTGTTCCTCGCGGTCGCGGCCTATCAGCAATTGGCCGAGGCGTGCGATTATCCGCTTCATCTCGGCATCACAGAGGCGGGCGGCCTGATGAGCGGCACGATCAAATCGGCGATCGGCATGGGCTCGCTGCTCTGGGCGGGCATCGGCGACACCATCCGCGTCTCGCTCTCGGCCGATCCGGTCGAAGAGATCAAGGTCGGCTACGATATTCTCAAGACGCTCGGGCTTCGCCGGCGGGGCGTCACGGTGATTTCCTGCCCGTCCTGCGCGCGCCAGCAATTCGAGGTCATCAAGACCGTCGAGATCCTGGAAAAGCGCCTGGCCCATATCACGACGCCAATGACGCTGTCGGTCATCGGCTGCGTCGTCAACGGTCCGGGCGAGGCGCGCGAGACCGATATCGGCTTCACCGGCGGCGGAAACGGAACCCATCAGGTCTATATCGCGGGCGTGCCGGCGCACCGCCTCAAGGATCAGAGCATCGTCGACCACTTGGTCGAGCTGGTCGAGAAGAAGGCCGCCGAGATCGAAGCCGCGAAAGCGGATGTGGAGCAGCAGCCCGCCATTGCTTCCGCCTCTTGATGCCGCTGACGGCGCAGGTGTCACCCCCACCCCAACCCTCCCCCTTCGAGGAGGAGGGGGAATGTAGGGTGCGCGAATTGCGATTCCCTCCCCCCTTGAGGGCGAGGGCAAGGGTGGAGGGTGTGCCGCGCGTCGGGGGGCGCAGGTAAATTCGATGCCAGCTCTCCAGCCGGTCCGTGGCACACAAGATCTTCTGCCCGAGGCGCTGCGCCGCCATCGCACCGTGGTCGAGACGGCGCGGCGAATTGCCGAGCGCTACGGCTATCACGAGATCGCAACGCCGATTTTCGAATTCACCGAGGTGTTCGCGCGTCCGATCGGCGAGACCAGCGATATCGTCTCGAAGGAGATGTATAGCTTCGCCGATCGCGGCGGCGAAGAGATCACGCTGCGGCCCGAATACACCGCCGGGATCGTGCGCGCGATACTCTCCAACGGCCTGACCCAAAGCCTGCCGCAGAAGCTTTTCGCCTCGGGGCCGATGTTCCGCTACGAGCGGCCGCAGAAAGGCCGTTTCCGGCAGTTCCATCAGATCGATGTCGAGCTCATCGGCGTGGCGCAGCCCGCGGGCGATGTCGAGATCATCGCCCTCGCTGCCGATATTCTCGACGCGCTGGGCGTGCTGAAGCGGACGGAGCTCGAGCTCAACACGCTGGGCGACATGCCGAGCCGATTGGCTTATCGCGAAGCCCTGATCGCCTACTACACCAGCCGCAGCGAGGGCCTCTCCGAGGACAGCCTCAAGCGGCTCGAGCGCAACCCGCTGCGCATCCTCGATTCGAAAGACGAAGGCGACAAGCGGATCAATGCCGAGGCGCCGGCTTTCGAGGCTTATCTGACGCCGGAATCGCGGGGGTTCTTCGCGGCCGTTCGTCGCGGTCTCGAGACGCTCGGCATTCCCTATCGGCTCAATCCGCGCCTCGTCCGCGGCCTCGATTACTACTGCCACACCGCGTTCGAGTTCGTCACCACCGATCTCGGCGCGCAAGGCACGGTGATCGGCGGCGGGCGCTATGACGGGCTGATGGGCGTGATGGGCGGCCCCGAAACGCCCGGCGTCGGCTGGGCCGCGGGGATCGAGCGTCTGGCGCTGCTGATTGGCGAGCCGGCGCCGCCGCCTCGGCCGATCGCGCTCATCCCCTTGGGCGAGGCAGGCGAGACGCTGGCGTTGACGCTGGCGCAATCGCTCCGCCATGCGGGCTTCACGGTCGATCTCGGCTATTCGGGCAATCTGCGCCGGCGGCTTCAGCGCGCCGACAAGGTCAAGGCGCGCGCCGCGATCATCCTCGGCGACAACGAAATCGTACGCAACCTTGCGGCCCTGCGCGACCTCGATACCGGCGAGCAAAGCGAAGTCCCGCTCGCGGCGCTCGAGGATCGTCTCGCGCCCTTCCGCTAGCGGGGCTCGTCATGCCCGGCAACCTCGATGCCGGGACGAGCCGCGAGCTGCTCGTCATCGGCGTCAATCACCGCTCCGCCCGATCCGATCTTGGCGAGCGCTTCGCGCTCATCGAGGCGGAGCTCGACGCCATGCTCGACGCGCTGCGCGAACGCGGTCTCGCGGATGGCGTGCTGCTCGCCACCTGCGACCGCGTCGAGCTCGTCAGCAGCGATCCCCGGTCGCTCGAGTTCTTCGCGCCGCTGCTCGCCGCGCGGCTCGGCGTCGCGCCGGAGACAATCGAGGCGGCGCTTTTCCGGCGCGCCGGCGATGCGGCGATGCGGCATCTCTTCGCCGTCGCGAGCGCGCTCGACAGCCGCGTGATCGGCGAGCCGCAAGTGCTCGGCCAGTTGAAGGCTGCGCATCGTGCCGCCGCCGAGCAAGGCCTCGTCGGCGGGACCATCGAAGACGCGCTCGAAGCCGCCTATGCGGCCGCGCGTCGCGTCCGGCGCGAAACCAGGATCGCGCAAGGGCCGGTATCGCTCGCGACCGCGGCGCTCGCGCTGGCCCGCGACATCCATGGCGATCTCGCCGACCGCGCGGCGCTGCTCATGGGTCCGTCGGAGCTCGGCGCGCTGATGGCCGGCCAATTCCGCCGCGCCGGATTGCGCCGTCTCATCGTCTGCGGCCCGCCGGCGCGCGCCGCCCGCGCCGCGCGCGATCTCGACGCCGAGCTCGCCGATCTCGATGCCGTCGAGAATGCGCTTGGCGCTTGCGATATCGTGATTTCGTCCCTCGGCATCGGCCGGACCGTCATGACGCGCGCGCTCGTGGCGGCGGCCTTGCGCAAGCGGCCGTTGAAGCCCATCTTCGTGATCGACGCGGCGATCCCGGCGGATGCCGAGCCGGCGATCAACGATCTCGACGGCGCTTTCCTCTACGATCTCGCCGATTTGGAGCGAACCGCGCTCGCCGGCCGGGCGGAGCGCGAAGCGGCGGCGGCCGCGGGCTGGGCGATCATCGATCGAGAGCTCGCCGCTTTCGCCGAGCGCGCGGCGTCGCGCCGCGCCGTGCCTGCCCTCGTGGCGTTGCGGCGTCGCATCGAGCGCTTGCGCGAGGAAGCGCTCGCCGAGGGCGGCGATGTGGAAACGGTGACGCGGCGTCTCGTCAACCGGCTGCTGCATGATCCTTCGGAAGAGCTGCGCCAGCTCGCGGGCGAGGAGGCCGATGTCGCGACAAGCGAGCGGCTGCTACGGCGCCTGTTCCGGCTCGGCAGCGAGGATGAGAGGACAAAGTGAGCGCCGCCAGCCCCATCGACGTCAAACTCGAAAAGGTCGTTCGGCGCCATGCGGAGCTGCGCGATACCCTCGCCGACCCGGCGCGGGCGGGAGGCGACTTTGCGAAGCTCTCGAAGGAATACAGCGAGTTGACGCCGCTGGTCGACGCGGTCGACGCGTTGGCACAGGCGCGCCGCGAACAGGCCGATCTCGAAGCGCTGGCGAAGGAGAGCGAGGCCGAGATGCGCACGCTCGCCGAGGCCGAGATGAAGGTACTCGAAAAGCGCATTCCCGAGCTCGAGCAGCAGATCAAGCTGTTGCTGCTGCCGAAAGACGAGGCCGATGCGCGCAACGTCATCCTCGAGGTTCGCGCCGGCACCGGCGGCGAGGAGGCGGCGCTGTTCGCGGCCGATCTCTTCCGCATGTATCAGCGCTACGCCGCGCTCCACAATTGGCGCTTCGAGGTCATGGACGTGTCGGAAACGGGGATCGGCGGCTCCAAGGAAGCGATCGCCTCGATCACCGGGCGCGACGTGTTCCACCGCCTGAAATTCGAATCGGGCGTGCATCGCGTGCAGCGGGTGCCGCAGACCGAGGCCTCGGGGCGGATTCACACCTCGGCGGCGACCGTCGCCGTGCTGCCCGAAGCCGAGGAGGTCGATATCAAGATCGACGACAAAGACCTCCGCATCGACGTGTTCCGCTCGAGCGGGCCTGGCGGCCAATCCGTCAACACGACGGACAGCGCGGTGCGCATCACCCATCTTCCGACCGGCATCGTCGTGCAACAGCAGGACGAGAAATCGCAGCACAAGAACAAGGCGAAGGCGATGAAAGTGCTGCGCGCGCGTCTCTATGAGCGCGAGCGCCAGGCGAAAGAGGCCTCGCGCGCCGCCGCGCGCAAAAGCCAGGTCGGGACCGGCGATCGGTCCGAGCGCATCCGCACCTATAATTTTCCGCAAGGGCGGGTGAGCGATCACCGCATCAATCTGACGCTCTACAAGATCGACAAGGTGATGTCGGGCGAGGCGCTCGACGAGATCATCGACGCGCTTCTGGCCGAGGACCAGGCGGCGCGCCTCGCCGAGGTCGAATGAAGCCGCCACCCGCCCTGACGGTCGGCGCAGCGATCGAGGGAGCGGCCGCACGCCTTGCCGCAAGCGGCATCGCCGAGCCGCGGCGCGAGGCGCGGCTGATCCTGGGCTTGGCTCTCGCCGCCGATCCCGGCGCGCTGCTGGCTTGGCCCGAGCGCGCGATCGATGCCGCGGCAGAGGCGCGCTTCGATGGCCTGGTTCGGCGTCGCGCCGCGCATGAGCCGTTCTCGCGACTGAAAGGCACCCGCGAATTCTGGAGCCTCGATTTCGAGCTTTCGCCCGACACCCTCGATCCGCGGCCCGATAGCGAGACGCTCGTCGAGGCCGCGCTCGCGTCGATCGGCGATCGCGCGGCACCTCTGCGCGTGATCGATTTCGGGACCGGCACGGGCTGCCTTCTGCTGGCGCTTTTGAGCGAGCTGCCCAATGCTGTCGGGCTTGGCATCGATCAGCTGTTCGGGGCGGTTGCAACGGGGCGCCGCAACGCCGCGCGTCTGGGGCTCGAGAGCCGGGCCCGGTTCGCGCAAGGGGATTGGGACCGCGAAATCGACGGCCCGGCCGATGTAATTCTCGCCAACCCGCCCTATATAAAATCCAACGAGATTTCAGGTCTGGCGCTGGAGGTGGCGGCTTTCGAGCCGCGTGCGGCGCTTGATGGCGGGGTGGACGGACTCGACGCCTACCGCGTCCTGGCGCCGGCGAGCGCGCGGCTTTTGGCCGCTGGCGGCGTCGCCTGTATCGAAATCGGCTCTGGCCAAAGCGCTGCGGTGACCGCGCTGTTCTCTGAATCAGGGTTAAAGATCAGGGATTTACGACCTGATTTGGCGGGAATCCCGCGGTGCCTCGTCGCAGGGCGTTGAGACCAGATGGTTAACCGCCACCGACTGTAAAAAAAGCATTGGATTGTCTAAGCTTCCCGTCTAGGGTGACTTTAGGAAAGAACAGGAGCCATGAGGCTCCGCGCCCGCTGGGCGCCGGCACCACCCCGAGCCGTGATGCGCGAACCTGCCAATGGGCAGCGCCGGGGATCTCTGAAGCGATAGCGGAAACTCGAAAAGCGAGCACATGCATCAAGATTTCAAAGGTGTCATGAGACCAGGACAGAACAAGCGGTCCCGGGGCCGCAACCATAATCCCAATATGGGCGGACATCCCAACAACAATCGCGGGCCGCGGCCGCCGAACCGTTCGCAAACCTTCGACAGCAACGGGCCGAGCGTCAAAATCCGCGGCAATGCCTATCAGGTGTTCGAGCGCTACATCGCGCTCGCGCGCGAAGCGTCCTCGGCCGGCGACCGCATTGCTGCGGAAAACCTCTATCAGCATGCGGAGCACTATTTCCGCATCATGCAGGCGAATGGCGAGGGCGGTCCAATGGGCGCGCCGCGGCCGATGACGCCCGCCGACACCGAGATGAACGGCATGGAAGTCGACGGCGAATACGCGCAGCCGGCGCAATCGGCGCAGCCTCATGCGCCGCAGCCGCAACCGCAGCCCTCCGAGCCGCCCCAGGCCGAGGATCCCGAGACTCCGCCGACCACGTGATTCCGGCGCTTCGGCGCTGCGGACGGATTTCTGGGTTCAACGCCGCATGCGAAGGCGCAGGCTCCGGGCTCTTTTCCCGCGCGTGACCCGTCCCCATATCTGATGGGAAGACGAGGGCAGGTTGCCTCGAAGAGGGACCGCCCGCGCCGTTTCAGCAAGGGGTCACAATGGACTTCGAGAAATATACCGAGCGCGCCAAGGGATTCGTCCAGGCCGCGCAAGCCCTGGCGCAGCGCCGCGCTCATCAGCAGATCACACCCGAGCATCTCCTCAAGGTCCTGATCGAGGACAAAGAGGGTCTCGCTTCCAATCTCATTCGCGCGGCGGGCGGCGATCCGCGCGCGGTCTCGACCGCGGTCGATGCGGCGCTCGACAAGCTCGCCCGCGTCGAGGGAGGCAGCGGACAGATCTACCTGACGCAGGAAACCAACCGGCTTTTCAACGAAGCCGAAAAGCTCGCCGAGAAGGCGGGCGACAGTTTCGTCACCGTCGAGCGGCTGTTGCTCGCAATGACGCTGGCGAAGGACACGCCGGCTGCGAAGGCGCTCGCCGCGGGCGGCATTTCGGCGCAGTCGCTCAATGCCGCGATCGAGCAGATTCGCAAGGGCCGCAAGGCCGACAGCGCGTCCGCCGAAGAGGGCTATGACGCGCTCAAAAAGTATGCGCGCGATCTGACCGAGGCCGCGCGCGAGGGCAAGCTCGATCCCGTCGTGGGGCGCGACGAGGAAATCCGCCGCACCATCCAGGTGCTATCGCGCCGCACCAAGAACAATCCTGTCCTGATCGGCGAGCCGGGCGTCGGCAAGACCGCGATCGTCGAGGGCTTGGCGCTGCGCATCGCCCATGGCGACGTGCCCGACAGCTTGAAGGAAAAGCGCCTCCTGGCGCTCGATCTCGGCGCGCTCATCGCCGGAGCCAAATTCCGCGGCGAGTTCGAGGAGCGTCTCAAAGCAGTGCTCGCCGAGATCACCGCGGCCGCGGGCGAGATCATCGTCTTCATCGACGAGCTGCACACGCTCGTCGGCGCCGGCAAGGCGGATGGCGCGATGGACGCCTCCAACATGCTGAAGCCGGCGCTCGCGCGCGGCGAGCTCCATTGCGTCGGCGCGACCACGCTCGACGAATACAGAAAGCACATCGAAAAGGACGCAGCGCTCGCGCGGCGCTTCCAGCCGGTCTTCGTCACCGAGCCGACCGTCGAGGACACGATCTCGATCCTCCGCGGCATCAAGGACAAATACGAGCTTCACCACCATGTACGCATCACCGACGGCGCCATCGTCGCCGCAGCGACCCTGAGCAACCGCTACATCACCGACCGCTTCCTCCCCGACAAGGCGATCGACCTCATGGACGAGGCGGCGTCGCGCCTCAGAATGGAGGCGGAATCGAAGCCCGAGGAGATCGACGAGCTCGATCGCCGCATCGTGCAATTGAAGATCGAGCGCGAAGCTTTGAAGAAGGAGCATGATCCGGCCTCGCAGGATCGGCTCGAAAAACTGGTCGAGGAGCTGGGCGGCCTCGAAAAGCAGGCCGCCGAGCTCACCGCGCAATGGCGCGCCGAGAAGGACAAGATGGCGTCGGCGCAAAAGCTCAAGGAGCAGATCGATCAGGCGCGGATCGAGCTCGAACAGGCGCAGCGCAAGGGCAATTTCACCCGCGCGGGCGAGCTCACCTACGCCGTGATCCCGGAGCTCGAACGCAAGCTGAAGCTCGCCGAGGAAGCCGAGAGCCACCGCATGATCGAAGAGGCGGTGACGGCCGAGCACATCGCCGCCGTGGTGTCGCGCTGGACCGGCATCCCGGTCGACAAGATGCTCGAAGGCGAGCGCGAAAAGCTCCTGCACATGGAAGACAATGTGAAACGGCGCGTGGTCGGTCAGGACGAGGCCGTGACCGCGGTCGCCAACGCCATCCGCCGCGCGCGCGCCGGCTTGCAGGATCCGAACCGGCCCTTGGGCTCGTTCCTGTTCCTCGGCCCCACCGGCGTCGGCAAGACCGAGCTCGCGCGAGCGCTGGCCGAGTTCCTGTTCGACGACGAGCAAGCGATGCTGCGCGTCGACATGTCGGAATACATGGAAAAGCACTCGGTCGCGCGGCTGATCGGCGCGCCGCCCGGCTATGTCGGCTATGAGGAAGGCGGCAGCCTCACCGAGTCGGTGCGGCGGCGGCCTTACCAGGTGATCCTGTTCGACGAGGTCGAAAAGGCTCATCCCGACGTGTTCAACGTGCTTCTCCAAGTGCTCGATGACGGCCGGCTTACCGACGGCCAGGGCCGCACGGTCGATTTCCGCAACACGCTGATCGTGCTCACCTCCAATCTCGGCAGCGACATCCTCGCCGCGCTTCCCGAGAAGGCGGAGGTCGCAAAAGCGCGCGAGCAGGTGATGGCGGTGGTGCGTCAGGCCTTCCGGCCGGAGTTCCTCAACCGGCTCGACGACATCCTGATCTTCCGCCGGCTCTCGCGCGCGGATATGAAAGTGATCGTCGCGATTCAGCTGGAGCGGCTGCAAAAGCTTCTCACAGACCGCAAGATCACGCTCGCGGTCGACAACAAGGCGAAGGAGTGGCTCGCCGAGATCGGTTACGATCCGGTCTACGGCGCGCGGCCGTTGAAGCGCGTGATCCAGCGCCAACTCCAGAACCCGCTCGCCGAGATGATCCTCGCCGGCCGCGTTGCCGATGGCGAGACCGTGAAGGTCACGACCAGCGGCGAAGACAGCCTGCGAATCCTTCCCGAAATGCCCAAGGCGGCCGAGTAAGCCCGCCATGAAGGTTCACGCCAGATCCTGAACGCCGCGTGGTTGCCAGCCCGTGCTGCCGCGGCCATCATGCGATGGCTTCAGGCGAGGGAGGGCAAGCCGTGCTTCAAGGCAAGATCGCGTGGCTGACGGGCGCCGGCAGCGGCATCGGGCGCGCGGGCGCGCAAGCGCTCGCGGAATCGGGCGCCACCGTGATCGTCAGCGGCCGCACCCGGGAAGGGCTCGACGAGACGGTCGCGCTGGTCGCGCGGGCCGGCGGCAAGGCCGAAGCCATCGCTTTCGATGTCGCCGACAAGGCGGCAGCGGCGCGGGCCGGCGCCGACATCGTCGCGCGCCATGGCGGCGTCGACATCCTCGTCAACAGCGCGGGGCTCAACCTTTCGACGCGGCTTTGGAAGCATCTGACGCCCGACAGCTTCGATACCATCGTGCGCATCAATTTGAACGGCGCGCTCTATTGCATTCACGCGGTGCTGCCGTCGATGCGCGCGAAGAACAGCGGCCTTGTCATCAATATCTCGTCCTGGGCCGGCCGTTTCGAGGAATACCTGACGGGCCCCGCCTATAACGCCTCGAAGACCGCGCTCGCCGCGCTGACCACGTCGCTGAACGACGAGGAATGCGTCAACGGCATCCGCGCTTGCTGCATTTTCCCGGGCGAGGTGGCGACGCCGATCCTGCGGCATCGCCCGGTTCCGCCGACGCGCGAAGAGATCGACCGCATGCTGCAGGCGGAAGATCTCGGCAAGGCGATCCGGTTCGTTGCGGAGATGCCGGCGCGCGTTTGCATCAACGAGCTCATGATCACGCCGACCTGGAACCGCTTCTTCATCGGCGGCGCCGATATGGCGCGAAAATGAGCTAACGCGTCGCAACCGTGCTGTTGCGCAGGGCGGCGACGCGCTGCGTGATGGCGGCTTCCCGCTGGCGGAACGCGGCAAGCTCCGCGCCTTCGAGCTTCTGCGCGGCCTGCATGCGGACGCCCAAGGGATTGACCGCGTGACCGTTGATGCGGACCTCGTAGTGGAGATGCGGTCCGGTCGCGAGGCCGGTCGAGCCGACATAGCCGATGATCTGGCCTTGCGCGACATGCACGCCGGGCCTGATGCCGCGCGCGAACCGGCTCATATGCGCATAGGCGGTCGAATAGCGCGCGGAATGCCGGATCACCACGAGGTTGCCATAGCCGCCGTCCCGCCCGGCCATCTCGACGACGCCATCGCCCGATGCCTCAATCGGCGTTCCCGCGGGCACGGCGAAATCGACGCCTTTGTGCATCGCCGTGTAGTCGAGAATCGGGTGATGCCGCATGCCGAAGGTCGAGCTGATCCGCGCGCCGTCGACCGGCGTGCGCAGCAGCGCTTTTTTGACGCTCGTCCCGTCCGCGGTATAAAAGCCGGGATTGCCGCCGGGCGGCGTGAAGCGATAGAGCTGCAGGATCCGTCCGCTCAAATCCATCGACGCGTAGATCAGTTCGCCATTTCCGACCGGCTTGCCCGATTCCGATTCGATCGTCTGCTTATAAAGAATCTCGAAGCGGTCGCCGGGCTGAATTTCGCGTTGGAAATCGACATCGTAGCTGAAGGCCTGGGTGAGCTCGGTCAGCAGGGCCGGCGGCATGCCAGCATCGCTCGCTGCCTCGAAGAGGCTTGATTTCACAATCCCGGCGACGCGCACGGGAACCGCAGTCAGATCGCGCGGCACGGTCGATGCGTCGAAATGCCCGTCATCGCCGCGAGTCAGAATGAGATCGCTTTGGAAATCGGGTGACAGGCGAAGCTCCTTGAGCCCGTCCTCGTCGAGCCCGACGGCGATTTCCTGTCCGATCCGCAGCCCGCGCGGATCAAATTGCGGCTTCAGCGCTTCGATCGCGGCTTGCGCCGGCGCCGGAGCGACGCCCATTTGCTGAAGCAACCCCATCAGCGTGTCGCCGGCATGCACGCGCAAGGTTTGAAGAGCGGTCGCGACCGGGGTGTCGTCTGCTTGCACCGGCGTCTCGAGCGCGACAGCTTGCACGGCGGCTGGTTGCGGCGCGCGTGCCGTGGCCGGCGGCAATTTCGCGCCGGCGCTCGGATCGAAGATCAAGGCCCAGAAGACGAAGAGCCCCAAAACCAACAGCGCAATCGCGGAACGCCGCGAATGCGTCACCACTCTCCCGCTCCCCGAGCCTCGACCGACATTCCGGCCGCCCTCCATTTTACAAAGCCGCGCTCTTGGCGGCGCGGCGAAAGGGTGACACATGGCAGCAAGCGCCGCCGCTTGTCAACCTTTGTGGCGGTACGACATGGATCTGTTCGCTTGTCTTTCGAGTCGCGTCGCTTTATGCCGCGGGTTGCGGCGTTCGCGCGGCGCCAGTCGCGCGCGGCAGAGACGTCAATGGTCCTTGAACATCGCGCGCTCGCGCGCAAGAAACGCCGCGACCTCGGGCCCGTCATAGGGAATATCGACGGCGCTCTTCTCATAGGCGGCGACGAACTGACCGCCATAGGGCGCGCCGCAATAATGCGCGGACTTGACCCTCTCCCACAGCACATAGCCCTCGCCATCGACGCAATCGGCGTCGACCGAGGCCGCGACAACTTTGCCGACGACCATCAGACGCTGCGACCACTCTTTCGTCCATTCGACCTTGCATTCGAAATGCCGCGGACATTCCGCGATGCGCGGCGGCTTGACGATGGTCGAAGCGAGCGCGGTCAGTCCGGCCTTCTCGATTTCGCTGACGCCCGGTGCGAAGGGCAGGCCGACGACACGCACCTTCTCGAGGCTTTGCCGGTCGAAGCGCGGCAGGTTGATGACGAACTCGCCGGTCGCGAGCACGTTGTTGGCATTGTCCGCACCGATATTCGCCGTGAAGGCGATATAGACCGGCTCGTGATGAACGCGCGTGCAAGTTCCGTAGGACGCGGCGTTGACGCGTCCTTGGCGATCGACCGTGGTGATCATGGCGAGGCACGAACTCGGGGCAAACAGCCGATCCCAATATTTGGGCGGCTGGTCGAGCTTGTTCACTTGCGGCATCAGCTCGGCATCTCCTCTTTGCGCTTTTTGAAAACCAGCCGGCGCTTGGCGGAAACGTTAGGGCGAGGCTTGCAGAGCGTCAACGCGTTCGGCGCCGCGCGCCTTTTGCGATGGCAGGCAAGGGGCGGTTTCGTGCTATGGATGGGCAAAGCCGCCGCGAAGGCGGCACTGACCGAGGGATTGACCGAGGGGGAACGCATGACGGCGATCGATCGAAGCAGCGTTGTCGCGGGTAGGGCTGCGGGCGCCGGCCATCGGCGCGACGAAATCCTTGCCCGGCTCGAGAGACTGCCGTTCTCGCGCTTCCATTGGCGGCTTGCGGCCATTCTGGGCGTCGGCACGTTTTTCGATGCGTTCGATGCGATCAGCATCGCGGTCGCGCTCGCGGTCATCTTCACGACGCTCCATATCGGCTTCGTCTATGCGGGCCTGCTCATCAGCGCAGCCTATGTCGGCCAGTTCGTCGGCGCCTGGGCGTTCGGCTTCATGAGCGAGGCCTATGGGCGCAAATGGGCATTCGTCGCCGCGCTCGCGCTGTTCGGCCTGCTCAGCATCGCCACCGCCTTCGCCTGGGATTTCCGAAGCCTCTTCATCCTGCGCATGGTTCAGGGGCTGGGGCTCGGCGGCGAGGTGCCGGTCGCCGGCGCCTTGTTCAACGAGTATCTGCGCAGCGCCAATCGCGGCCGCATCGGCCTGCTCTATCAAAGCCTCTTCATCTGGGGCGCGGCGCTCACCCCGGCGATCGGCGTCGCGGTCTTCGCATTGTTCGGCCAGGACCCCGGATGGCGAATTCTGTTCGTCCTGGGCGGGCTGCCGCTCCTCGTCGCCGCTTATGCGTGCTTCGCGCTGCCGGAATCGGCGCGCTGGCTCGCCGATCGCGGCCGCTACGACGAGGCCGAGCGCATCATCGCCGGCATCGAGGCCGAGCCGCGCGAGCAGCCCTTGCCGCCGCTCGCAGTGACGTCGCATCCCGAGCCGGGCCGGACGCGGCTCGCGGAGCTGTTCTCGGGCATTTATCTGCGCCGCACCATCATGGTGTGGACGCAATGGGCGGCGACCTTTTTCGTCGCCTATGGCTACAGCATCTGGCTGCCGACGCTCTATGTCCGGGTCGGAGGCCTGCCGGTGACCAGCGCGCTGCTGCTGACCATCGTCTCTTGGGCGCTCACCCTGACGACCATGTACATCGAGGCCTATCTGCTCGAAACCGTCGGCCGCAAGCCGCTCTTCATCTTCGGCTTTGCCATGATCGCGCTGGGCGGTGCCTTCGGCGCCGCGGCGGTGTTCTTCTTCCACGCGACAGGATGGCAAATCCTGCTCGCCTCCTCGCTCATCATGGGGCTCGGGGTCGCGCTCAATTCCTCGGCTTGCGTCAGCTATACAGCCGAGCTTTATCCGACGCGCATGCGAGGCCTCGGCATCGCCACGGGCAGCAGCATGAACCGCCTGGCGAGCATCGTTTCGCCCTCGGCGGTCGGGGCGTTGCTCGGCGCGAATTTCGGCATCGAGAGCGTGTTCGTCATGTTCGCGGCGGTCGGCCTCATCGGTCTCGTCGTGTTCGCGACGATGGGTGTTGAAACCCAAGGCCGCACGCTCGAGGAATTGTCGCCTTAAGGGTGCGACTCAGAGCGCCGGTTCGGGATGGAGCAACGCAGCGATATGCTGCTGCGCCTTCGCCTCGCGGTCGCGCTCGGACAATTTGTCGCTCGCGATGACGATCTCGGCCGCGCGTCGGCCGAACTCGCCCAAGGATTTGAACTCGCCGTCGCCCATCCTGCTTCCTTGCGGCAGGCGCATGACGAGGGAGTGGCAATAGGTCCTGACCGGCCCTTGCGCGTAAAGCCGCGGCAGCGACGGCGCCTTGCCGGCTTCGACCTCGTCGATGCCGCGCGCCAAGAGGCGGCGGAACATGACGACGCCGCGGTCGGTCACGCCCAGATGCTCGGCCTGGCGGTCGGCGATCGCGCCCTGGCTCGAGATCGCGTCGTAATCGCCGGGCTCGCGCTGGCGCTCTTCGTAAGGCCGGTCGGCGGTCTGGCCGATGAGGTTGAGCTTGCCGACGCCGATGGTTTCCTCGCGGATGCGGCCGCCGGGATTGGTCACGTCGTTGAAGTTGGTGAAGCCGATATAGAGCGAGTTATGGTCGTCCACCGGCACGGCCCAACGCGTCAGAAAGGCGCAGATCGCGATCTCTTCCTTCTCGATCATGTTGGTGCCGCCGATGAACTGGGCGACATTCGGCATGATCATGTCGCTCGCGCGGATGAAGACGAAATCCTTGACGCGCCGCACCGCCGAGCAGATGAAGCCCAGGGGCGACTCGACGAATTCGAGCGCCGGCATGATCGCGAAGGTCGGCGCGAATTGCGCGCCGCTGACGATCACATGGAGGAACGCATTGTGAATCGGATCGGCGGCATTCTCGCTCACCTGCACCCAATTGCACGGCAGCTCGAGCTTCAAGGGCACGAGGCGGTTGCCCTCCGGATAGCCGAAGCTGTCGTAGAGAGGAAACTCCGGCATGGCTTCGGGCGGTCCCAGATAAGCGAAGATGAGGCCGTTATATTCGCGCACCGGATAGGCGCCCTGACAGAAATTCGCGCGGATGCGGCTTCCCTCGGGCTCGGCAGGCGTCTCGAGGATCGTGCCGTCGATATCGAACAGCCAGCCGTGATAGCAGCAGCGAATGCCGCGCTCGGCCGGAATGCCGAATTCGAGCGAGGTGCCGCGATGCGCGCAATGCTTGTGCAACAGCCCGAGCCGGCCGCCCTGATCGCGGAACAACACCAGATCCTCGCCCAGGAGCCGGACCGCCTTGGGCGTGTCCTTCAGTTCGGAGGCGATGAGGAACGGGTGCCAGAAGCGGCGCAGATATTCGCCGCCCGGCGTGCCGGGCCCCACCTGCGTCAGCCGCGAATCCGACGGGCGCGCCGGTCTTTGGTAATAGCCCGCAAAGCGCTTGGCGCGTGCCGCTTGGTTCCCGTCCGTCATCGCGTTCTCCTCCCGAGACCGCGCTCGACGCAGCCTCGCCGCCAGCCTTATCCTACTCGCCGGAATGGCAAAATCCACTATGCTCGGCCGTGGCGGAGGGAAGCGACATGAGTGCGGAATTCATCGTCATGCGCCCCGGCTCGGTGCGCGCCGCGCGCGGCAGCGATCTCGTCTTGGTCGACGGCTGGGGTGCGATTTGGGGTGTCCTGCCGATCGACCTCGGCAATGACCGGACGCACCTGCCCGAGCAGATCGAAGCGCAGACGAGGAAGGTCCTCGCCAATCTCGAGGCGATTTTGGCCACGCGCGGCTTGCGCAAGGAGCACGTGGTCGCGGTGCGCATCGCGCTCGTCGATCTGCCGCGGCTGCAAGAGCGCATGGAGGCCGCCTATGCCGGGTTCTTTCCCGCCGAGCGCCTGCCCGCGCGCAGCGTCGTCGGCGTCAGCCATTTGCCGCGCGGCGCGCTGGTGGCGATGGATTTTACGCTGCGCGTGCCCTCGGCCTGACGCTTTGCTTTGCGCGGCGCTACAGCGCGCGGCGCAGCGTCAGATTGAAGCGATAGCATCCGCAGAGCACGTCCTCGCCCTCGGCCAGCTTGTCGACGCCGTGAAAAGCAAGCCGCGCCGGACCGCCCCAGACCGCGACATCGCCCGATTGCAGCGCGTAGCGCCGCGGGCGCTCGTTCCGGCTTGAGCCGCCGAACAGAAAGATCGCGGGCAGACCCAAGGAGACCGACACGATCGGCTGGGCGAAATCGCGCTCGTTCCTGTCCTGATGCAGGGTCAGGCGCGATCCGGGCTCATAGCGATTGATGAGGCAGGCATCGGGTGCGAAATCGGCGAAGCCGGCGGCGGCGGCCGCGCACGCCGCGAGATCCTCGAAGAGGGCGGGCATCGCGGGCCAGGGGCGGCCGGTGAGAGGGTCGTTCGCGACATAGCGATAGCCGCGCCGGTCGGTGATCCAGCCGGCGCGGCCGCAATTGGTCATGGCGACCGACATGCGAAAGCCGCCGGGCGTGATCATGTGCCGGAACGGCGCCGCCGCGGCGACTGCCTCGATCGCGGCGGCAAGCCCATCGAGCTCGGCCCGCGCGAAGCCGCGCAGCAACACCGCGCCGGGAGCGATGTGCTCGCGCTCCTCCGAAGGCTCAAGCCGATGCAGGAGGTCGGCGGCCGCATCGCCGCTGAGCCTCCTCATTTGGCGTCGTGAAAGATGATGCCGAGGGTCATGCGATGACCCGAGCGCAAGCGGCTGACGCCGTGCCGGAGCGTCACGCGGTGAAAGCCGCGCGGCCCCTGGGCCGGACGGTGATGCACGGCGAAAATCACCGCGTCGCCTTGCGCCAAAGGAACAATTTCGGCGCGCGACTGCATGCGCGGGCGCTGCTCGACGAGCACGAATTCGCCGCCCGAGAAGTCGTATTCCGGCGCCGAAAGCAGCAAAGTTGCCTGCAGCGGAAACACGTGCTCGCCGTAAAGATCCTGGTGCAGCCGGTTGTAGTCGCCTTCGGCATAACGCAACAGGAGCGGGGTCGGCTTCGTCTGGCCGGCGCGGTGGCAGCGTTCGAGGAAGGCGGCGTGAGCGGCGGGATAGCGCGGCGCGAGCCGCAACGCCTCGTTCCAGCGATTGGCGATCGGCGCCAGCCGCTCGTAAAGCGCGCCGCGCAATTGGGCGACCAGCTCGGGCAGGGGATAGGCGAAGTATTTGTATTCGCCCTGGCCGTAGCCATGACGCGCCATCACGACACGACTGCGAAACCGCGCCTCCTCGTCATAGAGCGCCGCCAGCGCCCGGCACTCCGCCGCATCGAGCAAGGACGGCAGCACGGCGTAACCCTGCGCGTCGAGCTGCGCCGCAAGCGCCGCCCGATCGAGCGCGGCAAGCCGCGCCTCGATCGCATCGGCCTGCGGCGGCTTCAGCGCGGCGGCCCCGGTCATCCCTGAGCCTCGCTCGCGAGAAGCGCGCGCTTGCGCTCGATGCCCCAGCGATAGCCGGCCAGCCTGCCATCGTTGCGCACGACGCGATGGCAGGGGATCGCGACCGCGATGCTGTTTGCGGCGCAGGCCTGGGCGACGGCGCGCACCGCCTTTGGCCGGCCGATGCGCCGCGCGATTTCGGTATAGCTCGCAGTCTCTCCCGCCGGTATCTTGCGCAGCATCTCCCAAACGCGCTGCTGGAACGCCGTGCCGCGCACATCGAGCGGCAGATCGAGCCCGAGCGCGGGCGCCTCGACGAAGCCCACGACCTTGGCAACGAGCTGTTCGAACGCGCGATCGGCGCCGATGAGCTCGGCCTTGGGGAAGCGGTCTTGCAGCTCGCGCAGCAGGGCCGCCGGATCATCGCCGAGCAGGATGGCGCAGACGCCCTTGTCCGTCGCCGCGACCAGGATCGAGCCGAGCGAGCAGGCGCCGACGGCGAAGCGGATGGCGGCGCCCGTGCCGCCGGCTTGGAACTCTTTCGGCTTCATGCCGAGCACGCTCGCCGCTGCGGCATAGAACCGCCCGCTCGAATTGAAGCCGGCGTCGTAGATCGCCTCGGTGACGGTGGCGCTGCGCGGCAAGGCGTCGCGCAACCGCTCGGCGCGGCGCGCCGCGGCATAGGCGCGGGGCGTCACGCCGGTCGCTGCCTTGAAGACGCGATGGAAGTGAAACCGGCTCATGCCCGCCGCCTTGGCGAGCGCGCCGAGATCGGGCGCGCTTTCGGACGCCTCGATCAGCCGGCAGGCCTTGGCGATGGCTTGGCGATGCGAGGTGTCGGCCGCCGCCTCGTTGGGCCGACAGCGCTTGCACGGCCGGAAACCGGCGCGCTCGGCCGCGATGCAACTGTCGTGGAAGCGCACATTCTCGCGCTTCGGCCGCCGCGCCGCGCAAGACGGTCGGCAATAGACCCCGGTCGTGTCCACCGAATAGAAGAACCGCCCATCGGCCGCGCGGTCGCGGCGCTCGACCGCGGCCCAGCGCGCGGCGTCCGTGCTCAAGCCGGTCGCCGGCTTTGCTTTGACCATCGTCATGACGTTCATCATAGCGCTCCTTGATCCGTTGCGGCACGGGGGTCCCGGCCGTCTCTCGCGATCAAGATGGCGCGGGCGGCGCCCGCCGTCGCCCCGCCGCTTGCTCTCGAATTCGAAAACGCGGGCGCGCGGCGAGCCGCTAGCTGAATGGGTTGGTTTTTGAGGAATCCGCCAGATTTTGGGTTCGGGCGGTCTTCCTTTCCGCTTACCGCAGGGAGCCATTCCCACGCAATCGAAAAGACAGGCCCCGATGCTGGCGCAGCACGCGTCGGCCGGCGTCAATCTACCTTCTGCCGCATCGGGCCGCTTGGGTTTGTGGAGATGGGGAACGGTTCTGCCGTTGCCATCATCCAAGCGCATGCCTACTTTTTCGTGCGGGCAAGCGATCCGGTCGGCCATCGGTTTGGGGGCATTGGTGCTAAGGGGAGTTGGCATCGCGGCGGCGGAGAAGCTCGGTGCGCTGTGTTCCTCGGGGCGGGTCCGATCGCATCTGCACTCCGGATCGATCGCGGTCGCGATCGCGGCAATCTTCATCCTCTGTAGCGCCGGCGGCGCACTCGCCCAGGATATGGAGCCACGTGCCTATTCAGCAGTGCCGATCGACACCAATTTCCTAATCCTAGGTTATCGGCGCATCACTGGCGCCGTCTCGCTCAACACCGCGCTCCCCGTTAGCAACGTCAGAGCGTCGATAAACGCGGGCATCGTCGGCTACGACCGCACCTTTGATCTCTTCGGGCAGGCAGCCAGTGCGGCCATTGTCATTCCTTATCTCCGGGGCACTATAAGCGGAGACGTCGGCGGCGAGGGTAACAAGGTCGCCCGCAAGGGACTGGGCGACATCGCTTTGCGTATTACCCAGAATCTAATTGGCAATCCGGCGCAGACGCCGGTGGAGTTTTTGCGGCGTGCGCCAACCACCACCCTCGGTGTCGGCCTCACCGCCCTGCTGCCAACCGGCGATTACAATTCGCAGCACCTCATCAACATCAGTACCCATCGTTGGACGTTCTATCCCGAAATCGGCCTGTCGCAACCGATCGGAAACTGGTTTGTGGACGGTATCGCAGGTGTCTTCGTTTTCACGAACAACACAGATTTCTTTGGCGGTCATGTCCGCGGTGAAGACCCGCTTTGGGTCTTTCAGGCACATGCGGGCTATAATTTTGGGTCCGATTTTTGGCTCGCGGTGGATGCGATGCATTATTTCGGCGGCACGGCAAGTCTGGACGGCGTTTCTGCAAACAATTTTCAGTCCGTGACCCGCTATGGATTGACGCTTTCGGTGCCGCTCGGCGGCGGATTTTCCGAGAAGGTGTCCGGAGGAAGTTGGCTGACCTCACGCAACGGTGGGGCCTTCGACCAGATCAGCCTAACCCTGCAATACCGTTGGTTCGACCCCTAAAGCGCAGCTCAACGCAGCAAGTTGACTCAGATCAATGTGGGTCGCCAATACATCGCGACATATTTGAACCTCATCCTGACCGCGGATGCTGCGTGACCGTGTGATGAAATGGGCGCGCCCGATCGTGAGGACAGCAGCCATGGACCCTGAGACGGACGTGCCCAACGCCACCGTTAGCGTGTTCCCTGTTCCGACCGTGCAACCTCCAGCGCCACGGCCCGGTTTTGCTAGCCTGACGCCAGAAGAACTGCTTGCAGCGGGCAAGGCAATGCGCGACAAGGTTCCGCGCGCCCAGCATGCCCATTGGAAAGCACCAACAGGTCGCGCTGATCCGGTCAAGCTCCTCGGTACCTCGGACCCGGAACGGCTGCCCGAGCTGGTGCCGATTCGGTACGGCCGCATGCTGGTATCGCCGTTTACCTTCTATCGCGGATCTGCGGCCGTGATGGCCGCCGATCTCGCGAAAACACCGACGACGGGGATCAAGGTACAAGCCTGCGGCGATTGCCATCTCATGAATTTCGGTGGCTTTGCTACCCCCGAGCGCAACATCATCTTCGACATCAACGATTTCGACGAGACGCTGCCGGCGCCGTGGGAGTGGGACGTCAAGCGGCTTGCCGCCTCGATGGTTCTTGCCGCACGCTCGCTCGACCTCCCCGATACGACGGGCCGCGAAACGGCGGTGGCGTGCACGCGCAGCTACCGCAAGCGCCTGCGCGAGTATGCGGCGATGACTCCACTCGAGTCGTGGTACGAGCGCGTCACCGCCGAAGATTTTATGGAGACGCTGCCTAACGCCCGCCAAGTACTCCTTCGCAAGCGCATCAAGAAGGCGACGCAGCAAACCGGGTCCGAATTGGACTTCCCCAAACTGGCCCAGATCACTGGCGGCGAAGCTCGCATCAGCGATACCCCGCCCCTGATCTTTCATCCTGAAGTAAGCCGCGTTCCCGAGTTTCGGGGGGCCATCGAGAAAGTCTTCGCTGCTTATCAGGAGAGCCTGCCCAAAGACCGGCGGTCCCTGCTCAACCAATATCGGATCCTGGATGCCGCCATCAAGGTCGTGGGCATCGGCAGCGTCGGCCGGAGATGCTGGATTGCCCTGCTAATGTCGTCGGGAAACCACCCGATCTTCCTGCAGTTCAAAGAAGCGGTTGCCTCGGTGCTGGAGCCCTACGCCGGCAAGAGCGAATTCCCCCACCACGGCCAGAGGGTCGTAGAGGGACAACGCCTGACGCAACCCGCGTCAGACATATTCTTGGGATGGGTTACCGGGGCTAATGGCGTACAGTTCTATGTGCGGCAATTACGCGACGCCAAGATCAAGCCGCTCGTCGAGACCTTCGGAGCCGAAGAATTGCTTTTCTACGCGAAGGCATGCGGCTGGGTGCTTGCCCGCGCCCATTCGAAAGCCATGGACACATCGATGATCGCCGGCTATCTCGGCGGGAGCGACGAGTTCGACGACGCGATTGGAAAGTTTGCCGTGGCCTACGCCAACCAGGCCGAACGCGATTACGCCGCGCTGAAGGCGGCGGTGCGCAAGGGCCAGATCGAAGTCTTTCGCGAAACCGCCTAAATCCCGCGCGCACGGATGGGATGCGGGTCGGCGCCCAATCGTGCAGCCGCCGCCGCGATCAGCCGCGATTGCGATCCGATCGAATGCGTAATGTCCAAAGATGGCACATCTCGGAAGTGCGGATTTTGGGCCGCAACGACGGCTCGCGATTCCAGAATGGATTCTCCCGACTTGTCCTTGAATCGCCTGCCTGCATTAACCGGAGAGGAAAAGCGCACGAAGCTGAAATCTCTCGAATTCCCAAGGATCCAGCTCGTCAAGCTAACGACTCGCCCGCGCGGCTATTTCGCGGCCGGGACCGGGTTGAGCTCGCCGGGCTCGGCTTCCTCGAGAAATCCGCCCGATTGGCGCTGCCACAGCTTGGCATAGGTGCCGTCCTGAGCGAGAAGCGCGGCATGCGAGCCTTGCTCGACGATGCGTCCGCGGTCGAGCACGATGAGGCGGTCCATGCGGGCAATGGTCGAGAGCCGGTGCGCGATGGCGATGACGGTGCGGCCGCGCATCAGCGTGCCGAGCTGCTCCTGGATCGCCGCCTCGATCTCGGAGTCGAGCGCCGAGGTCGCCTCGTCGAGGATGAGGATCGGCGCGTCCTTCAGGATGACGCGGGCGATGGCGATGCGCTGCCGCTGGCCGCCGGACAGCTTGACCCCGCGCTCACCGACATGGGCGTCGAAACCGCGCCGTCTCTGCCAGTCTTCGAGGCCTTCGATGAACTCGAGGGCGTGTGCGCGCGAAGCGGCGTCGATGATTTCCGCCTCGCTCGCCTCCGGGCGGCCGTAGCGGATATTGTCGCGGATCGAGCGATGCAGCAGCGAGGTGTCCTGCGTCACCATCGCGATATGGGCACGCAGGCTTTCCTGCGTCACCCTGGCGATGTCCTGCCCGTCGATCAGGATGCGGCCGGATTCGAGCTCGTAGAACCGCAACAGCACGTTGACGAGCGTCGATTTGCCGGCGCCCGACGGTCCGACGAGGCCGACGCGCTCGCCCGGCGCGATGTCGAGATCGACGCCGTGAAGCACGCCGCGCGAGGTGCCATAGCCGAATCTCACGCCCTCGAACCGGACATGGCCATCGCTCACCCGCAGCTGCGCGGCGTCGGCGCGATCGGGCATCTGGCGCGGCACGGCGATCGACCGCATGCCGTCCTGAACGACGCCGACATTTTCGAAAATCGCGGTGACGTTCTGCGCCACCCATCCCGAAATCGCGGTGATCTGCCAGGCCAGCGGCAAGGCCATGGCGATGGTGCCGACCGGAATGCGCCCATCGCTCCAGAGCCAGATCGCCGCTCCGCCGGTTGCGACCACCAAGCCCGCGTTCATCACAGTGAGCGAGAAGCCGAAGACGGTGATGAGCCGCAACTGACGGCGAAACGCGTCGGTATGATCATCGACCGCGGCGCGGACGAAATTGTCTTCATCGCGCGGCCGCGCGAACAGCTTCACGGTCAGAATGTTGGTATAACTGTCGACGACCCGGCCGGTAAGCGCCGAGCGCACCTCCGACATCTCGCGCGAGCGCTCGCGTAGCCGCGGCACGAAAAACCGCAACAGCCCAGCGTAGATCGAAAACCAGATCAGCGCCGGAATGGCGAGGCGCGGATCGTTCGAGGCCATTAGCACGATCGCGCTCGTGCCGTAGACGAGGATGTACCAGACCGCGTTGGTGCCCGAGACCACGCTTTCACGCAAGGCCGGTCCGGTCTGCAT
>DATEKH010000053.1:0-11477 GCA_035277525.1 Allostellaceae bacterium
TTTGCAGTTCGGCTTCGATGCGAATGACACGCTGTGGACGAGCGGCGGCGGGCCGGTGGTCGGATGGCTCAACGTCAAGGAGTTCCTCGCGACCGGCGACGCGAAGAAATCGCAAGGCTGGACCGCGCTCATCCTCGACACCAACGGCAATGGCAAGCGCGACGACTATGTCGAGCCCAATCAGCCGGTCGATCCGGCCAAGGACAAGCGCATCAATGGCGGCTTCTACGCGATCATGCCGAGCCCGGTGGACGGCTCGGTCTGGGGCACAGTCGGCGTCTTCGGCGGCACCGGCGCGATCGTTCGCCTCGTTCCCGGCTCCAATCCGCCCGAGACGGCTCTCGCCGAGATCTACAATATCCCCAAGCCGGGCTTCGGCCCGCGCGGCGGCGATATCGATAGCAAGGGCGTCGTCTGGGTATCGCTCGCGAGCGGTCATTTGGGAAGCTTCGATCGGCGCAAATGCAAAGGCCCGCTCAACGGGCCCAAGGCGACCGGCGATCAATGTCCCGAAGGCTGGACGTTCTACAAATATCCAGGCCCGGGCTTTGCGGGGATCGGCGATAACAGCGCCGAGGCGAGCTACTACACCTGGGTCGACCAGCACGACACGCTGGGCCTCGGCAAGGACGTGCCGGTCTCGACCGGCAATCTCAATGACGCGCTGATCGCCTTGAAGGACGGCAAGATGATCGTCTTGCGCGTGCCCTATCCTTTGAGCTTCTACGCCAAGGGACTCGACGGGCGCATCGACGATCCGAATGCGGGCTGGAAGGGCCGCGGTCTATGGACGACGAGCGGCGATCGCACGCCCTGGCTCAAGGAAGGCGGCAAAGGCACGACGCCGTTGCTCATCCATTTCCAGCTGCGTCCCAATCCCTTGGCGCATTGAGGGTGACCGAAGGCAGACGCGCTGCTGCTAACCCTCACCCTCCCGCCGCTTTCGCGTCGGGTCCCTCCCTCTCCCGCTCGCGGGAGAGGGTGCCGAGCGGAGCGAGGCGGGTGAGGGTAAAGGCGCCGCTTACTTCTTCTTCGCCTTCTTCGCGCTCTTCTTCGGCTCATCGGCGAGATCGCGGATCTCGGTGTTCATGGCGACGTCCTTGCGCCGGCGCTTGGCGATCATTTTGCCGGTCTCGAAGTAATCGCCTCTGACCGCGCGCTCGGCCGCTGCGTCGAGCTCGTCCGACCATTCGCCCAGGGAATAGCCGTACCAAGGCTGCTCCGGCTTCAAGGCCGGCAGGCCAAGCTCTTCCCAGATTTTCCTGGCGCGCTCCATGTAGGGGCGCTTCGGGAGCGACACCGGCGGATAAGGCTCCTTCAAGGTCGCGTCGATCAGCACCGATCCGTCCTCGCCGTTATTTCTGTGGCTGCGCGGCCCATGGCCCTGGTCGCGATGCGGCAGGATATGCATGTCGAGGAGCGGGTTGGCGCGGTAGGACATCGCCCAGAGCAGCGCATTGGCGTCGTCCGGGTCGATGTCGTCATTGACGGCGATGATGTATTTCCCCGCCGCGCGATGGAGCGCACCGGCGCCATACATCGCGCGCCAGATCTCGGTGGTCGGCATCTTGCGATCGACCACCAGCACCAGCACCTTGCGCAAATTGGTCAGCGGCTCGTGCATCGAGACTTTCTTGACGCCCTTGATGCCGAGCGTGTTGGTGAGATGCGCGAGCATCATCGGCTCGAGCGCGACGCGCTTGATGAGGCTCGATTCCGACGGCGTCACCTGGCTGATGATCGAGGTGAGGATCGCGTCGCGCCGCCGCGTGATGCAGGTCACCTCCATGAAGGCGTTGTATTCCTGCAAATTTACATGGCCGTGGCTCTCGCCGAACGGCGCCTCGGGCTCGAGCTCGTCGGTATGGATCAAGCCCTCGATCACGATCTCGGCTTCGGCCGGGACGAGCAGATCGACGGTCTTCGCCTTCACCACGTTGATCGGCGAGCCGACCAGCGCGCCCGCGACGGTGAGCTCGTCCATGGTCTCGGGCAGTTTCTGTGCCGAGGTATAGGCGATGCAGGGCGGGCAGCCGAGGATCACCGCCGCCGGCAGCTTCTGGCCTTTGGCGCGCGCCTTTTCCCAATGCGTGTAGATGCCGGGGCGCAGCTCGAGCGAGGGGTTCATGCCGAGGCGATCGGGCGCTTTCACCTGACCGCGATAAATCCCCATGTTCTGGATTTGGGTCTCGGGATCCTTGGTGATGTATTGCGACAGCGTCGTATAGGGCGAGACGTCCCACCCCGGCGTCGAGATCGGGAGGGGAATGCCGTCGAGCCCATTGCCAGGCTTCTTCAGCGCCTTGCCGGTGATCACGATCTCCTGGCACGGCGCGTCGGTGACGATTCGCGGCGGGATCGGATTGGCGACCGCACGGTTCCAGGTCTCGTCGATCTTGTCGAGATCGCAGGCCATGCCGATCGAATAAATCTCGCGGTTGGTGGCGAGCACGCCGACCGCGACCGGAATGTCGTAATGCTTGCCCTTGGCGTCGATGACGTTGGTGAAGAGGAAGGCCTTGCGGTCTTTTTCGGGAATGCCGCCGCGGAATTGCCAGCGCACCAGCGGATGCATCTCGGTGTCCTTGCTGATCACGCGATCGACCGTGACGAGCAGCCCGGCCTTCTCCAGCGAGCGCAAATGGTCATGAAGATCGGGATAGGAGCGCGCGGGGTGGGCGCCGAGGCGCGGCTTGGCCTTGGTCTTCGTCGTCATGTCCATGAGCGTCTCCTAATCCTAGGCTGATCCTAAGCTTGACGGCCGCGGCGAATGAGCGTGCCCGCGCCCTCGGCGAACAACTCGAGCAGGATCGCGTGCGGCACGCGGCCGTCGATGATGACCGCGGCCTCGACGCCGCCCTTGATGGCGTCGAGACAGGTCTCGATCTTCGGGATCATCCCGCCCGAGATCGTACCGTCGGCAATCAGCTCGCGCGCGGTCTCGACCGTGAGCTGGGATATGAGCTTCTTCTCCTTGTCGAGCACGCCCACGACATCGGTCAGAAGCAAAAAGCGCTTGGCTTTGAGGGCCGCCGCGACCGCCCCGGCGACCGTGTCGGCGTTGATGTTGTAGGTCTCGCCCTTGGTGCCGACGCCGATCGGCGCGATGACCGGGATGATGTCCGATTTCTCGAGCAGGTCGAGCATCTTGGTGTTGATCGCGTAGGGCTCGCCGACGAAGCCCAGATCGAGCACCTTCTCGATATTGCTGTCGGTCAAGCGGCGCGGCGTGTGCTCGAATTTGCGCGCGCGGATGAGATCGGCGTCCTTGCCCGAAAGCCCGACCGCGAGCCCGCCCGCCTTGTTGATCCACATCACGAGCTCTTTGTTGATCGAGCCCGACAGCACCATCTCGACGATCTCGACGGTTTCGCGATCGGTGACGCGCAAGCCGTCGACGAAGGAGCTCTTGATCTTGAGGCGCTCGAGCATGGCGCCGATTTGCGGGCCGCCGCCATGAACCACGACCGGATTCATCCCGACCTGCTTTAGGAGCACGACATCGGCCGCGAATTGCTGCGCGATCGCGTCATCGCCCATGGCATGCCCGCCATATTTGACGACGATGGTCTTGCCGGAATAGCGCCGGAAATAGGGCAGAGCGGCCGATAGCGTCGCGGCTTTGCTGGCGGCATCGTTCGCCGGGGAAGGAGTGTCGGCCATGGCGGGCGAAATCTAGCGCGCGTGGCGCTCCGCTGCCAGGGTCGCGACAGCGCCGCGCAGGGCGGCGATGCCAAGCCCGCGCTGCGCGCTCGTGATATGGATAATCGGATGGGCCGCCGCATGGCGCGCGAGCCGCGCGGCAAGGCGGGGAAGTAGATCGCCGAGCGCCGCCTCATCGACGAGGTCGGCTTTGGTTAGCACCGCTTGAAACGACACCGCCGCCTCGTCGAGCAGTCGCAGCACCGGCTCGTCCGTCTCTTTGACGCCGAAGCGGGCATCGAGGAGCAGCAGCACACGCCGGAGATTGGCGCGCCCGCGCAGATAGCGCTCAATCAAGCGGGTCCAGCGCGCGATCGTCTGCTTGGGCGCCGCGGCGTAGCCATAGCCGGGCAGATCGGCGAGCGTCAGCCTGCCGCCGAGATCGAAGAAGTTGATCTGCTGCGTGCGCCCGGGCGAGCGCGACACCCGCGCCAGCGCGGTCTGCCCGGTCAGCGCGTTGACGAGGCTCGATTTGCCGACATTGGAGCGGCCGGCAAAGGCGATCTCGGGCAAGGCGGCGGCGGGTATCGCGGCCTCGTCGGCGGCACCGGCGATAAAACGGCAAGGTGAGGCAAAGAGCAGGCGGGCTTGCTCCTCCGCCGAAGCGTCGGGAGGCGCATCCGCCGGGTAAACGGGTTCAAGCATCGTTGCGCGAGACGCCAATGTCGCTGCATGACGAGCGTGGGTCCTTCGACTGCGCGCTGGCGCGCGCGCTCAGGATGAGGCCGGAATGAGATTTGGCCTCACCCTGAGCTTGTCGAAGGGCGCAGGATGCGAATGCAGCGACGAATTCCTTGGTCCGCTGCACATCTGTCCTCAGGTCTTCACCGGCTTGCCGCCGCGTGTGACGCCGGCGCGGCGCATGATCACCCATTGCTGGGCGATCGAGAGCGTGTTGTTCCAGGCCCAGTAGATGACGAGACCCGAGGCGAATTGCGCCAGCATGTAGGTGAAGACGAAGGGCAGCGCCATGAACATCTTCGCCTGCACCGGATCGGGCGGCTGCGGGTTCAGCTTCTGCTGCAGGAACATGGTGATCCCCATGATGATCGGCCACGCGCCGATCATCAGGATGTGCGGCGGCGTGAAATGCAAGAGGCCAAAGAGATTGGCAAAGCTCGTCGGATCGGGCGCGGAAAGATCGTGGATCCAGCCGAAGAACGGCGCCTGGCGCATCTCGATCGTGACGTAGAGCACCTTGTAGAGCGAGAAGAACACCGGAATCTGGATGGCGATCGGCAGGCAGCCGGCCATCGGATTGGCGCCGACGCGCTTGTAGAGCGCCATCATCTCCTGGTTGAGCTTCGCCTTGTCGTCGCCGAAGCGCTCCCTGAGCTTCTGCATTTCGGGCTGAAGCTGCTTCATCTTGCTCATCGCCTTGTAGGATTTGTTGGCGAGCGGGAAGAAGATGAGCTTGATGATCACGGTCAGCAGCATGATGGCGAGGCCGAAATTGCCGATGAGCCCGTAGAAGAAATCGAGCGTCAGGAAGATCGGCTTGGTCAGAAACCAGAACCAGCCGAAGTCGATCGCGCGGTCGAACAGCGGAATGCCGAGCGAGTCCTCGTAATTCTGGAGGAGGGCCAGCTCCTTCGCGCCGGCGAAGAAACGGTCGGTGACCGTGACGCTGGCGGCCGGCGCAAGCCCGTGCTCGGCGCCGCGGTAATCGGCCTGATAGACATCGGTGCGATCCTGCAGGAAGTGCTGGAAATTCGCCGAAATGGTTTCTTTCTGGTCGGGGATGAGCGCGGTCAGCCAGTATTTGTCGGTAAAGCCGAGCCAGCCGCCGGTCGATGCAAAATTCACCGGCTTGCCGGGATCGAGGCTCGAATATTTGTAGCCGTCTTCGAGCGTGCCGTTGAACACGCCGATCGGCCCTTCATGCAGCAAGTAGGTGGACGAGACAGGAACCTCGCCCTTGCGCGCGACATAGCCATAGGGATAGAGCGTCACCTTCGCGCCCGAATTGTTGGTCACGCTCTGCGTCACGGTGAACATGTAGTTCTCGTCGACCGTGTAGCGGCGCGTGAAGCGCAAGCCCGCGCCGTTGTCCCAGGTGAAAGTGACCGGGTGACCCGGGGAAAGCGTGTCGCCCGAACTGGTCCAGCGCGTATCGGCGCCGGGCAGCTTCACCGCCGGATCGGTCGCGACCCAGCCGAATTCGGCGAAATAGGGATGCTCCGTGCCTTCCGGCGCCAGCAGCACGATCTCCGGGCTGTTGGGGTCGGGCTCTTCGCGATAGGTCGTCAGCGTCAGATCGTCGATCTTGGCGCCGACGAGATCGATCGATCCGCTGAGGCGCGGCGTTTTGATCTGGACTCGCGGGTTCTGCTTGAGCGCCGCCTCGCGCGAGACCTGGGTGGGCGTCTGCGCGGTCGTCGGCGTTCCGGGCGCGGCCGGCGTACCGGCCTTCGGCGCGGGCTGGCTTTGCGTTTGCGTCGCCGGAGGCTGCGGGGCTTCGAGCTTGGGCGCCAGAAAATATTGGAACCCGAAGAGGATCGCGACCGACAGCACAATCGCAAGAATGAGATTTTTCTGCTGGTCCATGGCGGTCAGGCGTGATGGGCGCGATTGCCGCGCGCCGGCGGAACCGGGTCATAGCCACTGCCGCCCCAGGGATGGCAGCGCAGCAGGCGCCGCGCGCTGAGCGCAAGCCCGCGCACGACGCCATGGGTCGCAATCGCCTCCTGCGCATAATGCGAGCAGCTCGGCTCGAAGCGGCAACTCGGCAGCAGCAACGGCGAGAGCAGCAGCTGGTAGGCGCCGATCAGCCCGCGAAGCAACGCGCCCATCACGCCGCCCCCGTCATGCGTCGCTTGGCATGAACGCGCTTCAGCGCGGTTTCGAGATCGGCGAGGAGATCGGCAAAGGGTCGGGTCAGGGTCTCGCTGCGCGCGATCACGACATAATCGAAGCCGGGCTCGCCTGCCTGCGGCAGGACGGCCGCGGCCGCGGCCTTAAGGCGTCGGCGCGCGCGATTGCGTGCGACGGCAATGCCGACCTTGCGGCTGGCGGTGAAGCCGATGCGGGGTGCGGGCGGCAAATTCGAGCCCTCCGGGCGGCGAGCGGCTTGCAGAATCAGGCCCGGCGCCGCCGATCTGCGGCCGCTTTTCGCGACTGCGACAAATTCAGGCCGGCGCCTGAGGCGCGCGACGGCGGTCATCGAGGCGGGCCGACTCAGTCCCTCAGGCCGATAGCCGCTTGCGGCCTTTGGCGCGCCGGCTGGCGAGCACGCGGCGGCCGCCGACAGTCGCCATCCGCGCGCGAAAGCCGTGGCGGCGCTTGCGGACCAGTTTGCTCGGCTGATAGGTGCGCTTCAAGGGCGTGGCTCCGGCGACCTTTTCTCGGGGACTGGGGCGCTGTATAGGTGAGCGCTCGGGTGGAGTCAACGGTACCCGGAACGTTGGGGAATGCTCTTGCCCCTCAAGCGCTTGCGAAACCTCATCGGGACCGGCCTGTCGGCGCGGTTGCTGCTGCTGACGGCGCTCTTCGTGATGCTTTCGGAAGTGCTGATCTTCCTGCCGACGGTGGCGCGCGACCGGCTTGCCTATCTCGAGGACCGGCTCGACGCGGCGCGGCTTGCCGTGTTCGCGCTCGAGGCCACCCCCGACAACAATGTCAGCCAGTCGCTCGCCGACGAGCTTTTGGCCGATGTCGGGGCGCATGGCATCGTCGTCCACGAGGCGGACGAGACGCTGATGATCGACAGCCAGATGCCGCCGACGCCGGACGCCACCTTCGATTTGCGCGGGGTCGGCATGTTCACGCTGATGCGCGATGCGCTCGCGACCATGCTGCGCCACGACAACCGCGTGCTGCGCGTGCTCGATGTGTCGCGCAAGGAGCCCAATGTGGTGGTCGAGGTGCTGCTCGACGAGCGGCCGCTGCGCGCCGAGATGTGGCGGTTCGGCGGCCGGCTCCTGGGCGTCTCGCTGATCATCTCGCTCATCACCGGCGCGCTCGTCTATGTCAGCCTGCAATGGCTGCTGGTGGCGCCGATGCGGCGCCTGACGCAGGGCATGATCAAGTTCCGCGAATCGCCCTTCGACGCCTCGGGCGCGATCAAGCCGCACCGCCGCCGCGACGAGCTCGGCGAGGCCGAGCGCGAATTCGCCGCGATGCAGGAGACGGTGCGCCAGACCTTGAGCCAGAAGGAGCGCCTCGCCGCGCTCGGCACGGCGGTCACCAAGATCAATCACGATCTGCGCAACATCCTCTCGACCATGCGGCTCCTGTCGGACAGCATCGCGGCGAGCGCCGTGCCCGAGGTGCGGCGCGTGGCGCCGAGCCTCGTCGCTGCGATCGACCGCGCGGTGGCGCTGTGCACGGGAACCCTCACCTACACCCGCGAGGGCGCGCCGAGCGTGAAGCGGGTGCGCTTTGCGCTGGCCGGCCTCGTCGAGGAGCTGGGCGAGCTCGAATTGAAATCCGGCGAGGAGCGGTTGCGCCTCGACAACAAGGTGCCGCCTTCGATCATCGCGACGGCCGACCGCGATCAGCTCTTCCGCGTGTTGCAGAATCTGGCGCAGAACGCGGCCGAGGCCGGGGCGCGGCGCTTCACCGTGCGCGCGGCCGACGGCAAGGGCGCGCTCGTCATGGAAGTGGCCGATGACGGGCCGGGCATGCCCCCCAAGGCGCGCGACAACCTGTTCCAGCCTTTTGCCGGCTCGGCGCGGCCCGGCGGCACGGGGCTCGGCCTCGCCATCGCGCGCGAGGTGATGCGCGCCCATGGCGGCGAGATCGAGCTCGACGAAAGCACCGGCTCGGGCACGATCTTCCGGCTGACCCTCCCCGGCACGCCGCGGTAAAGCCAATAGAATAGGATGGAATATCGGATCGTCGCTCCCGCGAAAGCGGGAGCCCAGGGCAATCGCGTCGCTTCCCCTGGATTCCCGCGTTGCGCGGGAATGACGAAGAGGAAGCCATTCCGCCGGCAACACTCGGCGCCTAATCCAGCACCAGGGTCTCGGCCTTCAAATAGGCGCTTTCCGGCAGGAACGGATGCACCGGGTGGTCGGGCGCGGCGCCGCTCGAGGCGATGACACGGCCGTCGCGCTGCGCGTCATGGATGCCGCGGCGCACTTCCTGCGCAAACGCCTCGGCTTCGACCTGATGCGAGCATGAGGCGACGAAGAGCACGCCGCCCTTGGCGACCAGCGCCGCGGCAAGCCGCGCGAGCTTGCGATAGCCGCGCAGCGCCGGCCCGCGATCCTTTTTCGAGCGCGCGAAGGCCGGCGGATCGGCGATCACAACGTCGAAGCGCTCGCCTTGCGCATGGAGCCGCTCCAATTCGGCGAAGGCTTCGCCGCGCAGGAAGCGGCAGCGCTGATCGACGCCGTTGAGCTTTGCCGAGGCGGCGGCCCATTCGAGCGCGGCTTCGGAGCGGTCGAGGGCGAGGATCTCGTCGGCGCCCGCCATCGCCGCCTCGATGCCGAAGCCGCCGCCGAAGCAATAGAGGTCGAGCACCCGCGCCCCCGCAGCGAGCCGCGCGAGGAAGCGGCGATTCTCGCGCTGATCGTAGAACCAGCCGGTCTTTTGCCCGGCCACTGGGTCGATCAGAAAGCGCGCGCCGTTCTCGATGATCTCGACCGGGGGCGCGACTTCGCCAAAGCCGACGCGCTCCTCGCCAAGCAAACCTTCGAGAGCGCGCGCGGCCGTGTCGTTGCGCAGCACGATGGCGCGCGGCGCGAACACCTCCCGCATCGCCTCGATCAACTCGTCCTCGAGCCGCTGCAGCCCGGCGGTGTTGATCTGGCAGGCGAGCACGTCGCCGAAGCGGTCGAGGACGAAGCCGGGGAGTCCGTCCGCCTCGGCATGAACCGCGCGGTAATAGGGCGCGTCGTAAAGCCGGCGCCGCAGGGCCAAGGCGCGCTCCAGCCGCGCCGCGAAGAAGCGCGCATCGATGCGCGTGCCGATGTCGCGGCTGAGCAGCCGCGCGGCGATGAGGGTGTGCGGGTTGAAAGTGCCGACGCCGAGATTCTTGCCGTTGGCCGTGACGAGGTTGACGAGAATGCCCGGCGGCAAGGCTTTGGCCGCGGCATCCATCGCGATTTCGTTGGAATAGATCCAGGGATGGCCGAGCGCGACGCGCTTGTCATGGCCGGGCAACAGCCGAACGATCGGGCGCGGGGCATCGGGCATGGCTAGCACTCGTTAGCGCGGAACAGTAAGTCACCCCCTCCCGGCGCTGCGCGCCGACCTCCCCCTTCAAGGGGGAGGTGTATTTGAGAGTCGCACAAAGCGTTTGCCTCCCCCCTTGAGGAGGAGGCCGCGAGCGATAGCGAGCGGGTGGGGGGTCGATCGCGCCCTTGCATTCCAGCTCTCAGTCGCCGAGCGCGTTGCCGGCGCGCCTCTTGTCGGCCGCGCCTTCGAAGCCTTGGGGTGTGACGCGGATGCCGGAAAGCCCGCTGTCGCGGCCGCTGCGCCGGACGGTGTGGCCTTCCGCCGCGAGCGCCGCGGCGAGCGCATCCGCATTGTGCGTCGCCTCGATGTCGGTCGCACCGTTGCGGTTGGAGACATTGGGCAGGTCCATCGCGCGCTGCAGGCGGTAATGCCAGTCGAGCGTCGCGAGCAGTGTCTTGGCCACGTCGGTGATGATCGCGGCGCCCCCGGCCGAGCCGAGGCTCATCATCAGCTTGCCTTGCCGATCGAACACCAGCGTCGGCGACATCGAGCTGCGCGGGCGCTTGCCGCCCTCGACCCGGTTCGCCACCGGCCGGCCGTCGTCTTCGGGCACGAAGGAGAAATCGGTCAGCTCGTTGTTCAAGAGGAAGCCGCGCATCATCAGATGCGAGCCGAAGGCGAATTCGATCGTCGTCGTCATGTCGAGTGCGTTGCCCGCGCGGTCGATGATGGCGAGATTGCTGGTCGAGGGGAATTCGGGCGTCCAATCGCGGCCCCAATTCGCGGCATGCTCGCCCGGCGGATCGCCCGCCGCCATCGGCCCGGGCGGAAAGCGGCCGGGCGTGATGAGCTTGCTGCGTGCCGCGAGATAGGCTCGGTCGAGGAGTCCGCCGATCGGCGCCTTGACGAAATCGGGATCGGCGACATAGCGGTCGCGATCGGCATAGGCGAGGCGGCTCGCCTGGGCGAAGAGGTTCCAGGCCTCGGGCGTATCGACCTGGCGCTGCAGATCGAAGGGCCGCAGCAGGTCCAGGATCTCGATCACCGCGACTCCGCCCGAGCTCGGCGGTCCCATGCCGCAGAGCCGATAGACGCGATAGACGCCGCAGACCGGCGGCCGTTCCTTCGCCTGATAGCCGGCGATGTCCGCCGCGGTGATGTCGCCGGGATTGACCGGCGCGTGATCGGCGGTGGCCGCGATCTCGTCGGCGATCGGTCCGCGATAGAACGCATCGGCGCCGTCATGCGCGATCGTCCGGAAAACCGTGGCGAGGTCGGGATTGTGCAGCATCGTTCCGACCGGCTTGACGCTGCCATCGGCGTTGAAGAACAACGGCGGAGGCGCGCCCAAACGCCCGAACAGCCGGTCGCGCGCCAGCTCGTCGTGAAGCTTTTGCGACATCGGATAACCCGATTCGGCGAGCTGGATCGCGGGCTCGAACAGCGTCGCCCAAGAGAGTTTGCCGAAGCGGCGATGCGCGAGTTGGAGCATACGCAAGAGACCGGGCACACCGACCGACCGGCCGCCGACCAGCGCGTTGAAATAGGTGAGCGGCTTGCCGTCCTTGTCGAGGAAGCGGTTGGGCTTCGCCGCCGCGGGCGCGGTCTCGCGGCCATCGAAGGTGATGACGCGGCGTTCCTTCGCCGACCAC
>DATEKH010000054.1:0-14143 GCA_035277525.1 Allostellaceae bacterium
TTGAGGCTGGCATCGAGCGCGTCATCATCGAATGCCTCCGGCGCGCCCGCCGGCGGTCCGACGATGACGACGATCTCGCCCTTGGGCGGGCCTGCCGCGCGGTAATGTGCGGCAAGCGCAGCGAGCGGCTGCCGCCGCACCTCTTCGTAAAGCTTGGTGAGCTCGCGCGCGACCGCAGCCGGGCGGTCGCCCAGAATCTCGGCCATGTCGGCGAGCGACGCAGCAAGCCGCGGCGCCGTCTCGAAGAAGACGAGGGAGGCGGGAATGGCGTTGAGCGCGCGCAAGCTGCGCCTGCGCGCGGCGGATTTGGGCGGCAGGAATCCCGCGAAGAAGAACCGGTCCGAAGGCAGGCCCGAAAGAAGCAGTCCCGCAAGCGCGGCCGAAGGCCCGGGCAAGGCCGAGACCGGAATGTCTTCCGCGAGCGCGGCGCGGACGAGCTTCCACCCCGGATCGGAGACGAGCGGCGTCCCGGCGTCGCTGATCAGCGCCACCACCGCCCCCGCTTTGAGCCGCTCGATCAGCTTCGGGCGCATGCGTTCGGCGTTGTGCTCATGATAGGCGGCAAGCGGCGTCGCCAGCCCGAAATGCGCCAGAAGCCTGCCGCCGACGCGCGTGTCCTCGCAAGCGACGAGATCGGCCACGGCGAGGAGATCGAGCGCGCGCAGCGTGATGTCGCGCAAATTGCCGATCGGCGTTGCCGCCAGGTAAAGCCCCGGGGTGAAGCGCGCACCGCCGGCGTCGAACAGTTTACTTCGCGTCTGCGCCTCGATAGGCTCCGCCGCGCTCGCTTCGCCCTCTGCGGAGATCACGCGTGTCGATCTGCGTTCGCTGGCCTTTTGCGCGTCTTGCCGCCGCGGCATGTTTCCTCGTTTCCGCGCTGGTTCTGGCCTCCTGCGGAGAGGTCAACTTACCGAGCGCCACGCGAGGGCCGCAAGCGACCACGCCGGGCGCCCAGGTGCGGCCGCGCGCTGGAGCGGGGGCGCAGGTGGAGGCGTTGCCGCCGATCTCAAGCGTGCCTTCGCCGGCGCTTACGGCACCCGGCAAGATCAACGTCGCGCTGCTCTTGCCGCTGTCCGGGCCGAGCGGCACGTTGGGCCAGGCGATGCTGAACGCCGCGCAAATGGCGCTCTACGACCTCGGCGATGATCGGCTCGAGCTCATGACGCGCGATTCGCAAGGCACGCCGAGCGGTGCCGCGAGCGCGGCGCAAGCCGTCATCGCGAGCGGCGCCCAGCTGATCCTCGGCCCTTTGCTGGCAGGCGAGGTCGAAGCCGTGAAGCCAATCGCCACCGGCGCCAATGTTCCGGTGATCGCCTTCTCGACGGCGACGCAATTGGCGGGAGACGGCGTTTATCTCATGGGCTTCACGCCGGACCAGGAGATCCAGCGCGTCACCGGCTATGCCCATGCCCATGGTCATGACCGGTTCGCCGTGTTCGCCCCGCGTGTGCCTTATGGCCAGGTGGTCGCGGATGCGGTGCGCGCGGCGGTCGCGGCTGCCGGCGCGACCTTGGTGCGGGTCGAATTCTACGATCCCTCGCTCGGCGACATCGCCGGCGCGGTGCGCAGCTTTGCGGCGGAGGGCCATGATTACGACGCGCTGTTCCTTCCCGAGGGCGATGGCAGGCTGAAGGCCCTGGCGCCGCAATTGCCCTATTTCGGCATCGATCCGGACGAGGTGAAGTTCCTCGGCACCGGGCTCTGGGACGAGCCCGGCCTGGGCTCCGAGCCGTCGCTCGACGGCGGCTGGTATGCTGCGCCGGCACCCGCCTCGCGCGCCAGTTTCGAGCAGCATTATCGCGAGCTTTACAAGAAAGTGCCGCCGCGGCTCGCGACGCTCGGCTATGACGCGACGGCGCTGGCGGCCGTGTTGTCGCGTGCGTCGCCTGGTGCGCCCTTCACCCAGGCGGCGCTGACCAACCCCAACGGCTTCTCCGGGGTCGATGGAATTTTCCGCCTGCGCCCCGACGGGCTGGTGCAGCGCGGCCTCGCCGTGCTCGAAGTGCATCGCGGCGCGGGCGCGGTGATCGACCCCGCGCCGCAGACCTTCCAGGCCATCGGTTTCTGATCCGCGCGTCATGCCGGCGATCGGCATCGATGGATGTTCCGCCGGCTGGATCGCGGTCGCGTTCGATCCGCCTCGCGCGAGCAGCTTTCGCATTGCCAAGGACATTGCGAGTCTGGCGCTGCCCGACGACGCGATGGTCTATATCGACATTCCGATCGGCTTGCCGGAGAGCGGTTATCGCGGTTGCGATCGAGCGGCGCGGAAGATCTTGCGCGGCGCCGAGGCACGGGTCTTTCTCGGGCTGCGCCGGCCTTTGCTCGGCCATGTCGGCGACTATTGCGGCGCGAATGCCTGCGCGAAGGCGGATGGCAAAGGCCTGTCGCGGCAGGCTTTCGCGATCCTGCCCAAGATCGCCGAGATCGATGCGGCGATGTCGCCGCAGCGCCAAAAGACCTTGCGCGAGAGCCATCCGGAGCTGATCTTTTGCCGGCTCAATGCGGGCGCGCCGCTTGCCTCGAAACATACGCCGCAGGGACTGGGCGCACGCCGCGCGATCGTGATGCGGCACGGCATCGCCGAGCTCGATCTCTGGCTCGGCACGCTGCGGCGTAGCGAGGCGAAACCCGATGATTTGCTCGATGCTTGCGCGCTCGCCTTGGCGGCGTTCGACGCAACCGAGGGTCACGCCCGCCACGTCGACTGCCCTGATTGCCGCGATGCCAAGGGCCTCGCCATGACGATCTGGTTTTAGGCAAGCTGGTTTTAGGCAAGAAGCTCGCCCAGCACGGCGTTGAGACGCTGGCGGCCGGATTGCGTCGCACGCAGCCCGTCATCATCGAGGACGAGGAATCCGCCCTCGATCAGAGTGCGAAGCCGCGCCGGCTGAAGCGCCGTCTCGATCTCGCGGCCAAGCTCGTCGCGGAAGCGCGCGCGCGGTATGCCCTCCTCGAGGCGCAAACCCATCATCATCATCTCGTCGCGACGCTCGCTATCGCCGAGAAGGGTGTCCTCTTCGGTTCCCTGCCCGAGCGTCTCAACGGCTTTGAGCCAGGTCTCGGGCGCGCGCCAATTGCGCAACGCGTGCTTGCCTTCGGGAAAGCTCAGCCGACCATGTGCGCCGGGCCCGAGGCCAAGATAATCGCCGTAGCGCCAATAAACGAGGTTGTGGCGGCATGCGCTGCCGCGGCGCGCGTGATTCGAGATCTCGTAGGCGGCAAGGCCCGCCTCGCCGAGCAAAAGCTGCGTGGTCTCGAAGAGCGCGCCTTGTTGTTCTTCGTCAGGGAGAACAAAATCGCCGCGCGCATAAGCCGCGGCGAAAGCCGTGCCCGCCTCGATGGTCAATTGATAGACCGAGAGATGATCGCCGGCGAGCGTCAGCGCATCGCGCAGCTCGCTCGTCCAGGACGCAACGCTCTGGCCCGGACGCGCATAGATGAGATCGAAAGAAAAGCGCGGGAAATGCTTGGCCGCCAGCGCCAGCGCCGCGCGTGCCTGGGCCGTGTCGTGGCCGCGCCCCAAAAAGCGCAGCGCTCGATCGTCGAGCGCCTGCACGCCGAGCGAGACCCGGTTGACGCCGGCGCTGCGGAAGCCCGCGAAGCGCCCGGCCTCGACCGAGGTGGGATTGGCTTCGAGCGTGATTTCGACATCGTCTGCGACGGGCCAGCGCAGGGCGAGATCTTCGATGACCGCCGCGACCGTGGCCGGGGCCATCAGCGAGGGTGTGCCGCCGCCAAAGAAGATCGAGGCGATGCGCCGGCCGGCGAGCCGCGGCGCCATGTGATCGATCTCCGCCAGCAGGGCGCTGCGCCAGCGCGCCTCGTCGATCCGCTCGCGCACATGCGAGTTGAAATCGCAATAAGGGCATTTCGAGAGACAGAATGGCCAATGCACGTAGACGCCCAGCGCCGCATCGCGCATGGCTCAATCGCTCCGTTGACCCGGACCGAGGCAAGCCGCCGCGAGAAGGCGGAAGGCGATGGTGCGATGGCTCAGCCGCATCCGCGCCTCGGGGTCGAGTTCGCCGAAGGTCTGGCTCGCGCCCGCGGGCAGGAAGATCGGATCGTAGCCGAAGCCCAACTTGCCGCGCGGCGGGAAAACCACGCTGCCATGGACCTCGCCGCGAAAACTCTCGAGATGCCCGTCGGGCCAGGCGAGCGCCAGCACCGCGACGAAGAAGGCCCGGCGGTCGGTCTTGCCCGAAAGCTCGCGTTCGACCCGCGCCATGGCCGGGCGGAAATCCTTGTGCGCATCCGCCCAGCGCGCCGAATGGATGCCGGGCGCGCCGCCCAAGGCGGGGACGACCAGGCCCGAATCATCCGCCAGCGCCGGTTTTCCGCTCGCGCCCGCCGCCGCGTTGGCCTTGAGCGCGGCGTTTTCCTCAAAGCTCGCACCGGTCTCCTCGGGCTCGGGCAGACCGAGCGCGCCGGCGCTCACCGCTTCGATCGCGTAAGGCGAGAGCAGCCCCTGCATCTCGGCGAGCTTGCCCGGATTGTGGGTCGCGATCACCAGGGTGCCGCCGCCGAGGCGTCGCGCCATGATCAGGCGAGACCGAGCGCGCGTCGCTGAAGCTCGATCAAGCGCGCGACGCCGCGCCGCGCGAGCAGAAGGAGCTCGGCGAACTGCGCCTCCGCGAAGGGCACATGCTCCGCCGTCGCCTGAATCTCGACGATGCCGCCCTTGCCGGTCAGCACGAAATTGGCGTCGGTCGCGGCCTGCGAATCCTCGGCATAGTCGAGATCGAGAACCGGCCGGCTGTCGTGAAGACCGCAGGAAATCGCTGCCACCGCATCCGTCAAAGGCAGGGTCGCGACGAGCTTTGCATCGATCAGCCGCGCGGCCGCCTGGTAGAGCGCAACATAGCTGCCGGTGATGGCGGCGGTGCGCGTCCCGCCATCGGCCTGAATGACGTCGCAATCGATGCGGATCTGTCGCTCGCCCAAGGCGGCGAGATCGGTCACGGCGCGCAGGCTGCGCCCGATCAGACGCTGGATTTCCTGGGTCCGGCCCGATTGCTTGCCGCGCGCGGCCTCGCGGTCGGTGCGGGTATGGGTCGAGCGCGGCAGCATGCCATACTCTGCCGTGACCCAGCCGCGCCCGGTGTTGCGCAAAAACGGCGGGACCTTCTCCTCGACGGTCGCGGTGCACAGCACATGGGTATCGCCGAAGCGCGCGAGGCATGAGCCTTCCGCGTATTTCGCATAACCGGGTTCGAGGCTGACGGCCCGCATCTCGTCGGGAGCGCGGCCGGAAGGGCGCGGCATGATCGTTCCTCGTGGTGAAGGCCGGAACCCTAATCCGCGCGCGCATCAAGGTAAAGAGCGTGTTGCGCGCGCAGTCTCGGCGCGGTCGGGAGGTCCAAGTAAAGCGGCCAAGGTTGACGCTTGGGGACCCCATTCCTACATTTCCCGCCGATGTCCCAACACTTGCCGAAGCCGACGATCAGCGAGCTGAACGAGCGCAGCCGGGAGATTTTCCGGATGATCGTCGACGCCTATGTCGAGACCGGCGAACCCGTGGGTTCGCGGACCTTGGCGCGGCGCGGTCGGCTCGATCTTTCGCCGGCCTCGATCCGCAACGTCATGGCGGATCTCGAGGAGGCGGGGCTCCTGTTCGCCCCGCACACCTCGGCGGGACGGTTGCCGACCGAGGCGGGCTTGCGCCTCTTCGTCAGCGGGCTTTTGGAGCTGGGCGGGCTGGGCGAGGCCGAGCGGCAGAGCATCGAGGCGATGTGCGCCGCTGCAGGCAAGAGCCTGTCGCAAGCGCTGGTCGAGGCGACCTCGGCGCTTTCGGGTCTGTCGCGCTGCGCCAGCATCGTCATCGCGCCCAAGATGGAACGGCCGCTCAAACACATCGAATTCGTTCCGCTGTCGCCGGGCCGCGCGCTCGTCGTCCTCGTGACCGAGGACGGGTTGGTCGAGAACCGGTTGATCGCGGTGCCGCTCGGCACGCCGCCCTCGACATTGCAGGCGGCGTCGAACTATCTCAACAGCCGGCTGCTGGGACGCACAGTCGAGGAAGCGCGGACGGCGGTTCTGGACGAAATCGAAATCCGCCGCGCGCAGCTCGACGAGTTGACGGAAAAGCTGGTCCAAGCAGGGTTTGCGTCCTGGGCCGGCGGCAGCGAGCGCAACGCCTTGATCGTGCGCGGCCAGGCCAATCTCCTCGAAGACGTGACCGCGCTCGCCGATCTCGAGCGCTTGCGCAAGCTGTTCGACATGCTCGAGACCAACGAAGCGATGGTCCGCCTCCTCGATGCAACGCGCGAGGGCGAGGGCGTGCAGATCTATATCGGCTCGGACAATCCGCTTTTCGGCGTCGCCGGCTGCTCGTTGGTGGTGGCGCCCTATATGAACCGCCGCGAGCAGGTCGTGGGCGCGATCGGCGTCGTGGGCCCGACGCGAATCAACTATGCCCGCATCATTCCGCTGGTCGACTACACCGCAAAAGTGATCGGCCGGATGCTGGGCTGAAGGTAGCAGGGCAATGAATCAGGACAGCGACGAGTATCGCGAGCCCGAGACGGCCGCGTCCGACGAGACGCCCGCGGCAGAAGGCGAAAGCGCGGATGCGGCGGTCGCGCGGCTCGAGGCCGAACTGGCCGAGACCAAGGACCGGCTGCTGCGCACGCTGGCCGAAGGCGAGAATCAGCGCCGGCGCGCCGAGCGCGAGCGCACGGACGCGCAGCGTTACGCCGCGGCGGCGTTCGCGCGGGATCTGCTCGATGTTGCCGATAATCTGCGCCGCGCCCTGGCGAGCGTCGCGCCCGAGGAAGTGCAGGACGAGCGGGTGAAAGCGCTGATCGAGGGCGTCGCCGCGACCGAGCGCGCGCTCAACGCCGCGTTCGAGCGCAACAGCATTCGCCGGATCGAGCCGCAACGCGGCGACCGCTTCGACGTCAACCTGCATCAGGCGATGTTCGAGGTCGAGAACAGCGGCCAGCCGGCAGGCAGCATCGTGCAGGTGCTGCAAGCGGGCTATCAGATGCATGACCGGCTGCTGCGGCCCGCGCTCGTCGGCGTCGCCAAGGCCGAAGCGCAGCCGCAGAATGCGCCGCGGGTCGATACCGTGGTGTGACCGCGCGGTCTCGGGCCGCGGCGTAATGGGGGGATGAATGGCGACGGCGGAAAAGGTCTATCTCGATTACACCCAGCAAGAGCTCGACGACGCGTTCGAGCAGACGCTGTGGGCACCCAATTTCGAGGCGCTGCGCGACGCCAACAAGGCGCGCTGCGCCGAGTTGCGCGCCAAGATGAAGCATTTCGAGCTGCGCTACGGGCCTGGCGCGGACGAGACGCTCGAAATCCTGCCGGCGGCGGCATCGAGCGCGCCGGTGCTGCTGTTCATCCATGGTGGGCGCTGGCGGCCCCAGCCCGACAATAATTTCGTCTATTTCGCCGATACCTTTGTGAGGGCGGGCGCGCATTTCGTGGCCGCGCGCTTCTCGACGCTCGATCCGCCGCGCTCGCCGACGCGCCTGCCCGATATGGTGGCGCAGCTGCGTCGTGCCGTGCTTTGGCTTGCCGAGAACGCCCAGAGCTTCGGCGGCGACCCCACGCGGCTGCATGTCATCGGCCACTCCTCCGGGGCGCATTTGACGAGCACTCTGCTGACGACGGATTGGCAAAGCCTTGGCGGCCCCGTGTCTCCTCTGAAGGCCGGGGCTTGCGTCTCGGGCATGTATGAGCTGCGCCCGGTCCTGCTGTCGGCGCGCAGCGCCTATGTCAAGCTCGCGCCCGAGGAAGAGGACGCGCTCAGCGCGATCCGCCATCTCGATCGCGTGCGCTGCCCCATCCTCGTCGCCTACGGCGATCGCGAAAGCCCGGAATTTCAGCGCCAAGGCCGCGAATTCGCCGCCGCGCTGCGCGCCCGTCGCCTGGCGAGCGAAGCGCTGATCCTGACGGGCTGCAATCATTTCGAGGGCATCCGCACCATGATCGAGCCGGGCTCGGCGCTGGCGCGCGCGGTGCTGCGCCAGATGGCGCTCGCCGCCTGACGGCCGCCTTGTCTCGGGTCGGCAATCGAGGCTTTACCATGAGTGCGGGAAAGCCGGTTCCTCGGAGCTGCCCAAGGGGTCTTGCGCCGCCAAGCGGGCACGGCGTGGGCTCTGGCCGCCCAGCCACGGGGGCGACAAATCCGCCAAAACCGGCGCGTGTCAGCGGCCTACCCGTTGCAGGTGCGGCCGGTCGCCCACATATATTAGGCGCGACGGCCGGGGGTGGCCCGGCTCACCAATCCGCGGGGGATTTCGCAGTGCCTATTCGGGGCTGCGGGGCCCTGCTGCAGCAAAGGGGTGGTTATGGCAAAAGTCATCGGCATCGATCTCGGCACGACCAATTCCTGCGTCGCCGTGATGGAAGGCAAAAACGCGAAGGTCATCGAAAACAGCGAAGGCTCGCGCACGACGCCATCGATGGTGGCGTTCACCGAAAGCGGCGAGCGGCTCGTCGGCCAGGCGGCGAAGCGCCAGGCCGTCACCAATCCCGACAACACGTTTTATGGGGTCAAGCGCCTGATCGGCCGGCGCATGACCGACCCGATGGTCGCCAAGGAAAAGGAGCTCGTCCCGTTCAAGATCATCCCCGGCGACAATGGCGATGCCTGGGTCGAGAGCCGCGGCAAGAAATACGCGCCCTCCCAGATCAGCGCCTTCGTCCTGCAGAAGATGAAGGAGACCGCCGAGGCCTATCTCGGCGAGACCGTCAGCGAGGCGGTGATCACGGTTCCGGCCTATTTCAACGACAGCCAGCGTCAGGCGACCAAGGATGCCGGCAAGATTGCCGGCCTCGAGGTGCTGCGCATCATCAACGAGCCGACCGCCGCCGCGCTCGCCTATGGGCTCGAGCAGAAGAAAAACGGCACCATCGCGGTCTACGATCTGGGCGGCGGCACCTTCGACATCTCGATCCTCGAGATCGGCGATGGCGTGTTCGAAGTGAAGTCGACCAATGGCGACACTTTCCTGGGCGGCGAGGATTTCGACAAGCGCGTCATCGATTATCTCGCCGATGAGTTCAAGAAGGAACAGGGCATCGATCTGAGGAACGACCGGTTGGCGCTGCAGCGCCTCAAGGAGGCGGCGGAGAAGGCGAAGATCGAGCTGTCGTCTTCGATGCAGACCGAGGTCAACCTGCCCTTCATCACGGCCGACCAGGCCGGCCCAAAGCATCTCAACATCAAGCTGACGCGCGCCAAGCTCGAGGCGCTGGTCGACGAGCTGATCCAGAAGACCATCGAGCCGTGCCGCAACGCGTTGAAAGACGCCGGGTTGAAGGCGTCCGAGATCAACGAGGTGATCCTGGTCGGCGGCATGACCCGCATGCCCAAGGTCATCGAGGTGGTGAAGCAGTTCTTCGGCAAGGAGCCCAACCGCTCGGTCAATCCGGACGAGGTGGTGGCCGTGGGCGCCGCCATTCAAGCGGGCGTGCTCAAGGGCGAAGTGAAGGACGTGCTGCTGCTCGACGTGACGCCCTTGTCGCTCGGCATCGAGACTTTGGGCGGCGTGTTCACGCGTCTCATCGACCGCAACACCACGATCCCGACCAAGAAGAGCCAGACCTTCTCGACCGCCGAGGACAATCAGACCGCGGTGACCATCCGCGTGTTCCAGGGCGAGCGCGAAATGGCGGCGGACAACAAGCTCCTCGGCCAGTTCGATCTGGTCGGGATTCCGCCGGCGCCGCGCGGCATGCCGCAGATCGAGGTCACCTTCGACATCGACGCCAACGGCATCGTCAGCGTCCAGGCCAAGGACAAGGCCACCGGCAAGGAGCAGCAGATTCGCATCCAGGCCTCAGGCGGGCTGTCGCAGGGCGACATCGAGAAGATGGTCAAGGATGCCGAGGCGCATGCCGACGAGGATAAGAAGCGCCGCGAGCTGGTCGAGGCGCGCAATCAGGCCGAGGCTCTGATCCACACCACGGAACGCACCTTGAAGGAATCCGGCGACAAGATTCCGGCGGGCGATCGCGACGCCGTGGAGCAGGCAATCGCCGCGCTCAAGGGCGTGATGGGCGGGGACGATGCGGCGCAGATCAAGGCCAAGCAGGACGCTTTGGCTCAGGCCTCGATGAAGATCGGCGAGGCGCTCTACAAGGCGCAAACCGGACCCGGTCCCGAAGCCGGGCCGCAGCCCGGCGCTCAGCCGGGCGGCGGAGGCCAGGCCGGAGGCGACAAGGTGGTCGACGCCGATTTCGAAGAGGTCGACGACAAGAAACGCAGCTCCGGAGATTGAGCGGAGAAGCGACCAAGATGGCAGCCGCCCCGGCGTTCCGGGGCGGTTTGCTGTCCGGGATCGGCGGGGATAACGGGTAGCAACGATGGCGAAGCAAGACTTCTATGAGCTTCTCGGCGTGACGCGCGAATCGTCGGCCGACGATATCAAGAAGGCCTTTCGCAAGCTTGCCATGCAGTATCACCCCGACCGCAATCCGGGCGATAAGCAGGCCGAGCAGCGCTTCAAGGCGATCAACGAAGCGTATGACGTGCTGAAGGACGAGCAGAAGCGCGCCGCCTATGACCGCTTCGGCCACGCCGCTTTCGAGAATGGCGGCCGCGGCGGCGCCGGCGATTTCGGCTTCGGCGGCGGTTTCGCCGATATTTTCGAAGAGATGTTCGGCTCGATGATGGGCGGCCGCGGCGGACAGAGCGGCGCCAATCGCGGCAATGATCTGCGCTACAATCTCGAAATCACGCTCGAGGAGGCGTTTCGCGGCCGCGAGACGCAAGTCCGGGTGCCAACGCTCGTCGGCTGCGAGGCCTGCCACGGTAGCGGCGCTGAGGCCGGGTCGCGCCCCAGCAATTGCCCAACCTGCCGCGGCAGCGGCCGTGTGCGCACGCAGCAGGGCTTCTTCACCATGGAGCGGACCTGTCCCACCTGCCATGGCGCCGGTAAGGTGATCGACAATCCCTGCCGCGCCTGCGGCGGCCAGGGCCGCGTGCGCAAGGAAAAGACGCTCAACGTGACGATCCCGCCCGGAGTCGAGGACGGCACGCGCATCCGGCTCGCCGGCGAAGGCGAGGCTGGCGTGCGCGGCGGCGGCAATGGCGATCTCTACATCTTCCTCGGCGTTCGCGCGCATCCGCTGTTCCAGCGCGACGGCGCTCATATCCATTGCCGCGTGCCGATCGCGATGCCGGTCGCGGCTTTGGGCGGCGCCATCGAGGTGCCGACCATCGACGGCAGCCGCGCCAAAGTGACGATCCCGGCGGGAACGCAATCGGGCCACCAGTTCCGGCTGCGTGGCAAGGGCATGTCCGTGCTGCGCAGCGCCGCCCGCGGCGACATGTTCGTCCAGGTGAGCGTCGAGACGCCTGTGCACCTCACCAAGCGCCAGCAGGAATTGCTGCGCGAGTTCGAGAAGGAAGGCGGCGTGCGCACGAGCCCCGAAAGCGAAGGCTTCTTCGCCAAGGTGAAGGAGTTCTTCGAGGATCTGCGTGAATAGCGCCGCGGGTGCTGTCGCCGTTTCCCGCCGCTCGGTCTGGTCGTCGCTCGCGCTCCTCTGGCTCGCCGGCCTCGGCTTGCGGCTGACGCTCCTCGCCGTCCCCCCGGTCATCCCCCTCATCCATAGCGAGCTTCATCTGAGCGAAGCCGAGATCGGTACGCTCGGGACGCTGCCGGCGCTGCTGTTCGCGGCAGCCGCCATTCCGGGCTCGCTGCTCATCGCGCGCTTCGGCGCCACCGCCGCGCTCATCACCGGGCTGATGCTGGTCGGACTCGGCTCGGCGGCGCGCGGCGCGGCCCAAGGCATTGGCCTCCTTTATGTCGCGACGATGGTCACCAGCGCCGGCGTCGCCATCATGCAGCCCTCGCTGCCGCCGCTCGTCAGGGCCTGGCTGCCCCAGCGCGTGCCGCTCGCCACCGCGGTCTACACCAACGGCTTGCTGGTGGCGGAAACCGCGGCGGTCGCGCTCACCCTGCCGCTCGTGCTGCCCTTGGCCGGCGGCAGCTGGCGGCTGGTTTTCGTCTATTGGGGCGTGCCAGTGGTCGCGATCGCGATCGTCATCGCGCTGTTCGCGCCGCGCCCCACAGCGCCGGTCGCGTCCACGGCGCGGCGCTGGTGGCCGAATTGGCGCGACAAGCAGCTCTGGCGCCTCGCCTTGTGCCTCGGCTGCATCAACACGTGTTACTTCGCGACCAACACGTTCTTGCCCGACTACCTTCACGCGGTTGGCCGGGCCGACCTCGTGAGCGCCGCGCTCACCGCGCTCAATTTCTGCCAGCTGCCGGCCTCCTTCCTGATGCTCGGCCTCGCGCCGCGGCTGGTGCGGCGCCACGGCGCTTACGTCGCCACGGGTGCTGCAAGCCTCGTCTCGATCATCGGCCTTGCGGCCAGCAGCGGATGGTGGATCGTGTTCTGGTCGGGCGTGCTGGGATTTGCCGGCGCGGTCGGCCTCATTCTCGTGCTCGCGCTGCCGCCTTTGCTCAGCGCACCCGACGATGTGCATCGCTTGGCCTCGGCGATGTTCACCATCTCCTATCCCTGCGCGGTGCTGATATCGATCGCCGCCGGCCTTGCCTGGGACCGCATCCATCTGCCCTGGGTCGCGTTCGTGCCGATCGGCTTTTGCGCGCTGGTGCTGTCGCTCTTGCCCTTGAGCATCGATTTCCGCGAGGCGCGGCCGTGATAGCGCTTGTGTGGCGTGTCATGCGCTCCGGTTTTAGACTTGGGCGTGCTTCGGCGAGCGAGCCCCATGCCTGACACCGCGACGCCCGCGCTTCCCGGCTTCAGCCACCGCGACATCGTTTACATGTTAAGCGGCACGATGCTCGGCATGTTTCTGGGCGCGCTCGATCAGACCATTGTCGCGACCGCGCTGCCGGCGATGGCGGGCGCGCTGCACGGGATCGCGGCGATGTCCTGGGTGGTGTCGGGCTATCTCCTCACCTCGACGGCGGCGACCCCGATCTACGGCAAGCTCAGCGACCTCTATGGCCGGCGGCCGCTTTTCATCGCCGCGATCGGGTTTTTCCTGCTCGGCTCGCTGATCTGCGGCTCGGCTCAGTCCATGCCGCATCTGATCGCTGGCCGGGCGGTGCAAGGTCTCGGCGGCGGCGGGCTGATCTCGCTCGCCCAAACCATCATCGCCGACATCGTCCCGCCGCGCGAGCGCGGGCGCTACCAAGCCTATTTCTCGACCGTCTGGTCGGTCTCGACCTTGGGCGGCCCGATGCTCGGCGGGTTTCTCGTCGATGCCCTGTCCTGGCGCTGGGTGTTCTGGATCAACCTGCCGGTCGCCGTGCTGGGCCTCATCATCTGCAATTCCGCGCTGAAGAAGCTGCCGCGGCATGGCCGGACCAAGAAGATCGACTATCTCGGCGCGGCGCTGATGGTTCCGGCGATCGTCGCGCTCCTCCTCGTCACCACTTGGGGCGGCACCGAATTCGCGTGGACATCGCCGGTCGTGCTTGGCCTCTTGGCGCTGGCGCTAGCGCTCCTCGCGCTGCTGATCCTGCAAGAGCGTCGCGCCGAGGACCCGCTTCTGCCTCTGCGGCTCTTCCGCGGCAATGTCTTCGTCATCGGCAACAGCCTCGCCTTCCTCATGGGCGCGGCCTCGGTGGGCGCGACGATTTTCCTGCCGCTTTTCCTGCAGGTCGTGATCGGCGCGACGGCCAGCAATTCGGGCCTCCTCATCACCCCGATGATGATCGGCATCACCATCGGCGCGACGCTGACCGGCCGCTTCATCCGCTATACCGGCCGCTACAAGATGGTGCCCCTGATCGGCCTCAGCATCGCCGCCGCGTCCTTTCTGCTCTTCCTCGGCGTCGGCCGCGGAACGCCGGCGCTGCTCTATGCCACCTACATGACCGCCTTGGGCTTTGGCCTCGGCCCGTCGGGCCCGATGGTCTCGATCGCGGTGCAAAATGCGGTGGATCTGCGCGACCTAGGCACGGCGACCTCGCTCACCTCGTTCTTCCGCTCGATGGGCGGCTCGTTCGGCGTCGCCTTGATGGGCGCGATTCTCTTCGCCGGTCTTACGGATCAAGCACAAGGCGGCGGCGCGACCGGGTTGAGCGCGAGCGGCCTTTTGCATGGCGGTCCGGCGATGATCGCGGCGCTGCCCGAGGCGGTGCGCCAGCTCATCGTGGCGAGCTTCGCGCATTCCTTCCGCTATGTTTATTTGACCGGCGCAGGC
>DATEKH010000055.1:0-7038 GCA_035277525.1 Allostellaceae bacterium
CCGCTTTTTGGATTTCGCTCAGTCGCATGTCAGCTCCCCTGCTCGAAGCATTATTAAAGCGATGCCGGTGCCATGCCGGTCGCGCGCGAAGATTTGTCGGCCGGCGCGGCGCCGCTGCTGGCTCCAGCGAGCGCCGCGCCATCGACATGATGGCAGGCCACGAGGCGGCCGCGCTCGATCTCGCGCAGCGGTGGCTCGCTCGCGGCGCATTGGTCGGTTGCACGCCAACACCGCGTCCGGAAGCGGCAGCCCGAAGGCGGGGCGGTCGCGCTCGGTATCTCGCCTTGGAGCACGATGCGCTGCCGGCGCTGCGCCGCAGTCGCGGCGGGATCGGGTTCGGCCGAGAGCAAGGCCTGGGTGTAAGGATGAAGCGGTTTCGACATGAGCGCCGCCGCCGACGCGACCTCGACGAACTTGCCAAGATACATCACCGCGATGCGATCGCTGATATGCGCGACCACGCCGAGATCATGCGTAATGAAGACATAAGTCAGGCCGAGCAATTGCTGCAGCCGCGCGAAGAGGTTGAGGATGTCGGCCTGGATCGATACGTCGAGCGGCGCCACCACCTCGTCGCAAACGATGAGCTTGGGGCTCAGGGCAAGCGCGCGGGCGATGGTCGCGCGCTGATTTTGGCCGCCCGACAGCGTGCGCGGATAGCGCGTACCGTGTTCGGCCGAGAGGCCCACCGCGTCGAGCAATTCGGCGACGCGTGCATCGCGCGCCGCCACCGCCATCGTCGCAGCGATGTCGAGGGGCTCGCGCACGCTCTGGGCGATGGTCATGCGCGGATCCATGGCGGTCGCCGCGTCCTGGAAAATGATCGGAAAATCGCGGCGATGGCGCGCGAAATCGCGCCGGCTGAGCGCGAAGAGATCGCGCCCTTCGTGAAGCACCTTGCCTTCGCTGGGCTTTTGCAAGCCAACCAGCGCGCGCCCCAAGCTCGATTTGCCCGAGCCGGATTCGCCGATGATTCCGAAGGTTTCGCCGCGCGACACCGACAATGTCACGCCGTCGACCGCCTTGACGTTGCCGCGGCCATGCGCATTGACGAAATGGATGGCAAGATCCTGCGTCGCCACCAGGGCCGTCGCCTCGCTCATGCACGCGCCCCCGGCAGATCGAGATCGCGGCTACGCCAACAGCGCACTTGGCGACGATCGAACCGCAGAAGCGATTGCTGGCGCGCGCAGGGATCGAGTGCATAGCTGCACCGCGATGCGAAACGACAGCCTTCGCCGCCCTCGCCGGGCCCTAGGACGCGACCGGGGATCGCCGGCAACATGGTTTTGGGAGCACTGAGTCGCGGTAAAGAGCGCAACAGGCCGGCTGTATAAGGATGTTGCGGCCGCGACAGCACCGCATCAACCGCGCCATCCTCCACCAGCTCGCCGGCATACATGGTGAGGATACGCGTGCAAGCCTGTGCGAGAACGCCGAGATCATGGGTGATGAAGAGGAGCGCCGTACCGCTTTCGTTCGCCCGCGCAATCAAGAGATCGATCACCTGCGCCTGCACCGTGACGTCGAGCGCCGTCGTCGGCTCGTCGGCGATCAGCAGCCGCGGCTCGCAGGAGAGCGCAATCGCAATCATCACCCGCTGACGCATGCCGCCCGAGAATTGATGCGGATAATCCCCATAACGCTGACGCGGCCCCGGGATGCCGACTTTGTCGAGCGCATCGATCGCCCGCTCGCGCGCCTCCCTCACGCCGACGCGGAAATGAGCGCGGATCGTTTCGGCGATTTGATGACCGACCGTGAACACCGGATCGAGCGCGCTCGCCGCGTCCTGGAAGATCATGGCGATGCGGCGCCCGCGAATTTGCGCCATGGCCGGCTCGTCCAGCGCCAGGAGATCGCTGCCCTCGAATCGGATTCGTCCCTGGCAGCGTGCAAGCTCCGGCAACAACCGGAGAATGGCGAGGCCGGTCATGGTCTTGCCGCAACCGCTCTCGCCAACCACGCCGACCATTTCGCGGGCGGCGATCGACAGGCTGAGATCGCGGAGAATCCGGATTTCGCGCCGCCCCGCGCCGAGATAAACGTTGAGCCCCTCGATGCTGAGCAGCGCGTCGCCGCTCATGCGCCGGGCGCGCCGAGATTGGGTTTGCCGAGCGCCGGCGAGCTCAAGAGATAGACGCCGGTATTGCCGAAGCACCAGATCAGATTCCGATCCCATTCGATCGCGATGCATTCCATCGGCGATTTGTAGGTTTCCGCGCCTTTCTCCGTGCCGTCGGTCATAGGGGGCACGAAATAACCCGCGATCTTCGCGTGGATCGGATCGGTGATGTCGAAGAGTTGTACGCCGCCGTTGATGAAGGGATAGACCGTCAGGTTGGGGTGGGGCGTGCCGGGCTGGCAGTAGTAGCCGGCGCGCTTGGGACCGAACCGGCCGCGCCGCAGCACGAAGTCCGAATAGGGCGCGTCCTCGGGCGGGCGCGGGCGGGGCAGTGTGCCGATGATCGTCGGTTTTGTCTTATCGCAGACATCGATGACGAAGATGTCCTTATACGGCTCGTAGCCGTCCTCGTTCATCGGATAGCCGTTAACCATCACGATGCCGCGCGTCACTGCGCGCGAGGCATCGACATTGTCGCCTTCGATGCCGCCGACATTCAGGGGCAGGTCGATGTTCGCCACCGTCTTGATATTATCGGGATCGGCAAGATCGAGGACGTGGAAACCCAGCCCACCCATCACCGCATAAGCGTAGCGGCCGCCTTCCTCGAGCGGCTTTTCGAGCACCATCGGCATGCGGGCTCCCGTCCACGAGGTGCGATTTTCGTATTGGCGCCAGTTGCGATAGGCCTCTTCCTCGCCCAGCCGCTGGCCCGCCACCCACCACGTGCTGACGAGCTGGGGATTGGTCGGATCCTCGACGTCGAAGATCATCTGCGCGGGAGAGTAGAGATAGCTGGGATATTCCTGATGGATAAAGGTATTGTCGGGCGCCGCCGCGACTAAAGCGTATTTGCCGCCGTAATAGGTCGGGATGTCGAGAGCGCCGGAGCCCTCCTGCACCTTGCCGCGACGATGCAAGGGATCGGTTGAGGTCTCCCCGATTTGCTTCCATTCAGTCGGGCTCATGATCTCGAAAATTCGGATGCCGCGGAAGCCCGGCGCGCCTTTCACCTTGGCGACCTTGGCCGGATCGGTGTGCTTGGCGCCGCCCAGCCCCATCGGGCCGCTGCGCGGCACTTCGAAGGACTGGATCATGATCCATTTCTCGAGGCGCTTGTTATAGGCGATCGCGGCGGCGCCGAAGAACCCTTCGTCGTCGGCGTAACGCTTCTCCAGCAACACGTGCAAATTTTTCGGGTCGGTGACGTCGTATACGTTCACCCGCGACCGATAGTAATGATAGAGAATCCGTCGGCCATTCATGTCGACGATGTTCTGGAAGGTGACGCCGGGCAGGACGAGCTTCGGCCAATGGGCCTCGATCGTCATGTTCGAGATGTATTGCTTCGTCTCGAAGTGATCGAGGCTCCCTTTGACGGGTTTCGGTCCCTGAGCGTAGGGCGCCGCCGCGGGATGGCGGAAGACGCCGGTCGCCGGATCGATACCATAGCTCGATTGATCAACCGGGAGAGGTTCGTTGATGCCGCGGGCGACAGCTTCGGCCATGGTGACACTTTCCCCTCATGATCCGCGGCACTGGGCGGCCGCGCTTGGATTGCGACAAACGGCTACAGGAAGCGATCGCGGTTTTCGCTTTCGCTGATACCCAACATGACGCCGCCCCAGGCACGTCCTGCCGGTTCGAACTGATTGTTCACGTGCTGCCGCCCGGCATTGACGTCAGCGAGCAGGCGCGCAAACGGGGTGTTCTCGACATATATGCCGCTCGCGCCCGCCGCCTTGAACAGCCGTGCCGCGAGCAGGCTGGCGCGCTCGATTGCGAAGGCGAGCTGGAATTTGTACTGCATACGCTCGCGCAGCGGCGGCACTTCCTTGCGCTCGGCGTAGGCCTCGAGATTGGCGATGTTGCGGCGGAAGATGGTCTTGATCTCGTCGATGGTCGCTGCCGTCTCGGCGCAGAGCAGCTGCGCCACCGGATCGCGCGCGGTGGCGCCGATGCCGCGAGCGATGCGCTTGGCGCCATACGCGAGAAAGGCGTCGAGCATCGCTTGCAGCCCGCCCATTACTAGGGTCGAAACGCTGAAGGCGAATACCTGGCCAAAGGGGATGCGGTAAAGCGCGCCGGTATTGACGGCGAGGCCCGGGCCGGTGCAGTTGAAGAGGTCGAGCTGCTTCAACGCGCGATGCGCCGGGATGAACGCGTCCTCGACGATGATGTCGCGGCTGCCCGTGCCTTTGAGGCCGGAGACGAACCAGGTATCGACGATGCGATAGTCCTTGCGCGGCAGCAGCAAGCGCCAATCGGTCGGCGGCGTGCCGTCGATGCCGGGAATGGCGGCGCCGAGAAAGGTCCAATCGCAATGATCGCAACCGCTCGCGAAGCGCCATTTGCCGCTGAGACGGAAGCCGCCTTCAACCGCCGTGAGCGTGTTCTTGGGATCGGCAGCCGAGGTGCCGGAGGTGAGGGTCGAGGGGTCGGTGCCCCAGACATCCTGCGCGGCGCGATCGTCAAAAATCGCCAGCAAGAAAGCCTCGACCGCGATCACCGCGAATACCCAGGCGGTTGAGACGCAACCCTCGGCGAGGATCATCTGAATTTCATTGGCGACATCGAAGCTGAGCTCGTGCCCGCCCCAGCGCTTCGGCTGCATGACGCGGAATAAGCCCGCCGCTTGCAGCTCGGCGATGGTTTCCTTTGGCACGACACGGTTCTGCTCGACCTGTGGCGCGCGCTGGGCGAGGGTCGGCACGATGGCGCGGGCGCGGCGGATCAGCTCGCTGCCGTCGATCGTTTTCGGGCTGGCCTCGGGAATGCTGTCCATGATCCCTTCTCTCGCTGCTCCAGCTGCTTAAAGCTGCGCTTTACCGGGATGGAGCGCGCCGCAGCGGGCGCAGGTGCGCTTCTCTTCGCTGGCATAGAAAGCTTCAAACAGCGGCGGCAGATCCGCGACAATGCTCTTGAGCTGCACCTCCACGCGATGCACGCGCGCATGGTAGTTGAGGCAATACCATTCGAAGCCGTCGATCAGCCCCTCCGGCCGCTGCCGCTCGATCACCAAGCCGACGCTGCCGGGCATCGGACGCTGCGGCGAATGCCGGACATGCGGCGGCAGCAGGAAGATGTCGCCTTCGCGGATCGGTATATCGCGCGGCTTCCCGTCCTCGAGGATGCGCAGGACGATATCGCCGGAAAGCTGATAAAAGAACTCCTCCAGCGGATCGTCGTGATAGTCGGTGCGCGCGTTGGGGCCACCGACAATGGTGACGATGAAGTCGCTGTTCGACCAAATCTGCGCATTGCCGACCGGCGGCATCAAGAGGTCGCGATGCTCTTCGATCCAGCGGCCGAGATTGAGCGGCGGCGAATAGAACGCCGCGGGATTGGCGGGCGCGCTGGCCGCGCTCATTCCGCCGCCTGCGCGGGCTGAGCGAGCTTCAAGCCGCAGGTCTCGAACGCAGCCTTGGTCGCGGCCTTCTCCGCTTCCGTCAGATTGGGTTGCGGCCGGCGCGTCGGTCCGCCGGCCTGTCCGAGCAGCTCCTGCCAGTATTTCTGATGCGCTTGCGGCTTCTCGGGCGGACGCGTCGAGGACATCGCCTTGCGCACCGGATCGAGACTGTCCCGCACTATGCGCGCCTTCGCCACCTCGCCCTTGAAGGCGAGATCGGTGTAGTCCCGCATGCGCCGGTCGTGCTTGGTCTGGATGAGATAGGGCGGGCTCGAGCAGAGATAGAGTCGCCAGTCGAGCTCGACGATATTGTCGAACCATTCCTCCTCCGACGAGGTGCTGACGATCAGCTTGTCGCCGGCGAGATGCGTGAGCTTCACATACATCTCGCGCGGCACGGAGTATTTGATCGCGACGATGTTCGGAATATCGGCGGCGATGCGCGCGCAGAGCTCCGGGCTCATCAGATAGCCGCTATCGGGATGGCTCCACATGGCGATGCCGATATCCACCTGCTCGGCGATGTAGCGATAATATTCATAGAGCGTCTGGTCCTGCGCGGTCTGGAAAAAGAGAATCGGCGCATGGACGACGATGTAATCGGCGCCGACCCCTTGCGCATGTTTCGCCAGTTCGATGACAGTATCGATGTTCTGATCCGAGCAGGACGGGATGGTGCCGGCGCGATTGCCGATAGTCTCGACCGCCAGCTCGAAGCTGCGCTTACGCTCGGCGAGCGACATCGACGCGAATTCGCCTTGCTTGCCCGAGACGAACAGCCCGTCGATTTTCAGATCGTCGATCCAATGCCGCATGTTGCGGCGGTAGCCCTCCCAATCGACCGACAGATCGGGCGCGAAGGGCGTCATCGCCGCGGCCCAAATCCCCGTCATATGCTGGTGGGCATAGGCCTTCGCATCCGCTTTCCGGTATTTCATCGCTTCGGCCTCCTATTTTCGCATTCTCGGCCCAGGTCGATTTATCTGACAATTGCTTTTTTTGCGATTATTTCATATGAAAAATATATGAATATCACGCTGCGCCAGTTGGAAGCCTTCGTCGCGGTCGCCCAGACGAAGAACTTCACCCGCGCGGCGCAACGCCTGCACATCGCGCAATCGGCGATTTCGCTGCTCGTCAAGGAGCTCGAAAGCGATCTCGGCATCCGCCTGCTCGACCGTACCACTCGACATGTCGAGCTGACCGATCCCGGGATCGAGTTCCGCGTTTACGCCGAAAAACTCATCGCCGATCTCGACCATGCGGTGCGGCACACACACGAGCTGGTTGAGCGCAAGCGCGGCCGGATCGCCGTCGCGGCGCCGCCCTACCTCGCAACGATCCTCCTGCCGCAGGTGATCGCAGAATTTCAGGAAGACTTTCCGGGCATCCAGATCGCGCTGATCGATGCCCGCACCGATCAGATCGTGGCGCGGGTCGTCGCCGGCGAGGCCGATATCGGCGTCGGCACTTTCCGCGAGGACGCCGATAGCATCGCGCGCAC
>DATEKH010000056.1:0-22796 GCA_035277525.1 Allostellaceae bacterium
CAGCCCCTAGTCGCGATCCGCGACCGGGTGCTTCGGCCGCCATCGCGTCGGCCAAGGCTCGCCGAGATCGTCGAGGTGACACAGAAGATCGGTCACTTCCAGGCGCACGCTGCTGCCGCCCGCGAATTCGAGCAGGATGGCCGCCGGCTTCTCCGTGGGATCGGCGCCGTCGCCCGCATGGATCGCCAGCAGCGAGAGAAGGCGGTCCGCCTCGCGCGGATTGAAGCCGCGCCGCTGCACGGATTTGACGCCGTCAAAGCAAAGGCCCGACAAGGTGCGCTCGAAATTCTTGCGCGTGCCGCCCGCCTCCGGCTCCCAGCGGAAGCGGTTCGCCACCAGCACGAAGCGGCTTTCCTCCGGCAGATACGCCATCTCGCCGATGGCGACGAGCGCGTCCTGGAGGATTGCCGAAATCACCGCGAGGTCCTCGGTATCGCCCGCGCGCAGCTTGAGCCCGGCCACGATCCGCTCCTAATCGTCGCCCGGCAGGCGCTCGATATCGGCGCCGCACGCAGCCAGCTTTTCTTCGAGCCGCTCATAGCCGCGATCGAGATGATAGACGCGGTTGACCGTGGTCTCGCCTTCGGCGGCAAGGCCGGCGAGCACGAGCGAGACCGAGGCGCGCAGATCGGTCGCCATCACCGGCGCGCCGTTGAGATGCGGCACGCCGCGCACCACGGCCGAAGCGCCATGGACGTTGATGTTGGCGCCCATGCGGCAAAGCTCGGGCACGTGCATGAAGCGGTTCTCGAAGATCGTCTCGGTGATCATCGCGGCGCCATCCGCCGTGGTCATCAGCGCCATCATCTGCGCCTGAAGATCGGTCGGAAAGCCGGGAAACGGCTCGGTCATCACATCGACGCCGCTGAGCCGGGCGTTCTTGCGCTTGACCTCGATGCCGCGCGGCGTCTCGGCGATCTCGACACCGGCGCTCTCGAGGCTGCGCGCGACCGCGGAGACCAAGTCATAACGCGCGCCGACGAGATCGACCGCGCCGCCGGTGATCGCCGTCGCCATCAGGTAGGTGCCGATCTCGATGCGGTCCGGCACGACGCTGTGCTCGGCGCCGCGCAGGCGCGTAACGCCGGCGATGGTGATGCGATCGGTGCCCGCGCCCGAGATCTTCGCGCCCATGGATGTGAGGCAGGCGGCAAGATCGACGATCTCGGGCTCGCGCGCGGCGTTGACGAGGAGGGTCTCGCCCTCGGCGAGCGTGGCCGCCATCAGGAGATTTTCGGTCGCACCCACGGAGACGATCGGAAAGACGATCTCGGCGCCTTTGAGGCCCTGCGGCGCCTTCGCCTCCATATAGCCCTGGCGCAGCTCGATCTGCGCGCCCAGCCGCTCCATGCCCTTGATGTGCAGATCGACCGGCCGCGTGCCGATGGCGCAGCCGCCTGGCAGCGAGACCCGCGCCTCGCGGCAGCGCGCCAGAAGCGGCCCCAGGACCAGGACCGAGGCTCGCATCTTGCGCACGAGATCATAAGGCGCGGTCGTCGAGACGATGCGCTTCGCATTGATCTCGAGCGCATGGCCATGCTCGTTGGCGCTCAGCGCCCCGGCCATGGTGATGGTCGCGCCATGCTGCACCAAAAGATGCGACAGGGTGGTGATGTCGGCGAGAACCGGCACGTGACGCAGCACCAGCGGCTCGTCGGTGAGGAGGGCCGCGGTCATCAGCGGCAGCGCCGCGTTCTTGGCGCCGCCGATCGGAATGGTGCCGGAAAGCGGTTTCCCGCCACGGATGCGAATTTTGTCCATCACTGACCTTGCCGGCCACCCGGGAAATTGCGGGCGGCGAGTGAAAAAAGCTTTTACGGGATAGGCGGTTGGCGCTCAAGCCCTTCGCGGCTTAAGCCTTTTTGTCGTCCGCGGCGGTCGGGGCCGAGCGCTCGCGCGACTGTGCCTTGCGGCGGCCGAGATTGGCGCGCAAAGCCGCGGCCAGGCGTTCCTGACGGGCGGCGGCAGCGCGCTCGCCCTCGGGCGTCAGGCGCGGCGGCGCTTTGCTTGAGTCGGGCATGGGGCGAAGGTGACGAGGAACGGCGCGAGCGTCAAGATCGCCGCTCGCGCAGGAGCGGCAAATGCCCGCGGGAAGGCTCGCCGGAGCGCTCCAGCCAAGCTTGCCAAGCCAGGCCCCCTCGTGTATTTCCGCCGCGGGCGCTGCCGTAGCTCAGTGGTAGAGCACCCCCTTGGTAAGGGGGAGGTCGTAAGTTCAATCCTTACCGGCAGCACCAGCCTTAACAAAGGAATCGACCGGCCCTGGCGCTCATCGAGCCGCTGGTTTCGCGCAGTTGCCGGCACGCTCTTCCCGTAACGACGGCTGACGAGACGACAAGGCGCGAGCCGCCCTTTCGCGACGATAGGCTCTTTTATCTCCTTCGACTGGGTTCTTGGTTGACCGCCGCGGACACGCAGTGCTGTAATCAACCCAATTGTCGAACACGACAGGCGAACGCGCTCAGGGAGGAAAGATGCAGCCAACCCTATGGCGTGGTGCGTTTGGGTCTCTCCTCTTCTGCGCGCTCGTTACGGCGGTCGCGCCCAAGGCATCCGCAGCCACCGCCCTTCTCGTCGGCACGTCGCACCAGACCGCCGATGCCGAACTTCCCGCCACCGTTGGCATCGAGCTCGGCATTTTCGAGAAGCACGGGCTCGACGTGAAGATCACGGATTTCGGCGGCGGCAGCCGCATGATGCAGGCCATGACCGCGGGCAGCATCGGCATCGGCGTCGGCGCCGGCAGCGAGATGGCGCTGATCGCCAAAGGCGCACCCGCGCTTGCCGTGTGCGAAGACGCCTCGACCTTGCCCTATTTCTCGGTCGGCGTGCCGTATGATTCGCCGCTCCGTTCGCTGGAGCAGCTCAAAGGCAAAAAGGTCGGCATTACCAATGAGGGTTCGCTCACCGCCTGGCTCGCGCGTCAGCTCGCGCGCCATGAAGGCTGGAAACCCGATGCGATCAATACCGTGGCGATCGGCGGCAACCCTACCGGAGTCACGGCAGCGCTCCGCGCCCATCTCGTCGACGCCAATATCGGCAGCACGATGGAAATCGAGGATATGGAATCGCACAAGATCGCGCGCGTGCTCGCTCCCGCCTCGAGCTTCATCGGCCGGACGGCGGCCGGCGTCATCTACGCCTCGCACGATATGATGACGCAGCATCCCGACGTCATCCGCCGCTATCTCGCGGCCTATCTCGAGACGACCCGGTACATCAGCACCCACAAGGACGAAGCGGTGAGGATCGAGGCGAGAATCACCCATTATCCCGAGAGCATCGTCGCCAAGGAATACGACATCGACCAGGGCATGTTCACCAAGGACTGCCGGTTCGATCCGGAATCTCTCGCCAACCTCAAAGAATCTTTTGTCGAGCTGAAGCTCCTGCCCGAACCGCCGGATATGTCGAAGCTCTATACGGCGGAATACGTTCCGCAGGGTTAACGCGCGCCGCCCGCCGCGGCCCGAGAGCCGTCGCTCCCTAACTTGCGCCCGCGCAAAAGCCAGGCGTAGGATGTGGCATCCTTTGGATGGTGTCGGAGGCGGGCGATGTTGTCGCGAGAAGATAACGAGCGTCTGGTGCGCGTCGGACCGGGCACGCCGGCGGGAGACTTGTTCCGCCGCTACTGGCAGCCGGCCTGCCTGTCGAGTGAAATGCCCGAGCCCGATGGCGCGCCTGTTCGCGTGCGCCTCCTCGGCGAGGACCTGATCGCGTTCCGCGATACGAACGGCAAGGTCGGGCTCATCGACGCGTTTTGCCCGCACCGCCGCGCGCCGCTGTTCTTCGGCCGCAACGAGGAATGCGGGCTGCGCTGCGTCTATCATGGCTGGAAATTCGATGTCGAGGGTCGCTGCGTCGACCTTCCCTCCGAACCCGAGACCAGTCCGATGAAGGCGACCATCCGCGTCAAGGCCTATCCGACGGTCGAGAAGGCAGGCATCGTTTGGGCTTATCTCGGGCCCAAGGACAAGATGCCCGCGCCCCCCGATTACGAATGGACGCGCGCCCCGATGACGCACGCCTTCGTGTCGAAGACCTATGAGGCATGCAATTACCTGCAAGCGCTCGAAGGCGGGCTCGACACCGCGCATTCCTCCTATCTTCACCATCTCCGGCTTGGCGATAATTCGATGCCCCGGCAACGCGATCGCGCGCCGCAACTCGAAGTCGTGCGCACCGATTACGGTTATTACTACGTCTCGACGCGCAAGCTCGGCGATGACGGCAACTATGTCCGCCTCTACCACTACATGATGCCCGCGCAGCAAATGCGCGGCGGCGTCAACGGCATCGACCGGCGCAATATCATCCCGAATCTCGACGGCCATCTCTGGGTCCCGATCGATGACGAGCAGACCAATGTCTACAATTGGCGCTACAGCGCCGATCCGGATGTGCCGATCTCGCCCGAAGAGGCGGAAGCGCATGAGCACCACTCCGGCCGCGGCAAGGACGATCTCATTCCCGGCACCTTCAAGCTGAAGCGCAACCCGTCGAACGACTATCTGATCGACCGCCAGGTGCAAAAGACCAAGACCTTCACCGGCATCGACGGCGTCAACACGCAGGACTTTGCCATCCAGGAAGGCATGGGCCCGATTGTCGACCGATCGAAAGAGTACCTCGGCACCACCGACCGCGCCATCGTGACGATGCGGCGGATGCTTTTGGAGGCGGTGGCAGGCGTCGAGCGCGGCGAAACGCCGCCCGGGGCCGATCCCGCGACCCATCGCGACATCCGTCCCTACGATGCGATCGTGCCGCCTGGCGCGAATTGGCGCGAGAGCTTCGGCGACAATCTCGTTTGCAAGTGGTGAGCTGGCGGCGCGGCGCGTCTATCGCCTAGGCGCCAGGATTGATGCGGCGCTGAAGCATTTCGGCTGCCGCGCGATAGACCGGATCGGGCCGGAGACTGTCCGGGCCTGATCGCGCGCGGCTTAAGCGATGCCTAGATGGAGCGCGGCAGATAGTCGGCGACGCGGACGACGCGCGCCGTTTTGATTGCGTCATAGAGGGCTTCGCCGATGGCGATGGCGCGCAAGCCCTGATCGGGCGGCGTCATCGGCTCGCCCTTGCCTTCGATCGCGCGGTTGAATTGCTCGATCTCGAGACGGAAGCAGTCGGTCGCGGGAAAGCGCCGCACGGTCCGTCCGGCTTCGGTCTCGAGCGTCAAGCTTGGGGTCGAATCCTCGCCGGCGCCGGTTAGATAGACATAGGAGTTCTCGATCACGAGCGACCCGCGCGTGCCGTGAATCTCGAAGGGTCGACGCCCGAAAGGCGTCGAAAAACTCGCGGCGGCATAGCCGATCGCGCCGCGTGAGAGCTTCATCGCCATCCCGACCACCCGCTCGTCCGGCGGATCGGTGCGCGACGCGTCAGTGAAGCCCGAAACCGCCTCGATCTCCTGCCCCACCAAATAGGCGAGCGTGTCATGCGCATGATCGCCAATGCTGACGACAATGCCGCCCGCGCGCAGCGCCGGATCGCTGCGCCAGGTTCGGGGGGCTGAGCCGCCGCGGGGTGTCGCGGTGCGCAGTGCGATCTGAACATAGGCGAGCTTCACCTCGCCGATCGCGCCGTCGAGCACGAGGCGGCGCGCTTCCTGGTGGATGGCTTCGTGCCTTTGATTGAAGACGACGCCGAGCCGCGTGCCGCATCGCCGGCTTGCCGCGATCGCCCCGACGCCTTCGCGAACCGAGAGCGCCAAAGGCTTTTCGATCAGCGCATGCTTGCCGGCTTCGGCCGCCGCGATCGCATGCCGAGCGTGAAGCCCGTCGGGGCTCGCATCGTAGACAGCGTCGATGCCGCGGTCGCGCAGGAGCTCGTCCATCGCGGTGAAAACCTTGGCGATCCCGTACCTTGCTGCGAAGGCCTCGCCGCGGGCGCGGTCGCGGCTCAGCACCGCCACCAGCTCGGTGCCCACGGCCTCCTTCAACTGCGGCACGACACTCCTCTCTGCGTGCCGTCCCGGACCGAGCAATGCCCAGCGAATTGCCATGCTTTGGTTCTCCTCGCCGCGCAGAGAAGACCGAGCCCGTCGCGGCGCCGGGCAGACAGGTCGAGCGCGCCATGATAGCATCGCGCTGCGCCGTTGCGGCGCCAGGGAGGACTGGAGTCATGGCAAGCGAGGTCCGCGAATTTCGGCCGCGGCAGCGGCGTCCCGGCCAGGCCCTGAAGCCCTTTCCCCTGCCCGAGGTGCTGCAAAAAATGTTCGACCGCGGCAAGGCCGAGATGGCGAAGCCGCTTATCGGCATCACCACCGACGGAACGCCGATTTCCGGACTCTTTCCAGTGATGCGGACTGGCCTGTCGCTTGGAAAGGTGAGCGACGCCGCCAGCGCCTTTCTCGCTTGCCTGGGGACGGAGGAGCGCGCCACGGCGATTTTCGACCTCGATACCGGACCTTGGCGCGCCTGGCACAACATGCACATCTTCATGACCCGGCATGGCTGCCTGTTGCACAATCTGCGCGCCGATCAGCGCGAGCGCGCGCTCGATCTCTTGCGCGCGAGCTTGAGCGCCGCCGGGTTCCAGACCGCGCGCGACGTCATGAAGCTCAACGAGCATATCTGCGAGATCACCGAGCGGACGGGCGAATATGGGGAGTGGTATTACTGGGTGAGCATCATGGGTACGCCCTCGGCGGAGGGGCCCTGGGGCTGGCAGATCGACGGGCATCACCTCATCATCAACTGCTTCATCCTCGGCGATCAGATGGTGCTGACGCCGCAATTCCTCGGCTCGGAGCCGGTCGAGGCGAAATTCGGCAAATACAAGGGGACGCGCGTCTTCGCCGAAGAGGAGGCGCGCGGCTATGCGCTGATGACCGCCTTCACCCTGGAGCAGCGCAGAGCGGCGACGATCGGCGAGAAACTGCCCTTCGACGTCTATGCCACCGCCTTCAACGACAACCTCGTCATGCCCTATCAAGGTCTTCACTACGGCGATATGACCCAAGAGCAGCGCGAGCGGCTCATGCACCTTGTCAGCCTTTATGTCGAGCGCATGCGTCCCGATCACGCGAAGCTGTGGCTCGAAGCGGTGAAGCATCAAATCGGCGAGACGCGGTTTGCCTGGATCGGCGCCTGCGACGAGGTGAACCCGTTCTATTACCGCGTCCACAATCCCGCCATCCTCATCGAATTCGATCACCAGCCGGGCATCGCGCTCGACAATGACGACCACACGCGCAATCACACCCACACGCTGGTGCGCACGCCCAACGGCAACGACTATGGCCGCGACTTGCTGCGCCAGCATTACCGGCAATTCGACCATTCGCGGCCGGATACGCCGCATCGGCAGGGAAAAATCTGAACGCTTTGAATTGTTGAACCACTTGAAGGAACCGTGACGCATGAATGAGCTGGACCAAGCCCGACGCGATCTCGTCATTGCCAACCGCATTCTCGCCCGCGAGGACGTGGTCGACGCCTATGGCCATGTGAGCATGCGCCACCCCGAGGATCCGGGGCGATATCTGCTCTCCTGGTCGCGCAGCCCCGAATTGATCGAAGCCGGCGACATCGTCGAGTTCACGCTCGACGGCAAGCCGGTGAAGGATGACGGCCGCCCGCCCTATCTCGAGCGCTTCATCCATGGCGCGATCTACGAGGCGCGGCCCGACGTCCACGCCGTCGTGCACAGCCATGCCGAAGACCTGCTCGCCTATGGCGTGACCAAGGCGAAGCTCGTGCCGATCATTCATTCCGGCAGCGCCATCGGCACCGAGGTGCCGGTTTGGGATATCGCCGAGAAATTCGGCAAGGCGACCAACCTGCTCGTGCGCAACATGGAGCAGGGTCGCGACCTCGCGGCGAAGCTCGGGAAAAACCGCATGGCGCTGATGCGCGGCCACGGCTTTGCCGCCGCCGGGCGGTCATTGATGGACGCGGTGCGGATCGGCGTCTATGCGCCGAAGAACGCGCGGGTGCAGACCCAGGCGCTGCGTCTCGGCGAAGCGCAGCCGCTCTATCCCGGCGAGATCGAGGCGCGCACCGATCTCTTCAATCCCAACACGGCCGAGATGTGGCGGGCTTGGGAATATTGGGCGCGGCGCGCCGGGGTCGCCAATCTCCTGGGCGAACCACCCAAGGCGGCTCGGCCGGGTGGCGCACCGCGCTGAGGCGCCGGCCGAATGAAAAAGGGCCGCACACATGGCGCGGCCCAAGTTCAGGGAGGAAAAGCCCGAAGGACTTGCAGCGAAGCGAAGGCTTGCCTTCGCGCTGCAAGCCCAGTTTCGGTCGCGCCGGTGAATAAAAGGTTAACGGCGCGGCCGGATTTCGCCGAAATCAGGCCTTTGCGACAAAATCGAAATAATCGTTGACCGAGTGCGAAAGAGCGATCGCCACCGCCCGCTGATAGGAGCTTTGCCGCAGCGCCCGCTCCTCGTTCCGGTTCGACAGACAGCCGATCTCGACCAGCGCCGAGGGAATGTCCGGCGCCTTCAGCACGACGAAGGCCGCCGAGCGATGCGTATGGTTGAGGAGGCGGACGCGGCGGCCCAGCTCCATCACCACCCGCTGCGCCAACCGGATCGACATGTTGTTGGTCTGGCGGCGGGTGAGATCGAACAGGATCTCGTTGACCTCGGGATCCTTGCTGCCGAAATTGATGCCGGCGACGAGGTCGGACTTGTTTTCGCGCTCGGCGACCGCCGCCGCTTCCTTGTCGGACGCCTTCTCCGACAGGGTGAAAACCGACGCGCCCCGGGCGGAAGCCTCGGGCAAGGCATCGGCATGGACCGAAAGGAACAGGTCGGCGTCCTGGGCGCGCGCCCGGGCGACACGGTCCTCCAGCGTGACGAAAGTGTCGTCCGACCGGCTCATATGGACGACATAGCGCCGGCTGGCCTCGAGCTCGCGGGCCAGCTCGAGCGCGGTCGATAGCACGATGTCCTTCTCATAGGTACCGGTGCAGCCGATACAGCCGGGGTCAACGCCGCCATGCCCGGCATCGACCCAGACGACGTGCCGCTTGGCCGCCGGCACCGCCTTCCGCGCCTCGAGCGCCCATGCCGCCTGCATCGGCGCCAAGCCGGCGCCAGCCGCTACCCCACTCAATGTCTTGAGAAAATGCCGCCGATCCATGCTACGCCCCACACCCGATCTTGCCCTGTTCCGCCTTCCGCGTTCTCCCCTCGCGGTAAATGGCGCTCGAAGCTCAACCTAAGTTGAACTTGAAGTTCAGTCTATATCTATCTGTTAAACAACGTCAATAGTTCAATTCTGATGCACATCCACGACGATCCGGCCGCGGATTTCGCCCTGCAAGATGCGCTTGCTGAGCTCCGGGAGGGCGCGCAAAGCCACGGTTTCGGTCATCGCGTCGAGCTTCTCCAATGGCAAATCCTGCGCGAGCCGGGCCCAGGCGGATTGCCTGCGCGGCGGCGCGCACATCACTGAATCGATCCCCAGGAGATTCACACCGCGCAGTAAAAAAGGGATTACCGAGGCCGGCAGATCATTGCCTCCGGCCAAGCCGCAAGCGGCGACCGAGGCGTGATAGCGCAGCTGGGTGAGGATGGTCGCCAGCGTGGTGCTGCCAACGGCATCGACCGCTCCCGCCCAACGCTCGCTGTCCAAAGGCCGGCTCGGCGGATTTGCGAGCTCGGCGCGGTCGATGATGGTCTTGGCGCCGAGCTCGCGCAGATAGTCATGCGTCGCCGCCCGGCCGGTCGAGGCCGTGACCTGATGGCCGAGCGCCGCCAAGACCGCGATCGCAACGCTCCCGACCCCGCCGGCGGCGCCGGTCACCAGCACTTCGCCTTGGCCGGGTTTCAACCCATGCTCTTCCAAGGCCATCACCGCCAGCATGGCGGTGAAGCCGGCGGTGCCCAGCGCCATGGCGCGCTTCAATGTCAGCGCGTGAGGCAGCTTCACCAAGAAAGAGGCCTTGACCCGGGCCTTGCCGGCATAGCCGCCCCACTGCGCCTCGCCGACGCGCCAGCCGGTCAGGATCACTGGATCGCCAGGCTTGAAGTCGGGCGAGTCCGAACGCGCCACGGTCCCGGCGAAATCGACGCCCGGCACATGCGGATATTTGCGCACCAGCCGGCCGAGACCGTTGAGGATCATCCCATCCTTGTAGTTGAGCGTCGAATAGGCGACATCGACCGTGACCTCGCCCGGCGGCAGAAGCGCTTCATCGAGCGTGGCGATGCGCGAGCCGAGCTTGCCATCGGTTTCTTCGAGAAGCAGCGCCTTGAAATCCGCCATCACCGGAGCCTTTCGAGAATGCTGACATAATTGGCGACCGCCGCGCCGCCCATGTTGAAGACCGCCGCGAGCTCAGGGTCCTTCACCTGGATGCCGCCCGCCGCGCCGGTGAGCTGCATCGCCTGGAGCACATGCATCGAGACGCCGGTTGCGCCGATCGGGTGGCCCTTGGATTTGAGCCCGCCCGAGGGGTTGACCGGCAGCTTGCCGTTCTTCTCCGCCACGCCATCGCGGATGACGCGCGCGCCCTGGCCTTGTTCCGCCAGCCCCATCGCCTCGTAAATCATCAACTCGGCGATGGTGAAGCAGTCATGCACCTCGGCGCAGGAAAGATCGCCAAGCCCGAGGCCGGAATTCTCAAGCGCGCGGCGCCAGGCGAGCGCCGGCCCCTCATAGGCGAGGATGTCGCGCTTGCTCATCGGCAGGAAATCATTGACCTGCTCGGCGGCGCGGAACACCACCGCCTTCTTCGCTTGGAGCGCGGTGTCGACATCGGCGAGGACCAGCGCGGCCGCGCCATCCGAGACCAGCGAGCAATCGGTGCGGCGCAGAGGCCCCGCGACGAGCGGGTTCTTCTCGGACACCGTGCGGCAGAATTCGTAGCCGAGATCCTTCTGCATTTGCGCCAAGGGATTGGCGGCGCCGTTTTTGTGGTTCTTGGCGGCGATCATGGCGAGCGCGTCCGATTGATCGCCGTAACGCTGGAAATAGGCCTCGGCGATGCGGCCGAACACGCCGGCGAAGCCGCCTGCGATCGCGCCCTCTTCCTTGAGATAGGCGGCGCGGAGAAGGAGGTCGCCGACCTCGGCGCCCGAGACCTCGGACATTTTCTCCGCCCCCACCACCAGCACGATGCGGGCCCGGCCGGCGGCGATGGCGTTGAGGCCCTGATGGATCGCGGCTGAGCCGGTCGCGCAAGCGTTCTCGACGCGGGTCGTCGGCTTGAAGCGCAGCGTCGGATCGAGCTGCAAGACGAGCGAGGAAGGAAATTCCTGGCGCACGAAGCCGCCATTGAAAGTGCCGAGATAGATCGCGTCGATGTCGGCGGGCGCAACCCCCGCATCGGCGATCGCCGTAGCGGCGACCGGGACGATCAGGGATTCGATATCCTCGCCCTCGTGCTTGCCGAAGCGCGAATGGGCCCAGCCGATCATGCAGGCAGTCATGGCAACCTCCCGGATTGCTTCCCCGCTATAGTAGCGCGCGCAAGGCGTGATTCAGTAGGCTGGCGCAAGCAAACCCTCTCTGCCCTCCGGGGGAGAGTCCCGGGGGGAGGGAGCGGGTGAGGTAGGCGTCCATTGCGGGCACCACCTCACCCTCCCGCCGCTAACGCGACGGGTCCCTCCCTCTCCCCCGCTGCGCGGCGGAGAGGGTGAAAAGGTGGCGTGATGGTCGATCGCATGACAATTCGGCGGCCGGACGATTGGCACGTGCATCTGCGCGATGGCGCAATGCTGGAGGCCGTGCTGCCCTACACCGCGCGCCAATTCGCCCGCGCCATCGTCATGCCCAATCTCGTGCCGCCGGTCGCGACCGCCGCCGCCGCGAAAGCCTATCGCGCGCGCATCCTCAAGGCGCTGCCGCGCGATCTCGACTTCACGCCGCTGATGACTTGCTATCTGACGGACGATGCCGATGCCGAGGAGATCGAGCGCGGCTTTCGCGACCAGGTCTTCGCCGCGGTGAAGCTCTATCCCGCGAACGCGACGACCAACTCGGCCTCGGGCGTCACCGATCTCGCCAAGGTGACGAATGTTCTGGCGCGGATGGAGCGGATCGGCATGCCGCTGCTGATCCATGGCGAGGTGACCGATCCCGCAATTGACGTCTTCGATCGCGAGGCGGTTTTCATCGAGACGAAACTCGCGCCGTTGATGCGCCAGTTCCCCGGCCTCAACATCGTGCTCGAGCACGTCACCACCAGGGAGGCGGTCGAGTTCGTCGCGAGCGCCGGGCCGCGGCTTGCCGCCACCATCACCGCGCATCACCTCGTCATCAACCGCAACGCGCTGTTCCAAGGCGGCTTGCGCCCGCATATGTATTGCCTGCCGGTCGCGAAGCGCGAGCCGCACCGCCTGGCGCTGCGCAAGGCCGCGGTCTCGGGCAATCCCAAATTCTTTCTCGGCACCGACAGCGCGCCGCATCCCGTTCCCGACAAGGAGCGCGATTGCGGCTGCGCCGGCATCTTTTCGGCGCCCGCCGCGCTCGAGATTTATACGCAAGTGTTCGAGGAAGAGAACGCGCTCGACAGGCTCGAAGGCTTCGCCGCCGAGCATGGCGCGCGCTTTTACGGCCTGCCGCTCAATGAGGCTCGCATCACCTTGAAGCGCGAGGCTCTGGCCGTGCCCGAAACCGTGCCGAGCATGGCCGGGCCGATCCGGCCATTTCTCGGCGGACAGGTTCTCGCCTGGACGCTCGAAACTTAGAGGGATGATTATCTCGGACCTACGACGAGCGCGGCTCGTCTATATCGACGATGATTGCCGTCCAAATCCGAGTACCACCGAGACTGCATGCGAGCTCCTTTTGCACGTTCGCTTGAACGACATATGTGTGGCCCGCTTGTGCGAAAAAATCGACAAATTGATCTTCAGCTGAGCAATCTCGAGCGCCGAAATTCTCTTTGTAGAACCGAACTGAAGCGCGATGGCGACCAGGTTTGATTTTCACATTCATGTTTACCGGCCCCAAGAACTTGTACATCGGTCGGTCGTCAAGTGTCATAAGCAACGGTTGCACATTGAATAGCCCGGCAAGATCAACTCGCAACGTCGCCAGTTGCTCTTGGGAAACTTTGTCGTGAGAGTACGCTTCAATGTTCGCCGGTCCGCATCCCGCGACAATAAAAGCGACCGAAAACGCACAGGCTGTCCGGAAGAGCTTCACTTCGCTTCGTCCTTTGCCTTCACGGTCTTCTTTAGCCGTTTTCTCGAACCGCGTGAAGACTCAATCCGCGACGGGGATTCCCGCCAGCACGAGGTTGTCGAACCGGACCTTGCCCTCCGTGTCGCCGATCGCGATGGGGCAGCAAATGAGTCAGATCACATTCCCGCGCCGCTCAACTTTTGCTCCGGCGCTTTGATCTCATCCCTAATCTTGTCGCTCACATCGTTGATGCCGCGTTGAACCATATCGGTCCAGGTGCCATCGGTTACCGCCATGGGATTGTCTTTGAAATGGCTCGTGACCGGCGGCGGATTGGCGCCGACCAGCGCATCGCCATCGAGTTTCAAGGTCGATTTGAATTCGAGATTGACCGTCCAGAATCCCGGTGCGACCCAAGTCCAGAAATCGATGATCTGGATGCTCAGCGGCAGGGCCGTCGAATAGTGCGGCGATCCTTGCTCGACCACCGCATAGCCTTTGTCTTGAAGCGCCTTCTTGGCAGCGCTCCGCACCAGATCGGCGACCGTCTCGCTTTCGGGCAGCACGACATCGCCGAGCGCTCCGCCATAGGTGTTGCGCTTTCGCGCAACGGCGCGCGCTGTTATTTTCTTGTCGGTGATCTCGTTCGCGTTCTGTAGCGACGGCGTGCCGGCGTCGCTCGGCGCAGCTTCGAAGACGCGCAAATCTTCGACTTTGACGATCTTCGCGACCGCTTTGCTATCGCTCGCCGTGCTCGCCGGTGGCTTGATGTCGACGGTCGACCGCCCGAGCGCGCAGGCGGAAAGCGAAATTGCAAGAAGAAGGGGAAGGCCGAGGGTTCGCAGCAGCGTGACGATGCGATGCATAAGGTTCGCTCCGCTTCCAAAAAATTACGTTATTCACGCAGGCAATATCAGTAGTGGAATGCCGCCGAGAACGAAAGTCAAATCTGGCTGCGTCGGCCGCTGCTTATGAAACCCGCGACGGGTCGATGATGAAATTCGTGAACCCGCCGTCGCGGCTCTCCATGCTGGCGAGCGCTTCGTTCACCTGGGACAGCGGATAAATCCGATGCTGCAGTACCGAGACATCGAGCGTGCCCGCTGCCGCCATCGCCGCCATCTCCTCGCCCTCGCCGGTAGTGAACCAGACCGACCCCCGCAAGCCAACCCGGTTGGTCATCAGCCAAAAAGCGTTGAGCGTCAGGTTTTCCATGACCGCGCCGACATTGGCGGCTTGACCGCCGCGGCGCAGCGCATGCATGGCGCGCATCATCGCGCTCGCCGGCGCGCCGGGCGGGAGACAGTCGAGCATGCTGTCGACGCCGTAGCCATCCGTCAGCGACTTCGCCCAGGCAACCAGCGGATCGCCTCCAGGCGCGGATGACGTATCAGTCGCGGCAAAAACCTCGATCCGCCCAGGCGACAGCGCCTTCACGCGGTCGAGCAGCGTCTTGTTGCGGCCGGTGCCGAGGATGGTCGTTGCCCCCATCGCGAGCGCGAGCATCGCCGCGTTGAGGCCGAGCGTCCCGCTGATGCCGTTGATCAGGATGCTCCGCCCCGGGCCGACGCCGAGCTTCTTCATCGCCGAATAGGCGGTGCCGAAATAGCCAAAACGCGCCGCCGCCTCGAAGCTGACATTGGCCGGCAGCTTCACCAGCGCGTCCTGCGGCGCCGTGATGTATTGGCAGAGCCCGCCGTACGGGTAGGCTTTCATGATCGCTTGCGAGCGCCCGAAATAACCCTGAAACGAGAAGAGCGCGCAATCGAGCGGCTGGCCGCTGCGGCACATGCGGCACGAGCCGCAAGTCCGCGCGGGATTGATGTAAACCCGGTCGCCGGGCTGGACGGAGCGGACTTGATCGCCCACCTTGGTGATGACGCCCGCCGGATCGAGGCCGAAAATCGCCGGCAGCGGCGGCATGAGCTTGGGATCGGTTCCGAGCGTGCCGAAGAAATTGGTGACCACGCGCACGAGGTTGGGCACGACCCCGCAGGCCTTGACCTCGACCAGAACATCGGTCGGCCGCGGCTCGGGGATCGGAATCTCATCGAGCCGCATCGGCTGGCCAAAGGCATGAACGCGCGCCGCGGTCATATTTGCCATGTTGTGGTCGCCTCCCCTGAAACGGTTTCGCGTCAACGGCTCATCAAAGTAATACTCACCGCTCGCCCCAGACCTCGCGCGCGACCTCGACGACGAGGGCGAGCTTGCGGCGTTCCTCGTCCTCGCTCAGCCTGTTGCCGGCCTCGGTCGAGGCAAAGCCGCATTGCGGCGAGAGGCATAGATTTTCGAGGGGCACGTATTTCGCGGCTTCGTCGATGCGCCGCTTCAGCGCGTCTTTTGATTCAAGTTCCCCGCGTTTCGAGCTGACGAGGCCCAGCACCACGCGCATGCCTTTCCTCACAAAGCGCAGCGGCTCGAAGCCGCCGGCGCGCGCGGTATCGTATTCGAGGAAAATCCCGTCGAGCTGCAGCCCGCCGAAGATCGTCTCCGCCACGGCGTCATAGCCGCCCTCGGCCATCCACATGCTCATATGGTTGCCGCGGCAAGTATGGATCGTGACGGAAAGGCTCGCGGGCCGATCCTTCACGATGCGATTGATCACTTCGGTATAGAGTGCGGGGAGCTTCGCCGCATCCTCGCCCTCGCGTTGGAGCTGCGCGCGCACATCCTCGTCGCACAAAAACGCGATGGTCACGTCGTCGAGCTGCAAATAGGTCAGCCCGCGCGACGCGAGATCGGCGATCTCGGCGCGATAGGCGGCGATGATGTCGTTCCAGAAGCCTTGCATCTCCGGATAAGCGGTCCGGCTCACCGTGTTGCGCCCGCCGCGCATATGGAGATAGGTGGGCGCCGGAATGCACAGCTTTGGCGTGCGCGCCGTCGCCGATTTGAGGAAATCGAAATCGGCGCCGGCGATCGGACGCGTGCGCCGGATTTTGTCGGTGACCGCAAGCATCGAGCGCGTCTCGCCGCTGGCGCCGCCCTCGCCGTGGAACTTCACCGCCCAATTGGATTGCGTCGGCACGATGCCGGAAAAACCGGTCAGGAAATCGACATGCCAGAAGCCACGGCGAAACTCGCCGTCGGTGATCGCATTTAGCCCGACCGATTCCTGCATCGCCACCGCCTTGCGGATGGCCGCATCCTCGACCCTCCGCAGCGCCTCGGCGCCGATCTCGCCTTTCGCCTTCTTGGCACGCGCCTCGTGAACCTCGGCCGGGCGCAGCAGGCTGCCGACATGATCGGCGCGAAAAGGCGGTTTGGCGACTGCCGGCATCTTGTCCTCCGCTGGCGTTGTGAGCGCTCGTGGTTCTCGATTATTCTGAGCGCTCCAATAAGGCCGAGGCAAGCGCAAGCTTGCCCACGGGAGAGAGGAGGTGCGCTATGGCGATGGTTCCCTTATGTCAGGCCGGGAACTATGTCCACGTTTATGATTTCCGCGTGTTGCCGGGGCGGGCGCAAGACTTCATCCGCCTCTTCGACAGCTTCGACTATTCCGACGCCAACCCGATGCACAAGTCGCGGGCGCAGGCGAAGGATGGGGTGCTGTGCCAGGACGTGAACGATCCCGACCATTTCTACCTGCTGGGCGAATGGCGCGACATCAAGGTGCATGCCGAAATCCTGGTGCAGCTGGCGGCGCTGAAGCCGGAATTTGCGAGCCTCGTCGAAGGCGGGCCGCAGCGGTTCAAGCCGATCTACGCCAAGGTCGTCTCCAGCACGCCGCAGCACCTCCTCGACAAGGCCTCGGCCGCGGCCGAGTGATCATTCAACTGGCGAAGTAGGATATGCCCTCACCCTGTCCCGCTCCCGCTCCGCGGGCGAGGGGACGCGCGTCGAGATCGCAGCAGCTGCGTCCCCTCTCCCATGACGATGGAAGAGGGACAGGGTGAGGGTCGAAGTGGAAGGTGAAGAGCTTGTGCCGCTTCACATGCGCGCCGCGAGCGCGGTGAACACGTCGGGCGCCGCGGGCAAGCCGCCGATGTGGTGGCGGTGCCACAGCGCGTAGAAGAGCAGCGTCCAGGCGGCGAAGCCTTCGCGCTTGCCGCCGGCATCGAGAAAAAGCTTTTCGACCATGCTGGGGAGGCAGATTTCCTGCACCGCCGGCTGGGCCGCGACGAGCGGGCCGAGCTGCGCGCCGCGCCGCGCGATCCATTCGCCGACGGGCACGGTGAAGCCACGCTTCTTCGCCATCGGCTCGACCGCGCGCACATGCTGGCCGAGCCAGCGGCGTAAGAGATATTTGCCGAGGCCGCGGCGCACCTTGAGCTCGTCAGGCAAAGCAAATGCAAAAGCCGCGATCGCGGCGTCGAGAAACGGCGTGCGGCCTTCGACGCCATGCGCCATGAGGCAGCGGTCGAGCTTGATCAAAAGATTGTTCGGCAGCCAGTCGGCGCAGTCGGTCGCCTGCGCGACTTGGAGCCGCGTGCGGCCCGGAAGCTGCGCATGGAGCTCGGCCGCGGCCACGCCGTCGCGCCAGCCCGCGAGATCGCCGCGCAGGATGCCGAGCTTGTCGAGATTGCCGCGCGCGCGCAGAAGCTTGCCGCCCGCCCACCAGGGCCGCGTCACGCTGCGATAGCGGCCATAACCGGCAAAGAGTTCGTCGCCCCCCTCGCCCGAGAGGATCACCTTGAGATCGGCCTCGCGCGCGGCGGCGGCGAGCTTGTAGGTCGGGAGGATCGCGTAATCCGCGGCGGGATCGTCCATCGCCCGCGCGATCTCGGGCAACAGGAACCAGAAATCCGATTCGCGGAATTCGACCTCGACATGCTCGGCGCCGAGTTCCTTGGCAACGGCGCGCGCGGTCTCGCGCTCGTCGATGGCGGCGGTGCGCGAGAAGCCGATGGTGAAGGCCTTGACCGGGCGCTCGTTGAGCCGCGCCATCATCGCGAGGATCGCCGATGAATCGATTCCGCCGGAAAGGAACATGCCGTAAGGCACATCCGCGCGCTGATGCAGGGTGACGCTGTCGGCGAAGACGCGATCGAAGCGCTCGAGCGCCTCCTCCTCGCCGAGCCGGCGGCATCCTCCTTCGGGCAGCGCCTCGATGCGGCGACGCTCGATGATCCGGCCTTTGGTTATGACCAAGGTCTCGCCGGGAAGGACGCGGCTAATCCCCGAGAACACCGTGTCGCGGCCGGTGGTGAATTGCAGCTGCAGCAGCTCGTTTCGCGAATGCCGCACCAGCTCGGCCGGCACCACGCCGCCGCAGATGAGGCTTTGCGCCTCCGAGGCGAAGGCGAAGCCCTGCGCCGTCTCGGCATAGTAGAGCGGCTTGATGCCGAAGGGATCGCGCGTCAGGACGAGGCGGCCGGCGGCCGGATCGTGCAGCGCGATCGCATACATGCCGCGCAGATGCCGCGGAAAATCCAGCCCGAATTTGCGATAGAGATGCAGCGGCAGCTCGCAATCGGAGCTGGTCGCGTAGACGGCCCGCGGCACCTCGGCATGGAGCTCGCGGTAATTGTAGATCTCGCCATTGGCCATGAGCGCGGCGCCGCCGGGCTCGTAAAGCGGCTGATCGCCGGTGGCGAGATCGATGATCGCGAGCCGGGTTTGCACCATGCCGACATCGCCCGAGCGGTAATGCCCGTTGCCGTCGGGCCCGCGATGGCCGAGCGCGTTTTCCATCCCCTGAAGCCGCGCCAGCGGCGGCGATTCGCCGTTGAGGCTCATCATGCCGGCGATGCCGCACATCAGCGCGCAACCTTGGCGAAGAAGTCGCGATAGGCCGCGACCACGCGCGCCTCGCTGAACTGCGCCTCGAAGCTTTCGCGGCCGGATGCGGCGAGCGCGGCGGCGAGCATCCTGTCGCCGATCACGCGCCGCATCGCCGCGGCAAGCGCCACCGCATCCTCCGATGCGACGAGCAGCCCGTTCTTCCCATTCTCGATAAGCTCGGCCGGGCCGCTGCACGATGCCGCGATCACCGGCTTTCCCGACGCCCAGGCCTCGATGATCGTATTGCCGAGCGGCTCCACGCGCGCGGCGGAAACAAGAACATCGCACGCCGCCAGCAGCGCCGGCACATCCTCGCGCCAGCCGAGAAAGCGCACGCGCTCGGCGACGCCCAACGAAGCTGCTCGGCGCTTCAATTCGGATTCGAGCGGCCCTTCGCCGGCCAGCCAGAGGTAAAGCCCCTCGATGCGCGCGACCGCGTCGAGCAGCAAATCGAAGCCCTTATTGCGATGAAGCCGGCCAAGCGCCAAGGCGAGCGGCGCGCCCTCGGGCGTCGCAAAGGCGGCGCGCGGCAGCGGCGCGGCGCGCGCTTCGGCGGCGAAATTCGGCAGGTAATGCACCCGCGCCGCGGGCCAGCCTTCGGCGACCAGCCACGTCGTGAGGGCGCGCGTATTGCCGATCAGATGATCGCTGTGGCGGTAATGACGCAAATCGTAATAGCCTCCGAGCCGCGCAACATGCACGAAATCGCCGCGCGGGCAAAGCGCGGTCGCGCGACTCATCCAGGTCAAGACGATCTGAGGGCGGAACGCGGAGATTGCGCGCTCGAGGCGCGGCCGGGTAACGAAGTCGAAGATGCCGCCGAAGGGAAGCTCGACCGGCTCAACGCCCTCGCGCCGCAGCCGCGCGGCGCGTTCGGGATTGCGCCGGATGACGATGGCCTGCTCCTCGCCGGCGCGGCCGAGCGCCGCGACGAGGCGCTCGAAGAACGCTTCGGCGCCGCCATGCGCTGCGCCGGCCATCGCCTGGAGCACGCGCGTCATGCCAGCAGGGCTTCGAAGCGCTGCGCGACGTCGTCGGGGCCGAGCCCGCGCTGCACGGAAAGCGCGGCCTCGTGCTGCCGCCGCCACAAAGCGTCGTCGCTCAAGAGCGCGACCGCGTGCCGCGCGAAGGCCGCGTCATCCGCCGCAATAAAGCCGGTGACGCCGTCCTTGACGCGCTCGGCGAGCGAGCCGATCGGCTGGACGACCGCCGGGAGCCCCAAGGCTTGCGCCTCGGCGACGGCGCGGCAGAATGTCTCGCCCGGATCGCCGCGATAAAGCATGACACGCGCGCCGCGCAACGCCGTCACGAGCCGATCGCGTGGCACCGGCGCAAAGCGCCGCACGCCGCGACCCGCCATCGCATCGGCGCGCGCCAGCACCGCGTTCATTTGCTCGGCCTTGCGCTCGCCGAGCGCGCCATAGACCGACGGGCCGCAATAAAGGTGCAGCTCCGCCTGCGGCAAAGCGGGATGGATGCGGCGCTCCCATAAATCGAGCAGCCAGTCGAGGCCGCGCAGCGGATTGGAGGTGAAGATTGCGCGCGGTGGAGGCGGCGCGGCAAGCGGGGCCGCATGGCGAAACTCTTCCTCGAGCGCATACGGGATGACGGCGCGCCCGCCGCTCGGCAGCCACCGCGGCACGCTTTTCGCGTGATAGGCGCCCGAGGTCACGATGACCGGCCGATAGCGCAGCAATTCACCCACATAGCGCCATTTGCGCAGATAGGCTCCGGGATTGTGAATCCAGAACAGCCGTCGGCGCTTCGGTGCGCCAAGACCGATCAGACGATGGCCGCGATTGGCGATATAGAGATCGCAGGAGGGCGGCAAGCCATGATCGAGCGGCGCCCAATCGACGCCGCTATAGGTCAAGGGCGCGGCGCAGTGGTTGCGCGCGAAAACGCGATGGCCGCGCGCGGCCAAGGCCTCGGCGAGCGTCAGAAACGCCGCTTCGGCGCCTCCGAGCGGCGCGCGCGCAGGTGTCGTGCCGTCGAACGCGATGCCGTCATCGGTCATCACGACATCCGCCATCTCACGCAGCCTCGCCCGAGACCCGCGCCCAAAGACGCCGCGCGCCCTCCTCGGCGGCATCGACGCTCAAACTGTCCATCAGCGTATCGGTGGTGAAGCGGTTGAAATCGGGGCCGAAAAGCTCGGCGAAAGGCGTCGCGGTCGCGACGGTCGCCGTGTGCGGACCCCAGGGCGCGTAAAGCTCGATCGGGCTCGGCCCGAAGAGTCCCAAGGTCGGCACGCCGGCCGCCGCCGCCAGATGCATGAGGCCCGTGTCGTTGCCGATGAAGAGCGCCGCGCGGCGCAGCACCGCCGCCGCGGTCAGCAAATCGACCTTGCCGACGAGATCGATCACGCGCTGCGGCGGCAGCGCTTCAATCAGCGGCAGCGCTTGGCCGCGCTCATGCGCGGCGGCGAGCACGACGACGCGCGCGCCGGGGAAGAGACCCGAAGGCGCGGTCAAACGTTGCGCCAATTCGGCGAAGCGCTCGGCGCGCCATTCCTTGCCGCGCCAATTGGCGGCCGGACCGATCGCCAGCACCGGACCGCCCGGCGCCACCAGCCTTGCCGCCTCGGCTTCGCGCTTGGGCGCCAGCCACAGCCGCGGCGATGGCGGCGGATCGAGACCGAAGATGCGCGCCAGCTGGCGCACGCGATGCTCGGGACGGCGGCGCGCTTCGGCAACACGGCGCTCGCGCGTCCACAAAAGATAGGCAAGCGCCGAGGCGCGCAGATCGACCACCATGTCCCAGCGCTGGAGCGCGACCGCGCGATAGAGCTCGAGCCAATGCATCGACCAGCGCCGCTTCGAGAGGCTGATGAGCCGCTCGAGGCCGGGCACATCCTCGAACAAGGGCGCCGCGTCCGGACCCGCGGCGATGGTGAAGCGCACGCCGGGAAACCGGTCGATCAAGTGAGACAGCAGTCCGGTCGAGAGGACGGCGTCGCCGACCCGCGTCGCCGTGACGAAGAGGACCTTCATGCGGCCCCGGTATAGGGACGCCCCTCGCGCTTGCCAAGCCTGCGCACCGCCCCTACCTCTAGCCGCACTGGCGAAGTCCCGCCCGAGTCGGGCGAAGCGAGGCGGTTGGATGGCGCAACGCGTTTATGCCGAACTACCGGGGCGCGGCTTGCTCGAAGTCGCGGGCGAGGATCGCGTCGCCTTCCTGCAAGGGCTGGTGTCGAACGATGTGACGAAGGCCGGCGCGACGCGCACCGTCTTCGCGGCGCTGCTCACGGCGCAAGGCCGCTATCTCTTCGATTTTTTCGTCTTCGCCCTGGACGACGCGCTTTATCTCGAGGCCGAGGCGGCGCGCCTGCCCGAGCTACAGCGGCGCCTCTCGCTCTACAAGCTGCGCTCCAAGGTGACGCTCGCCGACGCCTCGCCCCGCCTTGCCGTCGCCGCGGCTTTTGGCCAGGACGCGCCCGCCGCTTTGGGACTCGCGGGCGAAGGCGCAGCCAATGAGTTCGCCGGCGGCATCGCCTTTATCGATCCGCGGCTCGAAGCGCTGGGTCTGCGCTTTGCGCTGCCGCGGGAGAATGGCTTTGCCGCGCTCGAAGCAGCCGGTTTCGCGCGCGGCGATGACGCGCTCTATGATGCGCACCGCCTCGTCCTCGGCATCCCCGACGGCAGCCGCGATCTTCCGCCCGAGAAAGCGCTGCTGCTCGAATCGGGGTTCGACGAGATGAACGGCATCGACTGGCAGAAAGGCTGCTATATGGGGCAGGAGCTGACCGCGCGGATGAAATACCGCGCGCTCGTCAAGAAGCGGCTTCTGCCTGTGCGCATCGATGGCGCGCTTCCGCCGCCCGGCACGCCGGTGTTGCTCGGCAGCGATGAGGCCGGCGAGCTGCGCTCGGGCCGTGACGGACGCGCGCTCGCCCTGCTGCGGCTCGATGCCGTCGAAGCGGCGGCAAAAGGCACGCCGCTCGTTGCCGGTGGCGCGCGGGTCACGCCCGAGAAGCCAAGCTGG
>DATEKH010000057.1:0-5239 GCA_035277525.1 Allostellaceae bacterium
CGCGCATGAAGGAGGGCGGATCGAGCTCGGCGCCGCCGATGGTCTTCGGCAGCAGCATGCGGTAAAAGCCGTTCTCGATCAGCGCCGAAACCACCGCCGGCGTCAGCCGCCGGTCGCGCTCGATCGCCTCGGCCTCGCGCACAAGCAGCGGGCGCAAGGCTTGCGCGCGCTCGAGATAATCCTGGCCCTCCGTCCCGCTCATCTCCGCGAAGGCTCAGCCCTTGCCCGGCAAATCATAGACCGTGCGGCGCAGCTCGGCCTGATATTCGGCGCGCGAGATCGGCGCATAGCGCGGCGGGTTGTCCTTGCTCTGGCAGGTCGGCAGGCATTCCAGCTTCACGTCCCAGCGCGTCGAGACGAAGAACGGGATCGACAGCCGCTCATCGCCTTCGAGGTTGAAGACGCGATGCGGCGCCGAGCGGAAGCGGTCATTCGTCCAACGTTGCAGCAGGTCCGAATTGTTGACGAGCAGATACCCGTCATAGGCGGGCGCCCGGATCCATTGGCCCGAGCGGCTCAGAATCTCGAGCCCGGGCTTCTGCGCCTGGGCGAGGATCGTCGTGTAGCCGAAATCGGTATGGGGCCCGATGCCGTATTGGCCCTCGTTCTCGGGAATGCGCGGCGGGTAGTGGATCAGCCGCAAGGTCGGGTTCATCGGCTTGAAAGCGTCGTGATTGGGCAGATAATCGGGGCCGAGCCCGAGCGCGATCGATTGCAGCGGCAGAATCTTGCGCATCAGCGCCGAGAGCGTCGCGAAGTATTCGAGCAAGGTCTCGCGGAAGCCCGGCAGATCCGCGGGCCAGCGATTGTCGAACACCCAAGGCTTCTTCGCTACCCGGTCAGGGTGGTCGGCGGGGAATTCCTCGCGGATGTAATAGGAGGCGCTGCGGTCGGGATGCTTGGAGCGCGCGCCATAAAGCTCGGCGCGCTGGGTCTGTCCGCCGACCGGGAGATAGCCGATCGGATCTCTGATCGCGCGCACCGCCATCTTGCGCTCGAGCGGCAGATGGTGGAACCGCTCGGCTTCGACAAAGACGCGATCGATCAGCGCCTGCGGCACGCCGTGATTGGCGATGAAATAGAAGCCGATGGTTTCGCTGGCCTCGCGCAGCTGCTCGGCGGCGGCTTCGCGCGCGGCCGGATCGCCCGCGAGATAGGGGCCGAGATCGATCACCGGAATGCGCAGATCCGCGCCGGCATCGATGACGGAGGTTGTGTCTGGGCACATGAACGCTTCTCCCCGGCGCGCCTCTGTCGGACGCACCGGCCCCATCCTGCGCCGAAGCGTGCGGCAGGGCAAGCCAGGGCCAGCCGTCGCCGTAGAACCCTCACCCTATCCCTCTCCGATTTCATGGGAGAGGGGACGCAGCTTCCGCGCCGCGCTCCGCCGTCGACTATAATCAGAGGAGTCTTGACGCGCGTCCCCTCGCCCGTGGAGCGGGAGAGGGATAGGGTGAGGGGCTGATCGGAGCGCGCTTGCTGCGACGACTCATTTTTCGGCCGCGAGCCGCGCGAACTGCCGCACCATCGCATCGACCTTCGCGACATAGGCCGCCGCGTCATGATCGCCGCAACGCTCGCCTGGAGCCAGGCGAAAGCCGCGGCGCGCGAAAGCCTCTGCCGTGCCCGCGCCGCACAGATGGATGATCGCCGCGAGATCTTGTCTTTGCTGCTTGGTCGGCGGCGCGCCGTGCCGGCGCTCGAGGATCGCCGTGCTGTCCCGATCGAGCAGCGCGGCGGCGAGCTCGATGGCGTTGCTCGGCACCAGGCGATTATAGAGACTGCTGAACCAGCAATCCGTCACGACCGCGTGCTCGCGGATGCAATAGTGCCGCGCCTCGGCGAAGGTCGGATCGGTCATCTGATACATCCCGACCGCGCTCGAGGCCGGCGCATAGATCGCGAAGGGATGGAAGGTCAGGCGCCAGCGCCAATAGGTGCGCGCCATCGGATTCCCCGCGCCCTCGATCTGCGCCAGCGCGGCCAGCAGCTCGGGGCTGATCAAGGCCGTCGAATATTGGCGGAACAATTCGCCATATTGGCGCCAGCTCTGCGCCGGCGTCTTGTCGAGCCCGCCGCTCAAGGGGAACAGCATTTCCGTGGGCTTGCGCGCGATCTGATAGGCGAAATTCGCGAGGGCGAAGACGATGAGGAGGGCGCTTGCGAGCGCCGCAATCCGCACTGGCCGTGGCGCGGCGAGGAAGCCGCGGCGCAAGCTGCTTACATGCTTGCGCCAATCGCGCAGGAATTTCGCAAGGACATTTCTCTGGCGGCGCCTGCGCTTGCGGCGCGGCGGCGCTCTTGAATCCCGGGCAGATGGTGCGCTCATGCCTCGCACTATGCGTTGCGACCAATGCCGATTCTAGCTATCTCATCTTAATTCATTGGCAACGGATCCCGTACATGGCAGGCACGCAGCAGGAAGAGGGACAAGATCGTTGATAGATCGGGACGAAGTCGGAAAGGCGCTTCAAACGATTGCTGCGGCCGACCGCAAGCGCAGTCACGCCACGTTTTTCAATGCAAGCAGTGAGTTCCAAGGCGCGATGGAAGTAGCATTCGTTGCCGAATGGGCGAAGGTCGTAAACGAACGCTATGGATGGAATGTTAGAGGCGTGCGGAAAAACGCCAATACTTATCCAGACTGTTTGGCGGATTATGGGCCCAGTGGAACGAAGATACCCGCCGTCATCGGCATTGAAGTAACAGAACTCGTCGACGGTGATGCCATCAAAGCTCACCAAGAATTGCGCTGGCTAAAGAAAATCGGGAAGTTTTCTACCCTTCCAAAAGCCGACAAACTCGCGCTTTTAGAGAGAATGTCCCCAGAGTGGCCGTTGGAAAAATTCACTTCACGGTTGACGGATCGCGTGCGCGAAAAGAACCTTCGGTCACGCGATCGAGCACTGGCGAAGCAATTCCTCTTGGTTCTAACGGATGAAGGAGATTTGGACGAAAGAACACTTGAGACATATGTAAAAAGTATTTTGTTGCCGCAAATGAGCAACTTCGACGCGATCTATATCATGACGTCCTATGTTCCTCGCGCCGACAACGATGGATATTATCCGGTCTTCGAACTACCGACGGGCGTGTAGCTTAAAAAATGGGGGGCTAACGCCCCCGTCACACGATCTCCTTAAAGAACTCGCGCATCATGGCGTAGGACTTCTTGCACAGTTTCTCGTCGTAGCGCGTCGGCCCGGCATTGGCGGTGGGATCGCAGAAGGAATGGACCGCGTGGCCGAACATCATCACCTGCCAATCGATCTTGGCGTCGGTGAGCTCTTGCTCGAGCGCGTCCATCTGCGGCTTGGGCGTCACCGGATCGGCCGAGCCGTGGATCGCCAGCACGCGGCCCTTGATGTTGCACTTGGTGCCCGGCTGCACCGGGTTCGGCATGGTGACATGGAAGACCACCGTGCCCTTGAAATCGGCGCCGGCGCGTGCCTGCTCCAAGGCAAAGCCGCCGCCGATGCAATAGCCGACCGCGACCGTCTTGCCCGGCTCGATCAGGCCGAGCTTTGACGCCTCGGCGGAGAGCGCCTCGAGCGCCTTGCCGCCGCAGGCGACGATGAAGGGGAAGTCGCCGCGCGCCGCGCGCGAGGCTTTCATCAGATCGTCCTGCGTCTTGGGCTTGGCGCCGTAGCCTGCTCCAAACATGTCGGCCATGAGCACGACGTAATCCTTGCCGGCGATGGCTTGCGCCTGTGCGATCGTGTCGGCATCGACGCCTTTCCAATCGGGCTGCATGAAGAGCGCCGGGCGCTTAGCCTTGACGCTATCGTCATAGACGATCATGCCCTCGAATTTGCGGCCATTCGTCTCGTAAGGAACCTTCTTCTCGACCATCGCCATCGCATCCTCCCTCGATTTTGCTCGGCCGATCTTAGCGGATTTCCGCCTGCGCGCGCAGCCTCAGTTCGGCAGGAACTTCTCGGTATATAGCTTCGACATGTCGGGCGGCGTGGGGAGGATCCTTGTGTCGACCAGAGATTGACGTATCGCCGCGAGACCTTTCGCATCGAAATGCCCGTTGGTCGTGATCATCGGCTCAGCTTCGTCAAAGACGCGTTTGATGATCGGCTCGGGCTTTTTCAAGAGCTGCGCGGTGAACTTCACCGCTTCCTCCTTATGCGTCTTGAAGTAGACCGCGCTCTCGAACCAGCCGGCGAGAAATTTCCTCACATCATCGGGGCGCTTGGCGATCATGTCATTCGAGGCCGTGATCACATGATTGATATAAGCGGTGATCACCTTGCCGAAGCGGACCACGATCCGTCCCTGGCTCTGGGATTCCAGCGTGACGGCGGTGGTGATGTCGAGCGGCGCCGCCGCGACCTGATGCGTCTTTAGCGCCGCGATCTGCGCCTCGGTCGCGCCGAGCGGCACATAGTTGAAGCCGTTCGGCCCCCAGCCTTGCAGGATCGAGAGCTGGCGCACGAACCATTCGGTCTGATCGCCGACCGAGGCGCCGCTGACGATCTTGCCCTTGAGGTCTTGGACCGTCTTGTAAGGCGTGTCGGCCCAGACGCTGAGCGTGATACCGAGCGGCGGGCCGGCGGCTTCGGCAACCGCGAGGATCGGCGAGCCTTTGGCGATGAACGCCATGCCCGCGCCGCCGCCGATCGCCATATCGATCGCGCCGGCGCCGTAAGCCTGCTGCTGTTTCGCGTCGCCGAAGAAGCTCGTGATCTCGATATCGAGGCCGCGCTTCTTGAAGAAGCCTTTCTCGACGCCGAGATCGACCGGCGTGAATTGGAACAAGCCCGGGAAGGCCTTGCCGAAGCGAATCTTGTCCTCGGCCTGCGCCGATGTGGCGAAAAGCGCCGCCGCCAGCGCGGCCAGCGCGATCGTGCGATGAAGCCTCATGGTTCCTCCCTGTTCTGATTGCATTCTATCATCGTCATTCCCGCGTAAGCCGGAATCCAGGGATGCAACGCGCTTGCTGCCCTGGGCCCCGCTTTCGCGGCGGCGACGGTAGGGTGGTCATGACTATTTCGCCGCTTGTGTCTCCCGGATCGCGCGCCAGACGCGCTCGGCCGTCGCCGGCATTTCGACATGGCGGACGCCGAGCTCCGAGAGCGCGTTACAGACAGCATTGATGCAGGCGCCGAGCGCCGGCGTCGTGCCGCCTTCGCCGCCAGGGCGGATGCCGAATTTGTGGCTCGTCGCCGGTATCTCGATCAGCTCGCAGCTGAAAGAGGGCAGATCATCGGCGCGCGGCACGGCGTAATCC
>DATEKH010000058.1:0-3378 GCA_035277525.1 Allostellaceae bacterium
CCCTATCGCGTCGACTGCGCCGGCGGCGAGCAGCGCGGCGAGGCCTATCTCAAAATCAACCCGCATGCCCGCGTGCCGGCCCTCGGCCTCGACGACGGCTCCTACATTTCCGAGAACATCGCGATCCTGCCCTTCCTCGGCAAACGCCTCGGCTTGTGGACGGATGATCCCGTCACCGAAGCGAAGATGCTTTCCTTCGTCGGCTGGGTTGCCTCGACCGTGCATCCGGCGCAGGCGCATTACCGCCGGCCCTATCGCTATGCGAGCGATCCCGCAACGCATCCCAATATCCAGCGCACGGGCCTCGCCGCTTTCCACGGCTATCTGAAGGAAGTCGACGGCATGTATGCCGGCAAGGAATATCTCTTCGGCAAGCTCTCGGTCGCCGATCACTATGCTTTCGTGCTCCACACCTGGGGGATTCAGCGCGGCTTCGACATGGCGGCGATGCCGCATTTCAGCGCGTTCTACCGGCGCATGCTGCCGCGCCAATCGGTGCAGCGCGTCTTCGCCGACGAGAAGATCAAGCTCGAGCCCGACCGGCCGGACGCACCGCTCGATCGCTGAGCGCTGATGCCCGCTGCCGGACTTGAACCGGCACTCCGATCTCTCAGAAACGGATTTTAAGTCCGTTGCGTCTACCATTAATTCCTTGATTTCGAAAAGCGCTCCATCGAGCAAGCAATATCTATAAGGGAAGGAGTTTCATCCCTTAGATCCTTGAATTTGACCAATTTTCATAGAAAGCGTATTCTCCGTCTGTGGATAGGTGGCGGACTTATTGGTCGCTACTTTCACCAGTTTGGTAGGAACAAATGACTTCCCGCAACGAAGTGATCGAAACGACGGCCGGCGAGGTTGCCGCTGAACTCGCGCGCCGTGGTGTGAACCCCGATGAACGCGTGAAGGTCGAGATCGCTCCGGGCAAAGGTGATCGGGCCCGCCCCAAGCTCTCTGACATAGCCGCACGCATGCGCGCGACCGCGGCAGCGCGCGGGCTCACGACCGAAATTTTCGATGCGATCCTTGCTCAGCCTAAATGAGGATCATTCTCGACACGAATATTTTCGTTAGCATCCTTATCCGGCCGGGCAGCAGCTTTTCATCGCTCGTCGATTATATCGATGAACACGCCACGGTCCTCTACTCGGCTGAAACCCTCACGGAACTCGTTGACGTATTACGTCGCGAGAAGTTCGCGAAATACACGACAGCAAAGGATGTCGCCGCCTTTGTAGAATGGATTGCAAGCACCGGCGAACTCGTGACCGTCGAGGAAGCCGTCATCGGTTCGCGCGATCCAAAGGACAATAAATTTCTTGCACTCGCGATCGCTGGCCGAGCCGACTATCTCGTGACGGGCGACAAAGACCTGCTCGTCCTTGGCCGCATCGGCGCAACGCCAATCGTCGCCCCAAGCGATTTCCTCAACATCGTCAATCACTGAGGTTCATGCGAGGTTCCGAACTCGCGCCGAGGTGCTGGTGCCCGCTGCCGGACTTGAACCGGCACTCCGATTTCTCAGAAACGGATTTTAAGTCCGTTGCGTCTGCCATTCCGCCAAGCGGGCATTGCACAGCAGATCAATATTTTAGCCCAGCAAGGTGCAGAGAACATTGCCTGAATTGTCAACCGTTTGCCCCCGAGGCATGCGCTCAACCAAGGCGCAGATCAGTTCGCAACCGATGGCGCCTCGATCGAGCTCGACAGTAAGAAGATTGGCAAGCGCATCAGGGATGGCGCGGCTGCGGGTGTTCCGGCCGCTAATACTGGCCTCAACCTGTTCGATCACTAGCTTTCCTCGCGCCTGAGCAATAGATGACAGACGCGCAGTTCACGCTCGGCATAAAATTGAAGACTTAGCCGCCGTATTGGCGCTGCAGGCGAATGATCTCTGTTAGATCGAGCACTTGAATATTCTTGCTTGTGACGTATTCGCGGACCGGTTTTGTTACACCTGAAGTCACTGCGAGGATGCCGCGGCTGGCCTTGAAATCGATCATGGATGCCACGAGTTCTCGCGCTGTCGCGATGCCAACCTTCGACGCATGAGCCTTGCACTGAACGACCGTCGTTTCGCCTCCTCGGTCGAGGATCAGATCGATACCGCCGTCGCCCGTCGCGGCGTCGTTTTGACGCGATAGCCGATTTTACTGAATAGGCGGCCGAGTTCACGCTCGAAGCCAACACCGCTCAATGATTGCCAAAATGCTTCGGCCTGCCGACGAAGCCAGAGCTCATATTCCGTCAGCTCAGCCTGGTATCGCTTGAGCCCGGCACGAAACCTCCTCACGCGCGCGTAGCGTGGCCACAGCCAAGGAAGCACAGAGTCGATGACGAGGCTGAGAACGGCAGCAGCAACTGCGCCGAAGAACACGCCCGGCAACGCAAGAAAAAGTCCGGCGACGATATTTCCGATCGGATGGGCTTCCCATTCGGCCAAGCTTAGTGATAGGGCCAAATAGAGCTCGTAGGCCCCAACCAGTACGAGCCCACCGATCGGAATCAATCGGTCGTCCCGGAAATCGATGGTCCCCCTTACCTCCGCGTCGGTAGTTCCGAACGCTCCTGGCGCTGGTTGCTCAGGCTTTCGCAAGGTTCACCCCCAACGCAGTTTGGCATGCGGCGTCAGCTAATTGCTAGCGTGTTCCAACTCGACGTTTATCGTTAAAGAGCTTTGTGACTCGTGGATTTTTTGGTCAAGACCGGCAATGACAATGAAGGAGCCAGCCTCAATTGGAGCCCTCCCCGGCGCTGGAGCACCCACGATGCAACGCGGTTTTGCGTAGGCACCCCCGATGCGCTAATGAGGCGCCATGGCCGAGCAATATCCGACCCTGCGGTTTTTGGAGCGCCACGGCAATTGGCTCGCCCTCGCCGTCGCCGCGGCGCCGCTTATCGCCGCGATCATCGCCGCGCTGTTGGGCGCCTCGGCCTGGTGGATTCTCGCAGGGTTGGCGGCCGCGGGCTTTCTCCTGCTCGCCGCGCGCTCTTATGTCGAGATGATCCGGCTGATGACGGATATGCTGCTGCCGAAATGATGGCGGCTATTCCTCGACCGGCGTGTCGCCGAGGCTCCGGACCATCGCCGCGACCTCGGATGTGGCGAGCGCGAGACGCTCGGCGTCACGGCCGCGCAGCACGAGGTTCACCCCGTAGGTTCCGCGCCGCATGATCGGGTAAGATCCGATCTCGACATCGGCATAGCGGTTCTGAATCTCGCCCAGGCCCGTGGCGAGCACGCCCTCGGCCAAGGAGGTCGCGACCGTGCGCGACAGCATCGGCTTGCCGCCGCGGAGCTCGCCCTTGATGCTGTCGAACATGCCTTGCATCACGCGCGGAATGCCGGCGAAGACATAGACATTGCCCATGCGGAAG
>DATEKH010000059.1:0-6089 GCA_035277525.1 Allostellaceae bacterium
CATGATCGAGCCGGGCGGGCCGCACGCCGCGACCCGATAGCGCTTGCGGGCAAACTGCTTGCCGTCGCGCGCCTTGAGGAAGCTCACGAGATCGCCCGCCGCCTCGCGATAGGAATTCGCCCAATAATCGAGCTTGAAGCGCCCGGCCGCGCCCGGAACGCCGCCAACCAGCGCGTTGTAATAAACATATTCGTCGGGATGGAGCGCGGCCATCAGCGAGACGTGATAGCCGAGATAGAGGGCGAGCGCCGCCGCGGCCGCGGCAAAGGCGCGCGGCGAGACGCTTAGCCGTCTCACTGCGGCATCGAAAGCGAGCGCGGCGCAAGCGGCGAGCGGCGGCTCGACGAAGAGGAAATGACGCATCCCATCGAACAAGGTCGCGTGGGTTTCGACGGCATAAGCGATGGGAAAAATCCCGGCGAAGATCACGAGCCCGGGCGCGATGAGCTTCTCGAGCGGCGGGCGGTCGCGCCACAGCCGCAACAGCGACCAGACCAGCCCGCCGCCGAGCAGCAGCAGGAAAATCTCCGGCAGCTGAATCAGCAGGAAGACGGGGAGATAGATGCGCGGCAGCTCGGGCGCGGGGATATAGGCGCCGTCGAACAGCGTGGGATAGGGGAAATCGTGATGGTCGAACTGGATGAGGTCCGCAATCGGCCGCCACAGTGGATCGAGCTGCGCCCAGGGCCAGGCGAGCAGCATGATCGCGTAAGAGAGGACGAGGACCGGGGCCAGGACTTGCCCGGCCTCGATGAGCAGTTCGGTAAGGGCGATGCCCGGGCGCCGCGCGCGCCAGGCGTTGAGGGCGGGCACCGCGACCAGCACCATCACGAGATAGCACAGCAAGAGCAGCCCGCCGACGCGCACGCCGAGCGTCAGCCCGATGGCGACGCCGAGCTTCAAGACCTCGCGCAGCGGCGGCCGCGGCAAGGTCGGAATCAGGCGGACGAGGTAATAGAGCGCCCAGGCATAGCCCGCCGCAAACGGCACGTCCTTGGGATTGTTGAAGATCTGGCCATAGAAATTGGGCGTGAGCAGCAACAGGACCGCCGCCCAAAGCCCGACGCGCGGCCCGCCCAATTGGCGCGCCAGCTTCCAGCAGCCGACGATGCCGGCGAGCCCGACCAGCGCGTTGAGCAGATGGCGGGTGGTGTAATAGCCGAAGGGCGAATGCGGGGCGAGGAAAGCGGCGGTGGCGTCGAAAATCGCGCCGTAATAGTCGATCGGCGGCGAGGTCAGCGCGGTGGTGTCGTGAAAAAAGCTGCGATAGTAGTCGAGGACTTTGAACCCATACCAGAAATGGTAGTCCTCGTCCCAAGTCGTGCCGTAATCGGTGAAGGTCGCGAGTGCGAGCACGAACACCGCAAAGAACAGCACATAGGCAAGCCGGTCATAAACTGCTTGCCCGTTGTCGATTTTCGTCGCAGCAGCGTCGCCTTGCGCAGCCCGGCCCATCTCGCGGCGTCTCGTTCGGGCCGGTCGGCCCAGGGGTGCGGATTATGCTGTATGGGCTAAGCAAATTCCAGGAAAGAATGCCGCTTTTTTAGGCGATTGTCGGGGTCCTCGGCTCCTCCGGTCACGCGCCGGCGATGAACTCGCGCATCGAGCTGGCCTCGCTTTCGACCTCGTCGAGACGGTTTTTCACCACGTCGCCGATGCTGACGATGCCGGCGAGCCGGCCGTGCTCGACCACCGGAATATGCCGGATGCGGCGCTCGGTCATGAGCGACATCAGCTCGGCGATGCTGTCGCCCGCCTTGCTGGTCACCACGCGCCGGCTCATCAAGCGCCCAACTTCGTAATCGAGCGCCGCCGCGCCATGCTCGGCAAGTCCGTGCACGATGTCGCGCTCCGACAGAATCCCCTCGATTGCGGCGCCGTCGCGGCTCACGACCAGGGCGCCGATGCCGTGGCGCCGCAACAACGCGGCGGCCATCGTCACGGTTGCGTTGGGCGCGACGGTGACGACGTTGCGTCCTTTGGTGCGCAGAATTGTTTCGACATTCATCGCCGTTTCCTTTCCCGATTAACACGCGGCCGGGTATCCCCGCTCGCTTCGCGATGAAGGCCGAGCGAGGTCCCGAGCCTGCTTCATTAAATTATATTTAGGTCGCGCTTTTGCGATTCCAAGGCGTGGGCCCGCCTGTCGCGCCGGCGGCCGCCTTCGGCTAAGGTGTTAATCTTTAATGAGGGAGGTGCGCATGGCCGAGCCCACCAAGATCAACGACAATCTGAGCGTTGCCGGGCAGATTTCGCTCACCGACATCCCCGCTTTCGCCAAAGCCGGCTTCGCGACCATTCTCAACAACCGGCCGGACGACGAGGAGCCGGGCCAGCTCAACCACGAGACGGCCGCGGCCGAGGCGCGCAAAGCCGGGCTCAGCTACCAGTATCAGCCGATCGTCAGCTCGGCGATCGCGCTCAAGGACGTGGTCGAGTTCCAAAAGCTGTTGCAACACCAGCAAAAGCCGATCCTCGCGCATTGCCGCAGCGGCACGCGCTGCTATCTCATGTATGGGCTGACGCGCGTCTTGTTCGAGGGCGAAAGCCCCTTGAAGCTCGTCGCCGAGGCCGCCGCCAAGGGCTACGACATCCGAGCTCTGCCCATGCTCGCCGAGCGTCTCGAAGCGCAAAAGTGAGCCCGCCGCCATGACCGCAGCGGGCGGGCGGCCCAATTTCCTGTTCTTCATCGCCGATCAGTTGCGCTTCGATCATCTCGGCTGCTATGGCAATAGGATCGTCAAGACGCCGAATATCGATGCGCTTGCGGCCAAGGCCTGGGCGAGCGACGCCTTCTATGTCGCAAGCCCGATCTGCATGCCCAATCGCGCGACTTTGCTGACCGGGCGCATGCCCTCGCTGCACGGCGTGCGCCATAACGGCATTCCGCTGGCGCTCGATGCCACCACCTTCACCGATCAAATGCGCCGCGCCGGCTATCGCACCGGCATGGTCGGCAAGGGTCACTTCCAGAACATGACCGGCAACCCGCCACAATGGCCGCTCGATCCCAAGGACCGTCTGCCGGTCGAGGCGCGTGCCGATCATGGCGGGCGCTACGATCAGGAATGGGCGCCGGCGTGGCGCGCCGATCCGGATTTTGATCTCGACTATCCGTTCTATGGTTTCGAGACGGTCGATCTGACGGTCGAGCATGGCGACGATCTGCAAGGCCATTACCGCCGCTGGGTCAACGACAAGACACCGGATGCGGACAGGCTGATCGGCAGGAAAAACGCGCTCCCGGCGCCGGAATACGAGTTGACGAAGGTGAACCAGGCCTGGCGCACCAAGTTGCCGCCGGCGCTGCACCCGACCGGCTATTGCGCCGAGCGCACGATCGCGCGGCTCGAGGACTATGCCAAGGGCGATGCGCCGTTTTTTCTCATGTGCTCTTTCGCCGATCCGCATCATCCCTTCACGCCGCCGGGCGAATATTGGGGCATGTACAAGCCGGAAGAGGTCGAGCTGCCGTCGTCGTTCCGTGCGCAGTCCGACGCGCTGCCCCCGCATGTGAAATGGCTGCATCAGCAGCGCGACGCGGGCCGCGCAGTGAAGTCGACGCCCATGCTCTTTGCCGCGAGCGAGCGCGAGGTGCGCGAGGCGATCGCGCTCAATTACGGACTCATCAGCTTCATCGATCACGGTGTCGGCCGCGTGCTCGACACGCTCGAGACGCTTGGCCTCTCGGGCAACACGATCGTGATCTTCACGGCCGATCACGGCGACTATATGGGCGATCATCAACTCTTGCTGAAAGGCCCGATCCATTACCGCTCGATCACGCAAGTGCCCTTCATCTGGCGCGATCCGCAAGGGCCGAGGGGCAAGCGCAGCGACGCCTTCGCCGGCACGATCGATCTCGCGCCGACGATCCTTGAGCGCGCCGGCGTGCAGAGATTCAACGGCATCCAGGGCAAGAACCTGCTGCCGCTGATCGCCGGCGGCGCCGCGCCCTATGAGGATTTCCTCATCGAGGAGGAAGGCCAGCGCCTTGGTGTCGGCCTGCCGACGCGCGCGCGGCTGCGCAGCCTGTTGACCGCGCGCCATCGCCTGACGCTCTACGATGGCGTCGAATGGGGCGAGCTCTACGACCGCGAGAACGATCCCGATGAATCGTTCAACCTCTGGAGCGAGCCCGGTGCGAAAAGCCTGCGCGGCGAGATGCTGCTGCGCCTCGCGAAGAAGATGCTCGCCTATTCCGAGACCAGCCCCAACCCCACCGCGGTGGCTTAAAAGCAACGCTGCGTTCTTCAATTCGTCATTCCCGCGAGAAAGCGGGAATCCAGGGCAAGCGCCGTGACAGGCCACCTGGACCCCGGCTCGCGCTTCGCTTGGCCGGGGTGACGCATAAAAATCTCGCCTGAGGTCTACCCCCGCCACCTCGTCAGCCGCTTCTCGAGCTTTTCCGACAGCACGAAGATCAGCAGCACGAACAGCATGATGAGGAACACGAGCGCCAACATCAGCGCGGCGTTGTAGGTGCTCTGCGCGAAGGAGAGGAGATAGCCCAAGCCCTTCGTCGCGGCGACGAATTCGCCGACCACCGCGCCGGTGAAGGCGAAGCCGACCGCGACTTTGAGATTGCCAAGGAGCCACGCCGTCACCGACGGCATATAGACCTCGCGCAGCAAGGTGGCGCGGCCGCCGCCCAAAGTGAGCACGCGCTCGACCAGCCGGCGGTCGACCTGGCGAATGCCGGTGAAGACGGTGAAGAACACCAGCACGGCGACGAGGATGAAGGCGAGCGCGACTTTGGACGCGAGCCCGATGCCGAGCCAGATCACGAAGAGCGGCGCCAGCACGACGCGCGGTACCGCGTTCAAGAGGATCATCACCGGCTCGAGCAGCTCGGCGATCACGGGCACCATCGCCGCCGCGGCGCCGAGAATCGTGCCGACGACGAGGCCGACAAAGAGCCCGCCCAAAGCCGCGCCGAAGGTGGCTCCGAGATGCGGCCAGATCGTGCCGGCGCTGAACAGCGTCACCAGCACCGCGCCGATCTTCGAGGGCGCCGGAATATAGAGCGGGTTCAAATATCCGTTGCGTGCCGCCCATTCCCAGATGGCGAGGAAGATCGCGAGCCCGATGAGCTGGCGGGTCAGAGGCCGATCGAATATTCGCCCCATGCCGCCCCCGTTTGTGCCGTGCCGCCGATTTCGCTCGAGAGATTCTGCCAGACGCGCTCCAAGAGCGGGCCGAATTCCGCATCGGCGCGCGCCTTGATCACGTCGCGCGGCCGGGCGATCGGCACCGGATATTGGCCGGCGATGCGCGCCTTGGGCCCGCGCGAGAGCAGATAGACCACGTCGGACAGCGCCAGCGCCTCTTCGAGATCATGCGTGACGAGCAGGACGCTCATGCGCCGCGCCTCGATGAAGCGGAGAAGATCTTGCGACAGGCGCGCGCGGGTGATGGCATCCAATGCCGAGAACGGCTCATCCATCAACAAGAGCTGCGGCTCGAGCGCCAGAACCTGCGCCAACGCCACGCGCTTGCGCTGGCCGCCCGAAAGCTCGCGCGGATAGCGCGCGCCGAGTCCCTCGAGCCCCATCCGCGCCAGCCATTCCTCGGCGCGATCGAGCGCCGCCTTCGTCGCCATGCCGCGCAAGCGCAGCCCGAGCGCGACATTCTCCGCCGCGCGCCGCCAAGGCAGGAGCGCATCGTCCTGGAAGAGAAAGCCGATCTCGCGCGGCGCGATCGTCAGCTCGACCTTGCCGGAGGACGGCGCCTGCAAGCCGATGATCGCGCGCAGGATCGTGCTCTTGCCAGAGCCCGAAGGGCCGACGAGGCTGACGAACTCGCCGTCCTCGACCTCCATGCTGACGCCGCCCAACACCGGGGTCGCGCCGTAGGACAGCGCCAACTCGGCGATCCGGAGCACTTAGGGAGAGACCCGATATCTCCCGTCGTCGTCCCCGCGAAAGCGGGGACCCAGGGAAATAGCTCGATTGCCGTCCTGGATTCCCGCCTTCGAGCCTGTGAAGGAATTGGCTTGAGCGGGTGATTTGTGATTCATTGGATGCCACACCTGAGTTGAGGTCGGGCAATGGCGAAAGGTGAAGTCCGGGTTCTGCGGCCGGATCGGG
>DATEKH010000060.1:0-5626 GCA_035277525.1 Allostellaceae bacterium
TTCGGAATTGGTCAGGTAGCCGCCTTCGCCCCGCACGCCTTCGGTGATGAGCACGCCCGCGCCAAAGATGCCGGTCGGATGGAATTGGACGAATTCCATATCTTGCAATGGCAGACCCGCGCGCAACACCATGGCGTTGCCGTCGCCGGTGCAGGTGTGGGCCGACGTGCACGAGAAATAGGTGCGCCCGTAGCCGCCGGTCGCGAGGATGGTGGTGTGGGCGCGGAAGCGGTGCAGCGTACCCTCGGCGAGATCGAGCGCCACCACGCCCCGGCACACCCCGTCCTGCATGATCAGGTCGATGGCGAAGTACTCGATGAAGAAGGTGGCCGCGTGGCGCAGCGACTGCTGATAGAGGGTGTGCAGCAGCGCGTGCCCGGTGCGGTCGGCGGCGGCGCAGGTGCGCTGCGCGATGCCCTTGCCGAAGTGGGTGGTCATGCCGCCGAAGGGCCGCTGGTAGATGCGTCCCGACTCGGTGCGCGAGAACGGCACCCCGTAGTGCTCGAGCTCGATGATCGCCGCCGGCGCCTCCTTGCACATGAGCTCGATCGCGTCCTGGTCGCCGAGCCAGTCCGAGCCCTTGACGGTGTCGTACATGTGCCAGCGCCAGTCATCCTCGCCCATATTGCCGAGCGCGGCGCCAATGCCGCCTTGCGCCGCCACGGTGTGGCTGCGTGTCGGAAAGACCTTGGTGACGCAGGCGGTCTTGAGGCCCGCCGCCGCCATGCCGAGCGTCGCCCGCAGCCCCGCGCCGCCCGCGCCGACGACGACGACGTCGTAGAGATGTTCGGTGACCGGATAGGCTTGCGGCATGCCTCTTATCCCTGGAAGGCGATGCGCAGCACGGCGAAAATCCCCGCCGCCGCGATCGCGAACGCCGCCAGCTTGTTGAGCACGATCGCGGCGATCTTCGCCGCCTCGCCATGGACGTAATCTTCGATCACGACCTGGATGCCCAGACTCATATGGTAGATGCCCGCAATCAGCAGAAGCACGGTGACGATCGCCGGGAAAGGCTCGCGCAGCCAGGCGGCGACCGTACCGCGATCGGCGCCCGTCAGCGCGACGAGCGCGGCGACGAACCACAAGGCCAGCGGAATAAGCGCGACCGCGGTTACGCGCTGCGCCCACCAATGCGCGACGCCCTCCTTGGCCGAGCCCAATCCCAAGGCGCGGCCGAGCGGCGAGCGCATACGCTGATCCTCGCTCATCGCTAACCTCGCACCGCGTAGCCCGCGATCCAGGCGATGAGCGTCAGCACGATGCTCGCGACGACGACGGTCCAGCCCGATCGATAGGTGGTCTTGAGCTCGAAACCCCAGCCGGCGTCCCAGAACAAATGCCGGATGCCGTTGCAGAGGTGAAAGAACAGCGACCAGCTCCAGCCCAGGAGAAGCAGTCGCCCGATCCAGGAATACCAGAAACCTTGGGCGGCGGCGAAAGCGTTGGTGCCGGCCGCGGCGGCGAAGAGCCACCACACCAGCAGCAACGTGCCGACCGCCAGGGCCAATCCCGTCGCGCGATGGGTAATCGAGAGGACGGAGGTGAGTTGCGGCTTGTAGACCTGGAGATGCGGCGACAGCGGCCGTTGTGCTTGCGACATCCGGAAGTCTCGGCTCGATCGCGGGGGCAGGCAGGAAGCGGCGTTGATTTAACCCGCGAGCGGGGTCAAGTCAACGTCAGGGCTCGCCTGCGTCGGTTGCGGCGGCGCCGCATTAGCGCGCGTCGCGCTCGGCAATGTCCGCCGCCAAAGCGAGCAAGCGGCGCGCGGCGTCGGCATGAAGGCGCTCGACCATTTTGCCATCGAGCGTTGCAACGCCTCGTCCAGCAGCCTCAGCCGTGTCGAAGGCGGCGATCACGCGTCGTGCCTCTTCGATCTCGCGCGGCTCGGGCGCGAAGAGCGCGTTGGCGGTCGCGATCTGGCGCGGATGGATCAGGGTCTTGCCATCGAAGCCGAGATCGCGCCCCTGCCGGCATTGCGCGGCAAAGCCGTCTTCGTCCTTGAAATCGGGATAGACCGAGTCGAGCGCGACAAGGCCGGCAGCGCGCGCGGCGAGCAGCGCGATGCCGAGCGATGGGATGAAGGGGAGCCGGTCGGGGCGCGGCCGCGCGCGCAGATCCTTCGCCAAATCCTCGGTGCCGACGATGAGCCCGGCAAGCCGTGCCGAAGCGCCGGCAATCGCCTCGGCATGAAGAATGGCGCGTGGCGTCTCCATCATGCACCACAGCGACAATCCGAGAGGCGCGCCGGCCGCGCCAAGCACGGCATCGCTGGCGCTAACGTCGCGCGCCTCCTCGACCTTGGGCAGAACCACCCCGTCGATCGGCAGCGTCGCCGCGAAGCGGAGATCCGCATCGTGCCATTGCGTGCCGGCGCCGTTGACACGCAGCAGAAGCTCGCGCTTGCCATAGCCGCCGTGCCCAAGCGCCGCCGCGATCTGCGCCCGTGCGCCTTCCTTGGCGTCGGGCGCAACCGAATCCTCGAGATCGAAGATCACGCCATCGGCCGCGAGTTCGCGCGCTTTTTCCATCGCGCGCGCATTGGTGCCCGGCATGAAGAGCAGGCTCCGGCGCGGGCGCGGCACGGCCGTGGGCATAAGCGCCGTCAGAGGGCTTGCTGCGGCGTCTTCTTCGCTGCTTTGCCGCCGACGAGATAATCGCGCGCCAGTACCTCGGCGATCTGTACCGCGTTGAGCGCGGCGCCCTTTCTCAGATTGTCGGCGACGACCCAAAGGCTCAGCCCGTTCGCGACCGTCGGGTCCTTGCGGATGCGGCTGACATAGACCGGGTCCTCGCCCGCGATCTCGACCGGCGTGACATAGCCTTCGTCGGCGCGATGGTCGACGACGACGACGCCCGGCGCGTCCTTGAGCGCGGCGCGCGCCTCGTCTTCGCCGATCGGACGCTCGAACTCGACCGTCACCGCCTCGGCATGACCGATGAACACCGGCACGCGCACGCAGGTGGCATGGACCGCGATATCGGGATCGAGAATCTTTCGCGTCTCGGCCGTCATCTTCCATTCTTCCTTGGTCGAGCCGTCCTCGAGGAAGACATCGATATGCGGCACCACGTTGAACGCGATCTGCTTGGTGAAATGCTCGGGCTTGGGCGACTCGTTGACATAAATGCCGCGCGTCTGGGCGAAGAGCTCGTCCATGGCCGCGCGGCCCGCGCCCGAGACCGACTGGTAAGTCGCGACGACGACACGCTTGATCCGCGCCAGGTCGTGCAGCGGCTTCAGCGCGACCACCATCTGAATGGTGGAGCAATTCGGATTGGCGATGATGCCCTTCTTGGGGTATTGCGCGATCGCATCCGGATTGACCTCCGGCACCACCAGCGGCACGTCCTTGTCCATGCGGAAATGCGAGGTGTTGTCGATGACCACGGCGCCCGCCTTGGCGGCGCGCGGCGCATGCACGGCCGAGACCTTCGCGCCCGGCGAGAACAGCGCGATGTCGATGTCGCGAAAATCATAGGTCTCGAGATTTTTCACCTTGAGGGTGCCACGCTCGCCGAACGAGACCTCGCTCCCGATCGAACGCGCCGAGGCGACGGCGTGCACCTCCGAAGCTGGGAACTTGCGCTCGTCGAGAACGCTCAGCATTTCGCGGCCGACATTCCCGGTGGCGCCGACCACCGCGACTTTTAACGACATGGGTGCTGCTCCTGATGGACAGGCGTTCACTTAATGTACAGGGCGGCGAATGACAAGCCTCGGCCGGTGCCGAAGCGCGCTTTGCGGTAAGCCGGGCCTAACCGCATGGCGCGCGGATCAGCCCTGCGCAGGCGCGCTTGACCGCGCCAAGAACTGGCAGCAGTCTCCCGCCCGTCGCACCCCGTCTCCCGTCGAACCCCGCAAGGGGGAGGCCCTTATGAGCGTCACCCCGGTCGAAAAGCGGCACACTCCCGCCGATTTGCGCATGCGCAAGGGTGGCGTGCCGATCGTCAGCCTTACCGCCTACAGCACCCCCCAGGCGCGCCTGCTCGATCCCCATAGCGACCTGCTTCTGGTCGGCGACTCCCTGGGCATGGTGGTTTACGGCCTCAGCAGCACCTTGCCCGTGACGCTCGACATGATGATCGCGCACGGCGCGGCGGTGGTGCGCGGCGCCAACCGCGCCTGCGTCATTGTCGACATGCCGTTCGGCTCCTATCAGGCAAGCCCGGCCCAGGCCTTTGGCAACGCGGCCCGCATCATGGCCGAGACCGGCTGCGCGGGGATCAAGCTCGAGGGCGGCGAGGTGATGGCGGAAACCATTCGGTTTCTCACCGGGCGCGGCATTCCGGTGCTCGGCCACGTCGGCCTGCAGCCGCAATCGGTGAACGCGCTGGGCGGCTTCCATGCTCAGGGGCGCACGGAGGCCGAGGCCGCGCGCGTCATCGCCGACGGCAAGGCCGTGGCAGAGGCGGGCGCCTTCGCCATGGTGGTGGAAGGAACCGCGGAGCCGGTCGCGCGCCGCCTGACCGAAGCCGTGCCCGTGCCGACGATCGGGATCGGCGCCTCGCCCGCTTGCGACGGCCAGATTCTCGTGACCGAGGACATTTTGGGAATTTACGACGTGTTCCGCCCGCGCTTCGTCAAACGCTATGCCGAGCTGGGCGGCGCGATCTCGGCCGCGGTCTCGGCCTATGCGGAAGATGTCCGCGCGCGGCGCTTTCCCGGGCCCGAGCATGTCTACGGCGTCGCCGCGCCGGACAAGCGCAAGACGCCGTCATCGCGCTGAGGTCACTGCGCCGGGGCGAAGCCCTTGCCGATCATGCAGCGCTTGACGATGTCGTCGCTGCGCGGGACTTCGCCGGCGGCGAAATTCTGCACATGGGTTTCCATCACGCCGGTGCGCTGCCAATCGCCGCCGCGCGACGCCATGATGTCGGTCATGATGTTGGTGTCGCGCGCGGTGGCCTCGCGCGCGAGACTCTTGCAATCCGCCAATTCACGGTCGGCGACCTGCGGCGAGGTGCCTTCTTTGGTCCATTCCGGTTGAGTGGAGCAGGCGACGAGCGCCAGCGCACCGGCCAGCATCAGGTTTCGTTTCATCTCTTGCACCCCTTTGGACCCACGCGCGACGGTTGCGGCAAGATTCGGTTAACCAGCTCGGTATATAGACTAGCGCTCGATTGCGCCTCCGTCTCGTACTCATTGTGGGGCGGTCCCCGGAGTTCAACCGCGACATGGTCGGGCGATTCCTTTTCGTTGCTCTCGTGCTCACTTTGGCGGGGTGCAACGCGTGGCAGAATCGCGCCGAATTCGCCGCGCCACAAAGCCGCTGGCCGGCCAATTATCCTTCGCCCATGCCAGCCAACGCGCCGCCGCCGCCGATCCCCGTGCGCTACTGCTATCGCACCTTGGCAGCCGTCGACTGCTTCGCCGAGGCGCGGCCGGACCGCATCGCAGGTTATACCGGAGTTTACCCCGACCCGGACGCGCTCGGCGCAGCCGCGCCCTATGCCGCCAAGGATCCGCCGGCGAGTCGCTAAAATCGCCCGGCCTGATAATCGGCGAAGGCCTGGCGCAGCTGCTCCTGCGAGTTCATGACAAAAGGGCCGTAACGCGCGACCGTCTCGTTAAGCGGACGCCCCGCGGCGAGGAGCAGCCGTGCGGGCGCCCCGCCAGCCGCGA
>DATEKH010000061.1:0-17795 GCA_035277525.1 Allostellaceae bacterium
CCGCCGCCACCGCCTCCAGCAGCATGCGCCGTAAGGTCACGATCGCGCGGTCGGTCGAGCCCAGATATTCCTGCGAGCGATCGACGATCGGGCCCATGCCTTCCTGGATGGCGAAGTCCTGGGTGTTGACGCCGTCGATGCCGGTGAAGGTCTTGGTTTTCTGCACCGCGCGGTCGATCAGATAATCGTTCGACGGGTTGCGCTTCAGCTTGAAGGTGCCGGGGATGAGGTCGTCCTTGCCTCGGCCAAAATGGCGCTCATCCGCCTCGGCGATCTCCTCCGAGATCGAGACCGCCGGATCGGCGCTGTAGCACCAATTATAAACATAGGTCTGCTCGTCATCGATCGGGACCCAGAGATGGCCGTCGAGCTTCGGCACGTCGTTGCGGCCGAGCACGCCGTTGATGCCGCCACGCATCTGCTGATGCGGCATCACATAGTGATAGAGCCGCACATAGCTCCCGTCCTCGCCAAGCTGGCGGGTCGAGACGTAGTAATAGCCGTAATCGGTGCGCTGGACCTCGAGGCGCGGCGCACGATCGCGCAAGCGCGGCAGCGAGGTGTTGCCGAGCTTGAGATTGTGCAGGTAGGAGGAATGCGCGGTATCGAGCCCGCCTTCGAGCGCCTGAAGATAGTTGCAGGCCTCGTAGGTCTTCGAGATATAGCGATGCGTTGCGGGTGCGCGCATCCATTCGTAATCGGGCGGTTGCGGCATGGTCTCTTTCGGCCCGAGATAGGCCCACACCACGCCCGCTCTTTCGTAAGTCGGATAGGCGGCGAGCTTGATGCCCGCTTTCATCGGGCTGCCCTCCGGCTCCGAAGGAAGATCGACGCAGTTGCCCTCGACATCGAACTTCCAGCCGTGATAGACGCAGCGCAGCCCGCATTCCTCGTTGCGTCCGAAAAACAGCGGCGCGCGGCGATGCGGGCAATAAGCCTCGACCAGCCCGACCTTGCCGTTGCTGTCGCGAAACGCGATCAGATCCTCGCCGAGAAGCCGGATGCGCACCGGCGCGCCATCGGGCTCGGGCAGCTCGATCGAGAGGCAGGCCGGCTGCCAATAGCGGCGGAACAGCGCGCCCGCAGGCGTGCCCTGCCCCACCCTCACCAAGCGCTGATTATCGGCGTGCGACAACATGGGTTTCCTCCAAGCCGCTCGAGGGCAACCTCATCCTAGCGCGGAACGCGATCCAGTTGCACCTCTTCAGGCTGGCATGAACAGCCTGCGCCTCCTGAGCTTCTGACGCAGGGCGACTGCGCGAAGTTTATCCTGAGCGCCGCCTGCGGCGGCGAAGGGCTCCGCTCAGGGTGAGAAAAAATGGATGATGGCATTAAGAAGAGCACCTCATCCCGAGCGAAGTCGAGGGACGCAAGACGGCAATCGGCGCGACCGCCCCAAGCCGACCGCATCGAGCTTGATTTTTTGAGATTGCCATCGCGTCCCCGTCGGTTTTACGACAGGTTAGCCGATCGTCGCGCGGGCACAATCGTCAAACGGCACGGCGTGGCGGCAACGATGATCGAGCTGCTGTGCCATCCGTGATAAAGCCCAACGCGTGCGCTCGAGTGCGTTGACATTGGCAAGGGAGGAAGCATGAGCGAGTACCGCTTCGGCCTCGGCACGATCCTCGCCGAGGGCAAGCCCGCGACCGCGGTGGTGATCGACGATCACGTTGTGACGCTTGCCCGGATCGTCGCGCGCCATTCGACGCCGGGCGCGGCGGCGCCTCTGATGCGCGATTTCCTGCGCAACTGGCCGCGCTGGCACGACTGGCTGCGCGCGCTCGATCTGAAGCCCGAGCGCGAGGAAGGCTGGGTTCCGCTCGCCGCCGCCAAATTCATGGCGCCCGTGCCCAAGCCCAACAACATCTTTCACCTCTATCACAATTTCGAGCGGCCGAGCCGCGTCACCGGGCGCACCGATCCGCCCAAGGCCGAGCGGGTGCTCCCCGATGTGTTCTTCGGTTCGCGCTCGGCGCTGGCGGGCTTCGGCGACATCGTCTATCGCGAGCATGGCGGCGCGCAATTCGACTTCGAGGTCGAGGTGACGGCGGTGATCGGCAAGGAGGCGTGGCGCGTCCCGGCCGAGAAAGCCGAGGATTACGTCGCCGGCTACGCGATCGCCAACGATCTCACCATGCATTTCGCGTGGTGGCGCAAGATCAGGGACAGAAGCCCGATCAACGACAACATCCGCATGAAGAACTTCGCCGGCTACACGCCGATGAGCCGCGCCATCGTGCCGAAGGATCTGGTCGGCGATCCGCATGATCTGCGCGTGCGCGCCTGGATCGACGGCAAGCTGCACCAGGACGCGCGCACCAATGCGATGCTATGGCATGTCGGCGAGGTGGTCGAATATCTCTCTTTCATCATGCCGCTCATGCCCGGCGATCTGATCCTCCTGGGCTCGCCCGCCAATTTGCCGCTCGAGCCCGGGCAGAAGCATCACGGCATCGAGCCCGGCCAGACCATTGCCTGCGAGGTCGAAAAGCTCGGCCGCATGGAGAACCGGGTCGAGGAACAAGCCGCTCGTCAACCCAACGAGATGTGAAAGGCGAAGCGTGAACTGTTTCGGTGGCGGCTCGCCCCGAGGATGCTCAGGGCTAGGGCATCGCCCAGGTGAACAGCCGCTCGCGCACCGAGCCGACTTGACCGATCTTCAGCGTCACGGTTGAAGGCGTGGGAACGATGGAAGACCAGTATGCCGCAGCGATGGCGCCCCGCAATGCACGGGGATACAACGCGGGGGTATCGTACCCCGCGCGCAACCCCGAGCCTTGATCCAGATCAACCGGACAGGGCAACGGGTCGGCTAGACAGCAGGTGCCCTTAAGATGTTATGTGGCGGAGAACCTGGACGAGCTCGGCGACCTTGCGCCGTTGATCCTTTCTGTCGCCGGAGACGATCGCGTGCTCGACGCAGCTTCCGATATGGTCGCGCAGGATCTCGTCCTGGACCTTCTTCAGCGCGGCTTTGACCGCTTCGATCTGGTTGAGCACGTCGATGCAATAGCGGTCGTCGGCGATCATGCGCGCGATGCCGCGTATCTGGCCCTCGATGCGGCTAAGCCGCGTCGTCGCGGATTGCTTGACACCGTCCTGCATGACGCCATTTATATACCCCTAACGGGTATCTGTCCAGCCATGGGACTGCCATGACCGAACCAGCGCAGCACCACAACCATCCCCACGAGGCGGGCGCCGTGACGGCCGACACCGCCCTCAAGGTCAAGGACCCGGTCTGCGGCATGAGCGTCGATCCGCAGAAGACACCGCATCGCGCGCGCTATCGCGATCGGGATTATTTCTTCTGCAACCCCCGCTGCCGCGAGAAATTCGAAGCCGATCCCGCGAAATATGCCGAGCCCCAAGCCGCGCCGGCGCCCGCTCCAGCGCCGCCCGGCACGATCTGGACCTGCCCGATGCATCCGCAGATCCGGCAGGATCATCCGGGCAGCTGTCCCATTTGCGGCATGGCGCTCGAGCCCGCGGGCGGCGCCGCCGAGGCGGGACCCAATCCCGAATTGATCGACATGACGCGCCGCTTCTGGATCGGCGCCGTCCTGACCGTGCCGGTGGTGATCTTCGAAATGGGCGCGCATCTGCCCGGCCTCAACCCGCACGACTATGTCTCGCCCGAAGCGTCGATGTGGGCGCAATTCGCGCTCGCGACGCCGGTCGTGCTGTGGGCCGGATGGCCGTTCTTCGAGCGGGGATGGGCTTCGATTCGCAATCGCTCGCTCAACATGTTCAGCCTCATCTCGCTGGGCGTCGGCGCGGCGTACCTCTACAGCCTCGTTGCGAGTTTCGCGCCGGGCCTTTTTCCCGCAGGCCTGCGCCAGGAAGGCGGCATGGTCGCCGTCTATTACGAGGCCGCCTCCGTCATCACCGTGCTGGTGCTCTTAGGGCAGGTCCTCGAATTGCGCGCGCGCGAGAGGACCGGCAGCGCCATTCGCGCGCTTCTCAACCTCGCGCCGAAGACGGCGCGTCGCGTCCGCGGCGACGGCGGCGACGAGGAGGTGCCGCTCGAGAGGGTGCAGGTCGGCGACCGGCTCAGGGTCCGCCCCGGCGACAGCGTGCCGGTCGACGGCGCTGTCACCGAAGGCCGCAGCGCCGTCGATGAATCGATGGTCACCGGCGAATCGATGCCGGTCGAAAAGGAAGCGGGCGCCAAGGTGATCGGCGGCACGATCAACGGCACCGGCAGTCTCGTCATGCGCGCCGAGAAGATCGGCGCCGATACGATGCTTGCGCGCATCGTCCAGATGGTCGCCGAGGCGCAGCGCAGCCGCGCGCCGATCCAGCGTCTCGCCGATGTGGTCTCGTCCTGGTTCGTGCCGGCGGTGATCCTCGTCGCGGTGCTGGCGTTCATCGCGTGGCTGATCTGGGGCCCGCCGCCCGCCTTCGCCTATGCGCTGGTCGCGGCGGTATCCGTCGTCATCATCGCCTGCCCCTGCGCGCTGGGGCTCGCCACGCCGATGGCGATCATGGTCGGCGTCGGAAAGGGCGCGACCGCGGGCGTCCTCATCAAGAATGCCGAGGCGCTCGAGCGCTTCGAGAAGATCGACACGCTCGTCGTCGACAAGACCGGCACCTTGACCGAGGGTAAGCCGCGCGTCGTCGCGGTTATACCGTCGCCAGGCTTCGAGGAGGCCGCCGTTCTGTCGCTTGGCGCAAGCCTCGAGCGCGCGAGCGAGCATCCGCTGGCCGCGGCGATCGTCGCCTCGGCGAAGGAGCGCGGCGCCGCGATCGCGGATGTCGCCGACTTCGCCTCGGTCACCGGCAAGGGCGTTTCCGGCCGGATTGGGCAGCGGCGCGTGGCTGTCGGCAATGCCAAGCTCTTGCAGGAGTTCGGTGTCGCCAGCGCCGCGCTCGAAGCGCAAGCGGATCAGCTGCGGCGCGACGGCGCCACAGCCATGTTCGTCGCCATCGACGGCCATCCAGCCGGCATCATCGCCGTCGCCGATCCGATCAAGCCAACGACGCCGGCCGCTCTGTCGAGATTGCGCGCGGATGGCATTCGGATCGTGATGCTGACGGGCGATAACCGCACCACCGCGCAAGCGGTCGCGGCCAAGCTCGGCATCACCGATATCGAGGCCGAGGTGCTGCCCGAGCAGAAAAACGCGATCGTCCGGCGCCTCAGGAGCGAGGGCCGCGCGGTTGCGATGGCCGGCGACGGCGTTAACGACGCGCCGGCGCTCGCCGAGGCCGATGTCGGCGTGGCGATGGGCACCGGCACCGATGTGGCGATGCAGAGCGCCGGCGTCACCCTGGTCAAAGGCGACCTCGCCGGCATCGCGCGGGCGCGCACGCTGAGCCGCGCCACGATGCGCAACATCAGGCAGAACCTCGTTCTCGCCTTCGTCTACAACGTGCTCGGCATTCCGCTCGCGGCGGGCGTGCTCTACCCGGCGTTCGGGCTGCTGTTGAGCCCGATCGTCGCCGCGGCGGCGATGAGCTTCAGCTCGGTCTCGGTGATCGGCAACTCGCTGCGCCTGCGCTGGACCCGGCTCTAGCCCGACGCGCGATCCCGCGCGCGCTCAAAACTCGTAGGCGATCTCGGCGTTCGCGCCAACGCCCCATTTCGTCTGGATAAGCGGGCTATCCGCCGCCGAGCCCAACAGACGCTCGATGCCGGCATCGAGGTCGACGAACCAGTGATCGGTGAAGTGGTAGAGCGCGGTCAGGCCGAAATTGGCGTTCTTGAATCCGCCATGGGCCTGAAAGGTCGGGAATTGCGAGTGCGGCGCGGCGTGACGCGGCGTGACGCCGAAATAGGTGTTCATGTAGTCGTCGTCGGCGAAGGTGACCGAGGGACCGACGAAAACCTGCACGGTCTTGTTGCCGATGACTGGCATATAGACGCCGACATCGCCGACGAAGCCCTGCTGGCTGGTCGCGCGATAGCGCAGATCGAAGGTGAACACCACGGGCACGATCGCGAATTGCGCGAAAATTTTGGGCTCGGGCGCGGGATCGATATTGCCCGTGCCGCTGAGCCTCGTCGCGGCGTTGTGCTCGCGGCCGGGATCGAAGGCCAGCGCAACGCCAGCGCGGTAGTAATCGCCATGAAGAAGATTGACGCCCACCCCTTCGCCGCTCGAGACGAAAAAGATGTCCCGGTAGCGCACGTCGAGAAGAAGCGCCGGCGCAAAGCGCAGCGAGTTGGAGCCTTCATAGGCCGGCAACACGCCGCCGCCGCCGCCGACCGCGATTTCCCACTCTGGGACCGGACCACCCAGCGAGCGCAGCACGATGCCCGCCGAATTCTGCCAATCGAGCAGGGGCGCCATGCTTTGCGCCCGCGCCCCGCCGGAGACCAGGGCAAGGCCGAGAGCGCCGGCGATCGCCCAGCCATACTGTCGTTTCAGCACCACTCTCTCCGTCCGGCGGTCCGTCACGGCAACCCAACGTCGATCGGCAACCCCGGTTCCTCGACTTGAAACTTATCGCTTGGCCGCATCCGCCAAGCAAGGCTCGAGACGACTCGCCCGCCGAGCCAGCGACCGTTCGTCGGCAGCTTAACATGGCGCCTCGCGATTGTCCGATTATCGGCGGCCGCAGCCGGCCGCATCCCCGGCCGATCGGTTTCTTTGAGCGATGCGGATTTCTGCTATCGTGGGACGGATCGGAAACCGAAGACGGCGCACCTCGCCGGTCCCGTCCCAAAGCCGCGAAAGGGCCACGATGACGCCGACTTGGAGATCCCCAACGCTCACCTCGCTGCCGGGCGTGCCTTGGCAGAGGGCCGGCGCCTAATGAAAGCCGCGCTCTTCTGCACCTCGCGCTATATCGGCGATGCGCCCGCAGGGGTCTGGCCGCTGCCCGCCAAATATTGCGAGCCGGAGATCGCCGTGCGCTCGATGGAGACGACGCTCGAACAGTTCCGGTTGGCGGACCAATTCGGCTTCGATTGGGTGACGGTCGCCGAGCATCACTTCTCCGCGCTGTCGATGACGCCCAATCCGATGATCTACGCCGGCGCCCTCAGCCAAGTGGTGAAGCGCGCCAAGATCGCGGTCTTGGGCCCGACCTTGCCGATCCTCAATCCGGTGCGCGTCGCCGAGGAATTCGCGATGCTCGACGCCATGACCGGCGGCCGGATCGTCGCCGGCATGATGCGCGGCACGCCAAACGAATACGTCACCTACAATTTCAACCCGTCGGAATCGCGTGCCCGCTTCGCCGAGGCGCTCGAGATCATCCGCCGCGCCTGGACCGAGCCCGAACCCTTCGGCTGGCAAGGCCGCTATTACCAATACCGCTCGATCTCGATCTGGCCGCGCCCGGTGCAAAAGCCGCATCCGCCGATCTATATGTCGGGCTCGAGCCCCGAGGCTGGCGAGTTCGCGGCGCGCAACCGCCTGGGCCTCGGTTTCGCCTTCACCACCATCGGCGAGGCAGCCAAGGCCGCGGCCTATTTCCGCGCCCAGGCACGCGAGACAGGCTGGCAGCCCAAGCCCGACGACGTGATCTATCGCGTCGGCTTCCACGTCGCCGAGAGCGACGAGGAGGCCTTCGCCGATATGAGCCACGCGGGTCCGCGCATCGCGCTCACCAATTCCAACGCCGCGATCAGCGCCGCCATCGCCGAAACCAGCTATTACGGCCGCGACGAGGGGCAAGTCACGCGCACCGCGACACGCACGCTGCAGGACCGGATCGAAGCCGGACAGATCCTGGTCGGCTCGCCCGAAACCATCGTGCGGCAGATCGCGCGCATCAGGCGCGAGATCGGCGCGGGCATTCTCGACTGCCCGCTCGGCGCGCAGCTGGGCGAGAAGACCCTGCGCTCGATCGAGCTTTTCGGGACCCAGGTCCTGCCCCGGATTCGCGAGCTTTAGCAATGAGCACGACATCGCCAATGGGAGAGACGAGCCGGATGGACGAGGCGGTCCTCTGGCTCGGCGCGAAAAGCAGCGCCGCCGCGCTCAAGCGACTGGTGGCGGCGCAATACCCTATCGTCGAGTGCGACGCACAGGAGACGGCATCCCTGGCGCGGGCAATGGAAGACGCGTTGGCGAGATATGGCGCCAAGCGCATCAGCCTCATTGCCGAAAGCGCGCGCGCCGCGCCTGCGCTGCTGCTGGCCCTCAAAGAGCCGCAGCGCGTCGCCTCGCTCATCCTGCTGGCGCCGCAAATCTTCGACGCCGCGGGCAAGACGCTCGTCGCGGCAAGCGACGCCGCGGCGCGCTTTGGCGCGATCGACGCGCCGATGCTTGCGCTGTTCGGCACCAGGGACCGATCCGCACCGCCCGAAGCCGCGCGGCATTATCGCGAGCGCAATCCGCGCTGCAATCTCGTCTTCGTCTATGACGCGGGCGAAGCTTTAGGCGAGGAGCGGCCCGAGGCCGTGGCCGAACTCGTCGCCGATTTCATCGCGCGGCGCGACCGCTTTCTCGTGCGCCAACACGAGGATTTGCTTTACCGCTGATAGAGCGCACGCAACCGTCGGCAAGGAACCGCAAACCGGCCGCAGTTGTTACCGCTCTGCGGCGAGGCTAGAACCTTCGATACCGTGATCGAAGCAAGGCCGGAGACAAAGACAGGTGCCATGGTGCAGCACGAGGCATCGCGCCTTGAAGAGCGTGCTTCGCCGGCTCTGTCCGATGCTCGGCTTGGTTATCATCACGCGAGCGGCGGTTGCGGCCGATCCCCAGCCCTATAGCGTCGATATCGCCGCGACCGGTCAAGCGACGATCGACACCGCCTTGACGAATGCCTCGCAGCTCGTCGCGCTGGGCGCGAAGGCGCCGGTCGGGCCGTTCGCGCTCATCAGCCGCGCGCATCAGGATATCCAGCGTTTCGAGAGCGTGCTTCAGAGCTTCGGCTATTACCAGGGCACGATCGCGGTCACCATCGCCGGGTTGCCGCTCGACGACCCTTCCCTTCCTGCGAAGCTCGAGGCGGTGCCGCAAAGCACCTCGGTCGCGGTCGAGGCAAAGGCCGCGCTCGGTCCGCTCTTTCATCTGCGTCACGTCGCGATCGAGGGCGAAATTCCTGCGGATGCGCGCGCCAAGCTCGATCTGAAACCCGGGCAACCGGCCGTGGCGTCGGACGTGCTTGCCGCCGGCACGCGCTTGCTCACGGCGCTCCAGGAGGATGGGTACGCACTCGCCAAGGTCGATCCGCCGCAGGCGACGGAAATCCCGAGCGAGCATGCGCTCGACATCACCTTCAAGGTCGATGCCGGCCGCAAGGCGCATATCGGCACGATCGCCATCAGCGGGCTTTCCTCCATCCATGAGAGCTTCGTCCGGCGGCGCTTGTTGCTTCATTCGGGCGATCTTTACCAGCCGAGCAAGATCGAGGAAGCAAGACAGGACCTGGCCGGGATCGGCGTGTTCTCCGGCGTGACGGTGCGCGCGGGCGACGCGATCGCGCCCGATGGCACGATCCCCATCACTTTCGAGGTCCAAGAGCGCCCCAAGCGCGTCGTCGGCGTGACCGGAGCCTATTCGACCGATCTCGGCGTCAGCACGAAACTCAGCTGGTCCCATCGCAATCTTTTCGGCAATGCCGAGCAGCTGAACCTCTCGGCGGCCGCAACCGGGCTTGGCGGGACCGCCACGCGCAGTCCGGGCTATAACCTCACCGGACAATTCATCAAGCCGGATTTCTTGAAGCGCGATCAGTCGCTCGAATTCAATCTCGGCGCCCTCAAGCAGAGCCTCGATGCCTATGATCAGACGGCCGAGACCGCGAGCACCTTCCTGCGCCGCAAGCTTTCCCGGCTCTGGAGCGGCGCGGTCGGCTTGAGCGCCGAGCAGGAGGAGATCACGCAGCAGAGCGTGACCCGCGATTTCACGCTGCTGGGCCTGCCTTTGACGGCGACCTATGACAGCACCGGCCTGACCGATCCTCTGCAGGACCCAACGCATGGCGGCCGCGCGGGTTTCCTCGTGACGCCGACCCACTCCTTCAGGGGCGATTTGAACTTCGTCATTCTGCAAGTCTCGGGCTCCACCTATTTCGATCTCGCCAATCTCGGCATCGCCCAGCCAGGACGCAGCGTCTTCGCGTTTCGCGCGCTGGTGGGAAGCGTCCTGGGCGCCACGCAATTCCAGCTCCCGCCCGATCAGCGCTTTTACGGCGGCGGCAGTGCGACGGTGCGCGGCTATAAATACCAATCGGTGGGCCCGAGCTTTCCCGACGGCACGCCGGCGGGCGGCACGGCGATCGATGCGGCGACGATCGAATTCCGCCAGCGCCTCTTCGGCAATTTCGGCGCCGCCGCCTTCGTCGATGCCGGCCAGGTCAGCACCGATCACATTCCGTTCACCGGCGATTTACGGGTCGGCACGGGCGTCGGTCTGCGCTATTACACCGCGATCGGACCCCTTCGCCTCGACGTCGCACTGCCGGTCAACCGGCCCGCGCACGGCGATCGGTTCGAGATCTACATCGGCTTGGGACAGGCCTTCTGATGCGGCGTGCGGCGCGGATCGCAGCTTTCATCGCGGGCGGCGCGGTGGCTTTCATCGTGCTCATGCTGGTGCTCGTGGTGATCGCCGGCAACACGCCGCCGGGCCGGCGTTTCATCGCCGCCACTTTGACGAAAGTGAGCGCCGGCGCGATCGACATCGCCGGGCTTCACGGCCGTTTCCCCGACCGGCTGCGCGCCGACCATGTCGCCTTGGCGAGCGGCGGTCGAACATGGCTGAGCGCCGATGAGCTGAGCCTCGATTGGTCGCCTCTCAAGCTCTTGCTCGGCGATCTCTCGATCGACAGGCTCACCGCGGCTGCGGCGACGCTCGACGCGCTTTCGACCTCGAGCTCGTCATCGACAAGCAATAGCGTTCTACCGTCGCGGATCGATATCGAGGCATTCCACGTCGATCGGCTCACCCTCGCGCCCGCATTCGCGGGGCGCGCTGCGAGCGTGAGCGTTGCCGGCGATCTTCATTTTCAATCCCTCGAGCAAGCGCGCTTCGACCTCAAGGCGCGGCGGCTCGACGGCGAAGGCCGCTATGCAGCGAGCGCGGTCGTTACGCCGGATCGCGTGAGCGCGACAATCAACGCCGAAGAGCCCGCGAACGGTCTCCTCGCCGGGCTCGCCGGCTTCAGCGATATCGGGCCGCTTTCGATTTCGGCAAAGCTCGACGGTCCGCGCAACGACGAGAGCCTCAGCCTCGCGCTTGCCGCTGGGCCGGCGCGGCTTGACGGCAAAGGATCGCTCGATCTCGGCGCCAACACCCTCGATCTCGATCTCGCGGCAAGCGCGCCGGCGATGGCGCCGCGCGCCGATCTCCGCTGGCAGTCGGTGAAGCTCGACGGCCATATCCATGGCAGCTTCAAGCAGCCCCAGGCGCAGGCGACGCTCGCGATCGATCGCCTCGCCGCCGGCGCGGCAAGCTTCGATTCCTTCGACGCCCAGCTCCGGGGATCGAGCGGCGCCGTGACCCTCGACGGCGCGATCAACGGCCTGCATCTTCCCGGTGCCGCCGGAAATCTTTTTGCAGCGGCGCCGCTGAAGCTCCACGCCACGGCCGCGCTCGATGCGGCGTCACGGCCCGTCACGATCGCGCTCAGCCACCCGCTCCTCGAGGCCTCGGCCCGTGCGACCACCGCCGAGGGCATCAACGGCACGGCCGAGATCAAGCTCGGCGCGCTCGATCCCATCGCCGCGATCGCCGGCCTCGCCGTGCAAGGGAAAGCGCAGGCGACGGCGGATTTCGCGGCAAGCGGCGCGTCCATGCGGATCGGCCTGGACGGCACGGCAAGTCTCGCCGGCGACGCGCCCGCGGCAAAGCTTCTCGGCAATGATGCGCATTTCGCGTTGAAGGCGGCGCGCCAGGGCGAAACCGCGACGCTCGAAAGCTTCAGCCTCACCGGCAAAGCGCTCCGCGCCTCGGCAAGCGGCGCGCTCCGGAATGATGCGCTTGCGGGCGACTGGTCGCTCGCACTTGCCGATATCGCGCCGCTTGCGCCGCAGCTTGCAGGATCGATCGAGGCGCAAGGCCGCCTCGGCGGAACCCTCGACCACGCGAGCCTCGAGGCGAATATCGCGGCGCGGATCGGCACGAGCGCGATCCGCCCGATGCCGCTCACCGCGACGCTGCGGCTCGCCGATTTTCCGAGCGCGCCCGCGGGACAAATCACCGCGCAGGGAAATCTGCTCGGCGGCGGCTTGGTGCTCGCCGCCAGCTTCGGGCGCAACACCGACGGCGCGCTTCATCTCGCGATTGCGCGTTTCGATTGGAAGAGCGCGCAAGCGCAGGGCGACCTCACCTTGCCCGCCGGCGCCACGCTGCCCCTCGGCCGGATGACGCTGCGCATGACGCGGCTCGATGAGCTTGCCCCGCTCCTCGGCGAGCCTGTCGCCGGCAGCCTCAGCGCGTCGCTCGAGACGCGGCAAGCGCAGCGAAAGCCGCAATTCCAGCTTCGCCTCGATGCGCGGCAAGTCGCCATCGCCGGCAATGGCGTCGATCGCCTGACGATCGATGCGCGCGTCGATGATCCGCTGGAAAAGCCTGTTGTCGGCGGAACACTCGACGCGGCCGGCATTACCTCGGGCACCGTCACCGGAAACGCCAAGATCGACGCGAAGGGGCCGATCGGCGCGCTGGGCTTGCGGCTTTCCGCCGATCTCGCAGCGAGCGGCAAGCCGGCGACGCTGTCAGCCAGCGCCACCGCCAATCTGCCGCAACGAACGCTGAAGCTCGCCGCGCTCAACGCTTCCTATGCCGGCGAGACCGCGCGCCTTCTCCGGCCCGCGACAATCGATGCCGGGCAAGGATTTGCGATCAAGGCGCTGCGTCTCGGGCTCGACGGCGCGGTGCTCGATCTCGATGGCCGGATCACGCCGGCGCTCGATCTGAGCCTCGCGCTGCACAATCTGACGGCGGCGGTGCTTCGGCCCATCATGCCGGCGCTCGACGCCGACGGCGTGATGAACCTCACCGCCAAGCTCGGCGGCACGCTTGCGGCGCCGACCGGCACGATGCGCCTGACGGCCAGCGATGTGCGCTGGCGCGGCGCCGCGGCCCGAGGCCTGGCGGCTGGGAGCCTCGCCGCGACCGCGACGCTCAAGGGCACGAGTGCCGTGCTCGATGCGCGGCTCGCCGCCGGCAAGAGCGCGGAGATGCGCATCGCTGGCTCGGTTCCGCTGCAACGCGCGGCGCCCCTCGATCTTCACGCCGGCGGCGCGCTCGACCTCGCTCTGCTTGATCCGATCCTGACGCCCAATGGGCGCAACGCGCGCGGCCAATTGAAGCTCGACCTCGCGCTCGCCGGGAGCTTCGCGGCGCCGCGCCTCTCCGGCTCCGTGACGCTCGCCCAGGGCGCGGTCCATGATTTCGTCCAAGGCATCAACATCACCGATATCGCCGGCACCATCATCGCCGAGGGCGAGGCGCTCCGCATCGCCAAGCTCGAAGGCCGCGCCGGCCCGGGCCGGCTTTCGCTCGCCGGAACCGTCGCGCCGCTTTCTCCCGGCTTGCCGGTCGATCTGACGATCACGGCCGAGAACGCGCGCGTGATCGCGAGCGATCTCATGACCGCGACCATGAGCGGTGCGTTGAAGCTCAAGGGCGAGGCGCAAACTCAGCTCGGTCTTTCCGGAGAGATCAAGGTGTCGCGCGCCGAGGTCACCATCCCGGAGAGCCTGCCGCAGAGCGTCGCCGTGCTGAACGTGCAGCGCCCAGGCCAGCAGCCACCGGCGCCCACGCCGCCGCCTCTTGTCATCGCGCTCGATATCGGCGTCGATGCGCCGGAGCAAATCTTCGTCCGCGGCCGCGGCATCGACGCGGAATTCGGCGGCTCGCTCCAGGTCAATGGGACGAGCGCGGCGCCGCAGATCGGCGGCGGTTTCGATCTGCGTCGCGGCACCTTCAGCCTTGCCGGGAAGACCCTCAATTTCACGCGCGGCAAGATCGCCTTCAACGGCTCGAGCCCGGGCCAGCGGCTTGATCCCGCGCTCGATCTCACGGCCGAGACCACCGCCAATGGCGTGACCGCGACCTTGTCCGTGACCGGCTATGCCGACGCGCCGAAGATCGCGCTCTCGAGCTCGCCGCCGTTGCCGCAAGACGAGGTCCTGTCGCAGCTCTTGTTCGGCCAAAGCGTGAAGCAGCTGACGCCTCTGCAAGTGGCCGAGATCGCTCAGGCCTTGGCCTCGCTCGCCGGCGTCGGCGGCGGCTCCAGCCCGCTCGGGACCGTGCGTACCGCTCTGGGGCTCGATCGCCTCGCGGTCGGCGGCGCCTCGGGCAATACCAGCGGCGCCACGGTCGAGGCCGGCAAATACGTCGCGAACGGCATCTATGTCGGCGCCAAGCAAGGCGTCTCGGGCGGCACGCAGGGCCAGGTGCAGATCGACCTCGCGAAGAATTTGAAGCTGCAGACGACGCTCGCAAACGGCGGCAGCGCGCCGGCGACCGGCGCCACGCCTGACAACGACCCCGGCAGCAGCATCGGTCTCACCTATCAATTCGAGTATTAGGGCCATCTCCAACCGACTGAACCGCTCTTGCAACCGCGCACGAGTGGAGCAGTGGCACTTGACGTTGCATCGGCATCCTGCGTCCCTCGACTTCGCTCGGGATGAGGAACTTTTGTAAATGGCATCAAGTTGGATGGCAGAAAAACTTTAGCCTCATCCCGAGCGCGAGCGCCGTCAGGCGCGAGCAGTCGAGGGACGCACGGCCCAGTATCCAGCGACATGCAACTGCCCCGCGCGCAAATGGTCCCGAGCACGCCGCTTTCCCACGCGCACGCCCCCGCGCGATGGGCATTGCACGAGTTCCACCGCCTGTAAATCCGATTGCAATGCCGCGAAAGCGCGCGCGATACTCGCGCCGAGCGGCACGCCGTGCCGCCGTTCCATTCAGACCCTGCGTGCCGCGATCGAGGAGGAAAAACGATGCGTCGAGCCTTTGAAATTTCCCGCCGGGGCTTTGTGCGCGGCGGCCTGGCAGCGGCGGCCGCGCTCGGCGCGCCGCGATCGGTCCTCGCCGCCATCGGCAAGCCCGAGAAGACGAGCTTGAAGCTCGGCCTCCCCGTCGATGCCGCGAGCTTCACACCGGCCTATGTCGGGATGGATGCCGGGATCTGGAAGACGGCCGGGCTCGATGTAGAGATGACGATCTTTCGCGGCGATGCCGAGGTCTCGCAGGCGCTCGCAGGCGGCTCGGTCGATGTTTCGTTGCAGTCGCTCGATGGGCTCATCAGCCTCTTGAACGCGAATCAACCGGTCAAAGGATTCTATGCCGGCTTCTACCAGGCCGATTTCGCCTGGTGCTCGCAGCCCAAGATCACGAGCTGGCAAGACATGAAGGGCAGCTCGATCGGCATTTCGAGCTTCGGGTCCATGACCGAGGCGCTCTCCACCTATGTGCTGCGCAAGCATGGGCTCGAGGCGATGAAGGACGTGAACCTCGTCCAGGTCGGGCCGACCGCCTCCGCCTTCCAGGGGCTCAAATCCGGCCGCCTCGGCGCCGCGATCCTCTCGCCGCCCTTCAAATGGACGGCCCAGGATCAGGGTTTCCACCTGCTCGGCACCATGGCGCAGGAAGTCTCGCCGCAATGGCCCAAGCACATCTTCATCGCTGCTACCAAATATCTCGACGATTACCCCAAGACCGTCGAGACGCTCCTGCTCGGCTTCGTCAATTCGGTCCGCTATGCGCGCAGCCACAAGGCCGAGACGGCCGCGATTCTCGGCAAGCGCCTCAAATACGACGCCGAGAATGCGGCGAGGGCCTATGACGAAATGATGCCGAGCTACAATGAGCGCGGCATTCTGCCCGAGAAGAAATACATGGACGTTTTCTGGCAGCTCGAAGTGGCGAACCACCAGGTGAAGGAGCCGTGGCCGAATTCGAAGCTGCTCGACGACCGCTTCATCAAGACCTTCGCACAGTGGACGAGCTGACGCGAGGCGCCGGACCGCGGCAATGAGTCATCTCGTCGTCGAGGGCTTGCGCCTCGTCTACGACCAGAGCGCGGGCGGCGAAGACTTCTTGGCCCTCGATAATGTCGACTTCGAGATCGGCGACGGCGAGTTCGTCACCATCGTCGGCCCGAGCGGCTGCGGCAAGAGCACGCTCTTGATGCTGATCGCGGCGCTGCTGCGCCCAAGCGCCGGCTCGATCCGCCTCAACGGGCGCGAGGCCCTATCGCCCGGCTGGGACCGCGCGCTCGTCTTCCAGGATTTCGCGCTCCTGCCGTGGCGTACGGTCCTGAAAAATGTCGAGCTTGGCCTCGAGCTCAAAGGCCTTGCCGCAGCGGAGCGCCAGGAGATCGCGCGCCGTCACCTCGCCATGGTGGGCCTGCGCGCCTTCGAACGGCACTTCCCGCACCAGCTCTCGGGCGGAATGCGCCAGCGCGTCGGCATTGCGCGCGCGCTCAGCGTCGAGCCCGAGATTCTGCTGATGGACGAGCCCTTCGGCGCGCTCGACGCGCAGATCCGCCAGGTGATGGGCTCGGAGCTGCTGCGCATCTGGGAGCGCGATCGCAAGACGATCTTGTTCGTAACGCATGACATCGACGAGGCGATCTATCTCGCCGACCGCGTCATCGTGATGAGCGCCTCGCCCGGCCGCGTCGTGCGCGAGATCAAGATCGCGCTCGAGCGGCCGCGCCGCCTCGAAATCCGCAATCGGCCGGAATTCACCGCCTATCGCCAAGAAATCTGGAACCTGCTCGAGGAGCAGGTGCGCAGCTCGGGCTCGTGGGAGGAGGCCGATGGCGCTGCAGCAGCCGGCCGCTAAAGCGCAGTTCGAAGAGCGGGATATTGCCCTTCTCCGCCGCGAAGCGGGGGAGAGGGAGGGACCCAATCGCGATAGCGATTGGGAGGGTGAGGTGGTGCTTGCAACTGACACCCACCTCACCCGCTCAGCCGGCTTGCTCCGGCTTCGCACCCTCTCCCCCCGCCAAGCGGGCGGAGAGGGTTTGCTCCTGCGATTCCAGCTTATCGGAATCACTTTGCCACGCTCAATATCGCAGTTCTCGCGATGACCTCCTTATCCCCCTCACGTGATTCAGGCAACGCGTCGCGGCCGCGCCGCCAAGTCTCCTTCGCCCGCATCGAGCGGCCCGTAATCGGCGTATTCGCCGTGGCCGCTTTTCTCGCGGCCTGGCAGATCGTCGGCTCGCAGGAGGTCATCCGCTCGGACCTCATCTCCTATCCGAGCGAGATCGCCGCAACCTTCATCGCGATGGCCCGCTCGGGCGAGCTCGGCGCCAATATCGCCGTGACGCTCCTTGAATTCATCGAGGGCTTCCTGCCGGCTTGCCTCTTCGGCGTCGTGGCGGGGCTCGCTTTGGCGCTCAACCGCCGCCTGCGTTATCTCGTGGCGCCGCTGTTCGCCGCGCTCTATTCGGCGCCGATGATCGCCTTCGTGCCGGTGATCGTCGTCTGGTTCGGCGTCGGACGCGATTCGAAGATCGCCATGGTGTTCCTCGCCGCGGTCATTCCGATCATCATCAACACCGCGACGGGCGTGAACGAGACCTCCGAAGCCTGGATCCGCGCGGTGCGCGCTTTCGGCGCCAGCCGCCGCCAGATCATCGCCAAGGCGATCCTGCCTGGCGCCTTTGCGGCGGTGATGGCGGGGATTCGCCTCGGCGTCGGCCGCGCCATTGTGAGCCTCGTCGCGGCCGAGATGTATGTCTCGATCTTCGGGATCGGCCGCTTGATCCAGGTCTACAGCAATAGCGGCAACGCCGCCCCGATTTTCGTCCTCGTCGTCATCATCTCGAGCTTCGGCCTCATCTGCATCAGCGTGCTGCGCGCACTCGAGCAGCGCTTGGCGCCGTGGCGAGGCGGCCAATGAGCGACACCGCGGCGA
>DATEKH010000062.1:0-2220 GCA_035277525.1 Allostellaceae bacterium
GCCGCGATGCGCGCGCCGCCGCCCGATCCCACCTTGATCTCGACGATGCCCATGGCTGCGAGCGTCCTCAGCGCGTCGCGCGCGACGATGCGCGAGACGCCCATGCGCGCGGCGATCTCCTTCTCGCCGCCCAAATGATCGTCGGGCTTGAGGCGGCGCTCGAACAGGGCTTGTCGCACCTCGGCGACCAACTGCGCGGATAAGGTGAGACTTCGGCTCTCGAGCGGAAGCTCTTGTTTATCCTTGCGGTTCGCGAAAAGCGCGTGAACGGGCATGGGTCATCCTAGCAGATCGGACGAAGATATGAAAGATATCATCTTTGTCATCTGCTTGAAAATCCAAGCCGAGTCGTGGGAAATTAACCGTCGTCGATTCTGAAAACCAAGCACATATCGGGGGAAAAATGGGGGTCACCACAGGGGTAGAAGCCCCAAGGGAAGAGGCAGAAGCCGAGAAACCGGCAAGTTGGAGTTGGGAGCGCCCCGCCGTCAAACTCATCGTCTGGATCACCACAGCGCTCTTCTGCGTCTTCGCGTGGATCGAGTTCGGGCGCGTCGTGGTCGCGATGATAAGGAACCACTCCTAATCGAGGGGCGAGGCCCGCGATCCGCAAGGGCAGCGGGCCGCGCTGGCGCGCGAGGGGCGGAGCTTGATCGCGCGGTTGGGCGCCGCGCGGTTGGGCGTTACGTTGCTCGCGTCAGGAGGGGCAGGCGGGGGACGTCGACCTTCCGGCCGCGGATGGCTTCTGCCGGACCGATCAACAAAAAGGCCGCGCCCGAAGGCGCGGCCGAGTTGGTTGTAAGGATCGCGGGCGTGGGAGGGATCGCCTGCGTCACCCGCGATCATGGCGGAAGATGGTTAATGAATGGTTAATGCAACCCACCCCGCCGTCAATGAGCGATGCGCCACGTCCCCGGCCGGGTGCGGGCGGGATCGCAGATCAAGCCAAGGACGGCCAAAGCAAGGGCCGCGATGCCCAGCATGACGGTGATCGGGCAATTGCCGATCAGGCTCCAGAAGCGGTCTAGCATGGGCTGGCCGAGGCCCCAGAGCAGCGCAGGCGGCCGCTCCCAGCCGCCCCAGCTCAAGAGCAGCCACATTCGATGCGGAACCCAGGCGCCGTGCTGAAGCCAGATCAGCAGCTGGTCGCTGAAGAGCACGATCGCTGCCAGGCACAGATAGAAGGCGGCGTAAAAGCAGCCTTCCGAGAACGCCGAATGATGTCTTTCGTCCAATGCGCGCATGCCCTTCACCCTCCTTTCTCGCTCCTGGCGAAGGTCGCGCAAGGACTCTCGTCCCGAATGGACAATGAAGCCTTAATGCCTTGGATTAAAACGATTATTTCAGCGTAAAGACACAGTTTGGTCACGCCGCACCCGCGTCCCGGCGCGCCTACTGCAAGAGCGATAGCCAGGCTTCGGGCAGGGTGCCGGCGTCGATGCCGCGGCCGACATAGTAGCTCCAGAGCTTCGCCGCATGGTGCTCGCGATGAAAATCGCCGCGGAATGCGTCCATTTCCGCCGGCGTCAGCGGGATCACCTTGCCGAGCATCGCCGCGCGATAGAGCGCCTCGGCGTTCTCGACGAAATGGACGCAGTCGGCGAGCAGCGCGGGCAGGCTTTCGGCCGTCACCACCTCGCCATGCGCGCGAATCAGCAGCGCATGATGCGGCCCCATAGTCGCCGCCACGGCGCGGCCGAGCTCGGGGCTCGAGACATGGCTCGGATCGGGATGGGTCGGGATGCCGCTTTCCCAGCGCATGGCGTGGTTCTTGACCGGGAGCAGGGTCGCGCCCTCGACCAACGAGAAGGTGGTGGTGAGGTCGTGATGGAAATGCGCGACCGCTTGCACATCCGGCCGGGCGCGGAAAATTTCGCTGTGGATATAGACCTCGGAAGGCGGGCGGGCGCGGTTCGAACGCTCGCGCGAATTGCCGTCCATGCCGCAGACGAGAAGATGCTCGGGCCGCAAACTCGCGCGGCTCTGATCGACCGGCTGGATCAGGAATTCCTCGCGTCCGGGCAGGCGCACGCTGACATGGCCGCTATAGCCGAGAATATTCTCGCCGTTGAGCAGCAGCGAGACCGCCGCGACCTGATGACGAAGCTTTTCTTCGGTTTGATCTATCATGAGTGAGCTGTCCGCTGGATCAGCACCCTGCGCCCTTCGACAAGCTCAGGGTGAGGCGAAACCAAACATGCCATCGATAATCTATCCTCA
>DATEKH010000063.1:0-10526 GCA_035277525.1 Allostellaceae bacterium
GGCTGCTCTCGCTGATCGCCGAGGCGAAGGCGCGCAAATCCGGCCTTTAGCGCGCTGCGCAAAAACCCGGTGGCGCGCTCGCCTTGCGCAGCTATGATCCTTCGGCGCCGCGCCGCTGAGGCGGGGCGAGCGGGAGAATCATGACCGATCGCGGCAATCTCGACGCCCATATCGCCTATGACGATCTGCGCGAATGGCTCACCTATGCCGAGCGGCTCGGCGAGGTGCGCAAGGTCGAAGGCGCGAGCTGGCAGGAGGATATCGGCCTCGCGGCCGAGGCGGTGCTGCGTGCGGAGAACGGGCCTTGCGTCGTCTTCGACGAGGTTCCGGGATGCCCCAAAGGCTTTCGCCTGCTGATGAATGTCTTCGCCGGCAAGCGGCGCAATATGACTTTGGGCTTTCCCGACGATCTCAGCAAATGGGAGCTGAGCGACGGCTACCGCAAAGCGTATCTCGAGAATCCGCGCACCATCCCGCATGAGATCGTCGAGAGCGGCCCGGTGCTCGAGAACGTGCTCATAGGCGATGCGATCGACGTGCTGAAATTTCCCGCGCCGATCTGGCACGAAAAGGATGGCGGGCGCTACATCGGCACCGGCACCTACAGCATTACGCGCGATCCCGAAGAAAATTGGCTCAATGCCGGTGCCTATCGCGCGCAGGTGCACGACAAGACCAGCGTCGGCGTGCTGATCGCCGCGGGGCATCACGGCGATCTGCATCGCGCCAAATATTTTGCCAAAGGCGAGCCCATGCCGCTCGTCATGGTGCTGGGCGGCGATCCGCTTGCTTTCTTCTATGGCGGTGTCGAAGCGCCTTATGGCGTGTTCGAGATCGACATCATCGGCGGCATGCGCGGGCGGCCCGTGAAGATGGTGCGCGGCAAGGTGACCGGCCTGCCCTTTCCTGCCAATGCCGAGATCGTGCTCGAAGGCTATGTCACCCCCGATCGCCGGCAGATGGAAGGTCCGTTCGGCGAGTGGACCGGCCATTACGCCGGCGGCGCCTCGATGACGACGGTGCTCGACATCAAGGCGATCTATCACCGCAACGATCCGATTCTCTTGGGCGTGCCGCCGATGGGCGGCGGGCCGGACGAGATGGCGCGCTATCGTGCGGTCATGCGCTCGGCCATGATCAAGCAGAACATGACCAATGCCGGCGTGCCGGAAGTGAAGCAGGTCTGGTGCCACGAGGTCGGCGGCGCGCGGCTCTTGCACGGCGTTTCGATCAAGCAGCGCTATCCCGGCCATGCGGTGCAGGCAGGGCATATCGCTGCGCAATGCGGCGCCTCGGCCTATGCCTCGAAATACATCATCGTCGTCGACGACGATATCGACGTGACCGACCTCGATCAGCTGCTCTGGGCGCTGCTGACGCGCAGCGATCCCAAGGAGTCGATCCAGTTCATTACCGGCTCGTGGGATTCGCCGGCCGATCCGCGCCTGCCGCCCGAGAAGCGCGCGGCGCGCGACATGACGCATTCGGTGGCGGTGATCGACGCCTGCCGTCCCTTCCAATGGCGCGACAAGTTTCCGCCGTCGAATGCGCCGAGCCCCGAGGTCGCGAAGAAGGCGGCCGAGCGCTTCGGCTGGCTGCTCGATCCGCGGAAGTGATTGCTGACCGGCGCTCGCGATGATTTGAGTTTGATTACGAACAAGAAGCCAGGGGGAAGGAACCAGGATGAATTGGCGTGTTTCGGCCGCTCTTTTGAGCGGCATTTTCATGGCGCTGGCCGTCCCGGCGACGCAGGCGGAGACCATCAAGATCGGCCTCTTTCGCGGCACATCGGCGGGCGGACCGATCTATATCGCGATGGATAAAGGGTATTTCGCCGCCGAGGGGCTCAGCGCCGAGCTTCGCTTCTTCGATGCGGGCGAGCCCATCGCCGTGGCGACGGTCTCGGGCGATGTCGATTTCGGCGCGGCCGGGGTTTCGGCCGGGCTCTACAATCTCGCCGGCCAGGGCGCGCTGAAGATCATCGGCGGCGTCAACCGCGACGTCCCGGGCTTTCGCGCCATCGGTTATTACGCCTCGAACCGTGCTTATGACGCCGGAGTCCGATCGCTTCACGACTTCGCCGGCCATTCGGCGGGTGTGACCACCGTCGGCTCCACCTATCACTACACTCTGGGGCTGCTCGAGCAGCATGGCGGCGTCGCGCCGAAGAGCGTGCGCGTCATTGCGCTGCAGAGCATTCCCAACATTGCCTCGGCGCTGACGGGCGGCCAAACCGATATCGCCGTGCTGCCCGTGCCCTATGCAACGCCGGCAGCGAAGCGCGGCAATTACAAGCTGCTGGGCTATGTGAGCGATGTCGCGCCCTGGCAGGTCGGCGTGATCTGGACGGCGACCAAGACCGCCGACACCAAGCCCGATCTGATCAAGCGCTTCTACCGCGCCTACCGCAAGGGCGGCCAGGACTACAACGCCGCTTTCGTTGGGCCGGGGGAAAAGCATGTCGAAGGGCCGACCGCGCCCGCCGTGTTGGCGATCATCGCCAAATATACCGGCCAGACCCTGGAGCAGATCGCGCCCGGCATCTCCTATGTCGATCCGGATGGCCGACTCGATGTCGCGGATATCGACAACCAGATTCGCTGGTACAAATCGCAAGGCATGGTGAAATCGGGAGTCGCGGCCAAGAATCTCATCGATCGCCGCTACGCCATCGATGTCGCGGGCAAGTGAGCCGCGGCGCCCGACTTGCGCACCCCTCCCGTTTCCGGCCTATCATGAGTGCGATGGACGATCGCGCAAGACTTTCGGAACTCGTCGCCGCCTCGCGCCGCGCGGTCATCTTTACCGGCGCGGGAATGTCGACGGAGTCGGGTATCCCGGATTTTCGCAGCCCGGGCGGCATCTGGAGCCGGATGAAGCCGATCTATTTCGACGAGTTCGTGGAAAGCGAGGAAAAGCGGCGCGAGTCCTGGACGCGGACTTTCTCGGGTGCCATGCGCTGGGTCGGCGCCAAGCCCAATGCCGGGCATTACGCCGTTGCCCGGCTCGTTGCCCGCGGCAAGGTCACGGCCGTGATCACGCAGAATGTCGATAATCTGCACCAGGAATCGGGGGTGTCTGCCGCGCAAGTCATCGAGCTGCACGGGAATGCGAGCTACGCGACCTGCCTCGATTGCGGCTTGCGGCACGAACTCGAGGTGCTGAAGCAGAGCTTCTTGGGCTGTGGCGAAATTCCGCACTGCCGCGAATGCAAGGGGATTGTGAAGACGGCGACGATCTCGTTTGGCCAGGCGATGCCGCAAGCGGCAATGACTCGCGCGACCGAGGCCGCCCTCCAATGCGATCTCTTCGTCGTGCTTGGATCGTCGCTCGTCGTTTATCCGGCGGCGGGATTCCCGCTGCTCGCCAAGGAGAACGGCGCCAAGCTCGCGATCGTCAACCGCGAGCCCACCGAGCAGGACGGGTTGGCCGATCTCGTCATCCATGACGAGATCGGCTCCATCATGACGGCGCTGGCGCCGCTGGATTAGCAGTTTCATTCGCGACCGAGGAGGCAAGGCAAGCACGTGGCAGATCGACCCGAACGCCAACCCAAGGCCTATCTCAACCGACGCTTCATCGAGAGCCGCGAGGGGCGGGGCTTGCGCATTCTCTCGGAATATCTCGAGCCCTTGTCGCGCTTCACGCGGCATCGCGTCAACGACACCATCGTCTTCATGGGCTCGGCCCGGCTTCAATCGCGCGAGGCGGCCGAAGCCGCGCTCGCGGCGGCGCGCAGCAAGGGCAATGGCATCGAGGACGCGCAAATCGTCCTGGAGATGTCGGCCTATTACGAGGCGGCGCGCGCGCTGGCGCGGCGGCTCACTGAATGGTCGAAGGCGCTGCAAAACGAAGAGCATCGCTTCGTCGTCTGCACCGGCGGCGGGCCCGGGATCATGGAAGCCGCCAATCGCGGCGCATCCGAGGGCAAGGGCATCAATGTCGGCCTGACCATCTCGATTCCCAACGAAGAATTCGACAATCCTTTCATCAGCCGCGAGCTGCACTTCCATTTCCACTATTTCTTCATGCGGAAATTCTGGTTCGTCTATCTGGCGAAGGCGGTCGTGCTCTTTCCCGGCGGCTTCGGCACGCTCGACGAGATGTTCGAGATCCTGACGCTCGTGCAAACCCGCAAGATGCGCAAGCGTGTGCCGATCGTGCTGTTCGGCAAGAAATTCTGGGACGAGGTGATCAATTTCGACGCGCTGGTGCGCTACGGCACGATCAGCGCGAGCGATGTCGAGCTGTTCCACCGAACCGATTCGGTAGACGAAGCCTATGAAGTCATCACGCGGGGCTTGACCGAGAACGCGCTCGGCGTGCCGGGCGCGACGCTATGAGGGTTCGGATGACCGAGGGCGCGGCGTAACGAGCAGCCAGGCCCAGCTCGCGAGCTGGGCCGCGAGCGTTACGGCAAAGGCGAGCTGGTAGGCGAGAACCGGATAGCCTCCGGAGGCCTCGCTCGGGAACAAGTCGATGACGAGCCCGACCATGTATTGGAGGATGAAGGCGCCGATGAAGAAAAAGGTGTTGAGCGCCGTATTGGCGCGCCCGATCAGCCGCGCGGGAAAATGCTGCGACAGCATCGGATAGCACAGCGTGTTGACGTTCGATAAGAGGCCCATGCCGAGGAGAACGACCCAGCGGCCGACGCCGCTGCCGAGCACGAGCGGCGTTTGCGACAGAACATAGAGCGCCGATCCCACAATCACGATTCGAATAAGGGCGACGCCGCGGCGGTTGAGCTCGCTGGCGACGAGCCCGTTCAGAACATAGGCGACGATCTGCATCAAGGTCAGGATCAACAGATCGCTGGCAACGGCATTGGGATCGAGCGCGGCCACGTCGCGCAGCCATGTGCCAGCCCAGAGGCTCTGAAAGGCGATGGTGCTGCCGACCGTGGTCATATAGAGCGGCGCCACGCGCCAGAACACGCGGTCGCGATACACCTCGCCCAGGCCGCGCAGCTGCTCGCCGAGGCTCGATGGTTTTTCCTCCGCCACCCGCTCGGGCACGACCGCGAAGAGCATGAGGCCGCCGGCGAAAGCGGCAAGCGCGACGCCGACCATCAATTGCCGCCAGCCGAGGAGGTCGATGACAAATTGGGTCGGCAAGGTCGCGGCCAGAGCGCCAAGCGCGCCGACGCTCAAGACGATGCCGTTGAAGAAGGGCCAGCGCTCGGTCGGGAACCACAGGGTCACGGCCTGGATCGAGGTCATGAGCGCGCCAGCGGCGCCAAGCCCCATGACGACCCGGCCGATCAGCGCCACGGGCCAGGTCGCGGCCGCGCCGAAGACCAAGGCGCCGATCCCGCCCAAGAGGATCATGCTCGCTTGAACGCGGCGCGGACCATAGCGGTCCATCATCAGCCCGAGCGGCGCCTGGAACAGCGCCGAGGCGAGGAAATAGGCGGATACGAGAAGCCCCAAATCTCCGGCCGACAGATGGAGATCGGCGACGAGATGCGGCGCCAGGACTGCGTTCATGAAGCGAAAGTAGTTCCCGAGCGCGAACACCAGGGCGAAAGGGGCAAGGACTGTCACGAGGGGCAGACGCGCCGGCACGCTTGCCGGTTGCGATGTCTCGGTCATCGTCTTCCCCTCGGGAGTTCTCGCGGAGGGCGCGCCGCTTGCGCCGCCCTGGATCATATTCGCTCCACGCGGTCCTGCACAATGCGCTAGGCGGTGTTAGAATTGCGCCACGAAACGAGCGACAGGATTTCCCCATGCCGATGAATAAACCGCATCTCGAATTCCACGGCCTCGATATGAAGGCCGGCTGGACGACGCTTCCGGGCTATCCGCCCACGATCATGGAGAAGATCCTGGCGAGCGATCTCGACGAGCGCCGTAAGATGGGCAGCCGCACCCGGCTGCTGCGCTTCGAGCCCGGCGCCTTCACCACCGCCCCGTTCGTCCATGACCACTGGGAGGAGGTGTTCCTGTTTCAGGGCGATCTCACCGTCGGCAACGATGCGCAGGGGCGCGGCGGCGAGCCCTTCAAGGCGCCCACCTATGCCTGTCGCCCGCCCGGCGCCTATCATGGGCCGTTCAAATCGGAAGGCGGCTGCCTCCTCTACGAGATTCACTATTACGACGAGACCAAGACGTGACCGAGCCGGTCGTTGGAGATGCGTGCGCACATGAGCGATGACGCGCGCCGCGTTCTGATCGCCGGCGGCGGCCCGGTGGGCCTGTTCTGCGCGCTCCTGCTTGCGCGCAGAGGCCTGCCGGTGCGGCTGTTCGACGAGAACGAGCAGCCGCAGGAGGATCCGCGCGCCGCGACCACGCATCCCGGAACGCTCGAAGTCCTGGCCGAGGCCGGGCTTGTCGAGGACATGGCACGGCTCGGTCTGATAGCGCCGATCTTTCAGTTCTGGGATCGGCCAAGCGGCCGCAAGGTTGCGGAGTTCGACCACGCGCTCCTCGCCAAGGACACGCGCTTTCCCTTCGTCATTCAATGCGAGCAATTCAAGACCGCCCACCTCATTCTTGAGCGCCTCAAAAACCTGCCGAACGTGGAAATCCTGTTCGGGCACGAGCTGATCGCGGTCGAGCAAAGCGCCGGCCAGGTCGCGGTGGGCGTTCGTGGTCCCCGTGGCGAGAGCCGGCATGGCGGCGCCTATCTGATTGGCGCCGATGGCGGCCGCAGCGTCGTGCGCAAGCAGAGCGGGATCGAATTCGAAGGCTTCACCTGGCCCGAGCGCTTCATTGTCCTGACCACCCCGTTCGATTTCGGCGCCTCGCGCGGCTATTGCCCGCGCAGCTATTTCGCCGACCCAGAGGAATGGTGCAATTGCTTCAAAGTCTCGGCCAACGGGCCGCCCGGTCTATGGCGGACGGTCTATCCGACACGGCCGGCGCAATCGGATGACGAGCTCCTGAGCGATCAGGCCGTGCAGGCGCGCATGCAGAAATTCTTCCCCGCGGCGCGGCCCTATGACATCGTCCACCGCAACCTTTATGTGACGCATCAGCGCGTCGCCGCGACGTTCCGGCAGGGACGGGTCCTGCTCGCGGGCGACGCGGCGCATGTCAACAATCCGATCGGCGGCATGGGGTTGAATGGCGGTCTGCAGGATGCGGCGAATCTCGCGGAGAAACTCGGCCGCGTTGTGCTCGATGGCGCCGACGAGCGTTTGCTCGATCTCTACAGCCTGCAGCGGCGCACGGTGGCGATCGAATTCGTGCAGGAGCAATCGATTGCGAACAAAAAGCGCCTCGAAGAGCGCGACCCAGTGACACGACAGCGCAATCTCGATGAGCTCGGCGGGATCGCCGCGGATCCCGTACGCGCGCGGCAATTCGTGCTGCGCTCGTCCATGGTCGCGAGCCAGCGGCGTGCCGCGTCGATAACGCTTGAGGAGGTGGTTCCGTGAAGATCGCGTTGCCCGACATCATCTCGAATTCCTACTTTCCGGCCGCCGCGGCGGTCGAGTTGGGATTCTTCAAGGCGGAGGGTCTCGATCTGTCGCTCGAGCTCGTCTATCCGGTGGACAAGGCCTATGCCGCCTTGCGCGACGGCAGCGTCGATTTCGTCGCCGGCTCGGCGCATTCGGCCTTGGCCGCTTTTCCCGAATGGCGCGGCGTGAAGCTTCTATGCGCGCAGGCGCAGGGCATGTACTGGTTTCTTGTCATGCACAAGCGCTTTGCCGCACGCCGCAACGATCTCGGCGTGGTGAAAGGCCGCAGTATCGGCGCCGCACCCTGGGTCGACATTGGATTGCGGCAGCTCTTGATCGCGGGCGGAGTCGATCTCGCGCGCGACAAGGTCACGATCGCCCCAGTGCCCGGAGCGCAGGGCGCCGGCGTCAATTTCGGCGTCACCGCGGCGAAGGCGCTCGAGGACGGCAAGATCGACGGGTTCTGGGCGAACGGCATGGGTGCCGAGGTGGCGGTGCGCCGCGGCGTCGGCGATGTCGTGATCGATGTACGGCGCGGCGACGGCCCCAAGCAATGCTTCAATTATACCATGGCCTCGATTGCGACTACGCAGGCGCTTATCGAGCGCTCGCCGGAGAGCGCCGCCGCCGCGATCCGCGCCATCGTCAAAACGCAGGCGGCGCTCAAAGCCGATGTTGCCCGCGCGACCGCGGTCGGAAGAAAGCTCTTCCCGCCCGCCGAGGCCGAGCTGATCGCCGAGCTGATCCGGCGCGACCTGCCGTATTACGACCCGACGATTTCGCGCGATTTCGTCGCCGGCATGAACGCTTTCGCCCGCACCGAGAACATTTTGAAGGACAATCCCGCCTATGAGGCGGTGGTCGCAACGCAATTCAGCGCGCTGTGGGCAGGGTAGTGCGCTGAAACTTGACCGCGGCTCAATCCCGGGCGATGCTGCCAAAAAATCCCGGGAGGATGTGATGGCATCAACGAACGCCAAGCCGCCGTTCCGCGCCGAGCATGTGGGAAGCTTTCCGCGGCCGGAGCGCCTGTTGCAGGCGCGCGAGGATTTCGCCGCCGGCCGCCTCGCCAAGTCCGAACTGAAGCGGATCGAGCGGGACTGCATTCGCGAGATCGTCGCGATGCAAGAGCGCGTCGGCATCGGCGCGATCACCGATGGCGAGTTTCCGAAGGCCGGCTGGCGCGAATTCCTGTTCGAGAAATGCGATGGATTCTCGAAAGAGCCCGGCGAGGCGGCTTTTTTGTTCACGCTGTTCGATGGCGAGAAATGGGCGGCGGCGGGCGAGCCCAAATGCGTCGGAAAATTGCGGCGGCGCGAGCCGCTCTCGGCGGAAGATTTCTCCGTCCTGAAAACCATGACCGCGCGGCCGGTCAAGGCGAATCTGCCGACGCCCTCGATCGCGCATTTCCGCGGCGACGCGGTATTTGACCGCGCCGTCTATCCCGACCGCAAGGCCTATTTCGCCGATCTGGCACGCATCATACGTGAGGAGATCGCGGACCTCGCGGCACGCGGCTGCACCTATTTGCAGATGGACGAGGTGCCGCTCGCCGTCTTGTGCGACCCGCGCAACCGCGATGGCGTCAAGCAGCGTGGCGAAGATCCTGATCAGCTCATCGACACCTATATCGACGCGATCAACGCCTCGCTCGAAGGCCGGCCCGCGGGCATGACCGTCTGCGTCCATATGTGCCGCGGCAATGTCGGGCATGGCATGGCCGATGGCGGCTACGAGCCGATCGCCGAGCGCGCGTTCGGGCGGCTGAAGGTCGACGGCTTCTTCCTCGAATACGACACGCCGCGCGCGGGCGATTTCCGGCCGCTGCGCTTCCTGCCCAAGGACAAGCGTGCGGTGCTCGGGCTGGTGACGACCAAGCTTCCGGAAATCGAATCCGCCGATTCGCTGAAGCGGCGCCTCGATGAGGCCGCTAAAATCGTGCCGCTCGAGCAGTTGAGCCTGTCGCCGCAATGCGGCTTCTCGAGCGCGGCCCGGCGCGGGCGTCTTCCGATGGACGTGGTCGAGCGCAAGCTCGCCCGCATCGTCGAGGTGGCGGACGAGGTGTGGGGTTAAGCTCGCGCTGTCTCGATCGGTTTAAGCGGGAACGCGCGGCGCCCGCAGCCGTGCGAGCGCGGCGCGGTGAAGCTCCAGCCAGTCGCCATCTTCCGTCGTGGTGTAATAACCGCCGCGGGCTTGGGCGTAGAGCTGCGGGTCGTCGGCGGATGGCGGCCGGATGCCCTTTTGGAAGGCCTCGGCCGCCTTGAGCAGCATGCGGCGGTTGCGGGCGATGGCGATGTCCGACGGCGCCAGATTCTCGAAAGTATGATCGGCCATCGTGCCCATGCTCTCGGTCACCGCCTGGTCCTGGGTGTGAATGCCGCCAATGCCGGTATAGCTCTTCTCCCGCTGCTCGGCGCGATCGATGAGATAGTCGTTTTCCGCGCATTCGACCATGCGGTGGCGGTCGTGCCAGCCGGTGCCGTTGGGGCGAAGATTGTCGCGCACATACGAGCCTGAGACCCGGACTCGGTCGTCATTGGGACGCTGATAGGCTTGCGATTCGAAGCCGACGAACATGCAGTGCTCGTCATCCATCGGAATGAAGGCGCGCACCATGATGTTCTGCTCGAGGCTCGCCACCGGCGGCATGATCCAGAACGGGAAGAGGAAATGCGCGACGCGCCAATAGGTGCCGCCGGGCACGGTCGGCGACGGCCGGTGTGCGCCGTAGGTGAGGCCGAACGGCGTCTCGGCCACGCGGTATTCGGGCGCGCGGTTGACGACGAGGTCGAGCCGGCTTTTGTTCTGCGCCTCCGCGGGCTTGATGGCGCCGTAATGCAAAATCCCGACATGGGAGGTGTCGAGATCGCCCTCGATCGCCTGCAGCCAATTGCAATGCCGCTGCACGAAACGGACGCCTTCGCTCTCGCGCGGCTGAAAGCATGCCTCGAAGGGCGGTAGCTCGGGCGCCTTGGTAGGATCGCCCATATAGACCCAAACGACGCCGTTGCGCTCCGCCGTGAGGTAAGCCTTGGCGCGGATGCGGTCCTTGAATTGCTGGCGCTCGGGCAGATTCGCCTGATCGACGCAGTTGCCTTCGATATCGTATTTCCAGCCGTGA